>JAUIMJ010000401.1 GCA_030433295.1 bacterium | reverse complement strand
CGGGGTATGGGGGCAGTATTCCGTACTATTCCGACAACGATTCTGACGCTTGAGCAGTTAGGAATGCCATCAATCCTGGCAAAAGTTGCCCGAAAAGAAAAAGGATTGATTCTGGTTACCGGCCCTACCGGTTCGGGTAAGTCGACAACCCTCGCTGCGATGATCAATCAGCTTAACGAGGAAAAAGAAGACCACATTCTCACCATTGAAGATCCTATTGAATTCGTCCATCAATCGAAGAAATGCCTGGTGAACCAGAGAGAGGTCGGTCCACACACGCACAGTTTCGCTAATGCGCTGAAAGCGGCTCTTCGTGAAGATCCGGATATCATTCTGGTCGGTGAGATGCGCGACCTGGAAACGATTCAGCTCGCGCTCACTGCCGCTGAAACCGGTCACCTTGTTATGGGAACGCTGCACACCTCCAGCGCCCCAAAAACTATCGACCGAATTATCGACGTCTTTCCCGCAAATCAGCAGGCGCAGGTACGTGCGATGCTGGCGGAGTCACTTCAGGCGGTAATTACTCAGACACTCTGCAAGAAAATCGGCGGTGGTCGAGTAGCAGCGCTGGAGATCATGATGGGTACCAGCGCCGTGAGAAACCTCATCCGCGAGGGAAAGATTCACCAGCTACCCAGCACGATCCAAACGAGCCAGGGTGCCGGTATGCGCCTCATGGAAGCCTCGCTTGTCGAATTGGTCGAGAAAAATCTCATCACTCGAGAGCACGCTATTGAAAAATCGGGGAACCCTAATCTGTTTGAAACCGGACTTCCGGGAGTGGGATCCAAGAACGGAATGGCGAGTCACGCCAGGTAAGACCTATGCTTGATATACGAAAACTACTGACGGTTATGAATGAGCACGATGCTTCCGATCTCTACATTACGATCGAGAGCCCTCCGTGTTACCGGGTAAATGGCACCGTCCGCCCCGCGGGAAACCGCCTGCTCGAACCGGAGGATACCGAACGACTTGCGCACAGCATCATGAGTGAAAAGCAACAGCGTGAGTTCGAGGAGACCAACGAGCAAAATCTCGCCCTTTATTATCCAAGTCTCGGTCGCTACCGTGTAAACGTCTATCGCCAGCGCGGATGCGTAGGCATGGTACTTCGACAAATCAAAACGAATATCCAAACCCTCGATGATCTTGAGTTACCTCCGGTAATCAAGGACATCAGTATGACGAAGCGCGGTCTCGTTCTCTTCGTTGGAGCAACCGGATCTGGTAAGTCAACCAGCCTCGCAGCGCTTATTGATTATCGCAATACCAATCAGGCCGGTCACATTATTACCATCGAGGATCCGATTGAATTCATTCACGACCACAAGAAATCGATAATCACACAGCGAGAAATCGGTATGGATACCGGGAGCTACCATGTCGCGCTGAAAAACGCGCTACGACAGGCTCCTGACGTGATTCTTATCGGAGAGGTCCGTGACACGGAAACCATGGAAGCTGCAATCACCTTTGCCGAAACCGGACACCTTTGCCTTGCTACGCTTCACTCGAACAATGCGGATCAGGCGATGGAAAGAATTATGAACTTCTTTCCCCCGGAACGGCACAAGCAGATCTACATGCAGCTCAGTCTGAACTTACGTGCGATTGTGAGTCAGCGACTCGTCAAGACGGTGGAAGGCAACAGAGCTGCTGCCGTTGAGATTCTCCTTGGCAGCCCACGAGTAAAAGACCTGATCCACAAAGGGGATGTCACTGAGATCAAAGAGGCGATGGAAAAGGGTACTACCGTTGGCATGCAGACATTTGACCAGCATCTCTTTCAGCTCTACCAGGAAGGAAAGGTCAGCCTCGAAGTCGCCTTGAAGAATGCTGATAGCGCAAACAACCTTCGACTACGCATCAAACTCGCTGAAGACGGGGCCTTGAGTGAAGAGAAGAATGCCTTCAGCTCCGGCAGTAAGAACGGCAAGCCAAAAGACTCAGGCGACGACCTCAAACTCCACCTCGACTAGTAGCCGATCTCTTCGGGGAAACAGATCCTAGCACGCAGGTTCGCTATTTCTACCCAAGAACGAATGAAACACTTCGAATCGCTGAGTCGCGCAAAGATTTGGAGAAAGCTGAGTCATAACCTCGTGGAGAAAACCTCCTGACGGAGCAGGGAACCCAGAGCAAAACAAACAGAGAAGAAAGAATGGTGGGCCCAGGCAAAGCTGCAGGGACCCACCTCTGTATGTACGGCTTCGTCACGTATCAGGTGCGAAGCGTTACCTTACAGAAACGAAATCACTAGCCAACGGCTGCGATCGAGACCGGCTCGCCGATGATGCTGCCGACCAGGAATTCCAGGCCATCCAGCGCTTCATGACGAGCTCCCTCAGGACGCTCGAGCACGAGAATCGCCTGACCGGTATCTGCGCTTCGCTCGATACCAAGGCCAGTGCGAGACTCCACATGTGCCATCGCATCGTCGGGAGCTGCGCGACCTCCTCCGTCTTCACGTTTCGCGCGGTCCATACACACTCCTTCTAGTAACAGTGTTTCGCCAGGCGACAGGCGAAACGAACGGAATCATCTGGCAGAAATTGCCACACTGTCGCCTATTCCGCTCCAGCAGAAACCCCGCGCATCGGGCAATGGTGGAGAAGAACAGGCGTCAGCAGGCATACCTGACGGTAAAACCTCAAACTCAGCTTTCACAGGTTTTCAGAGAGGAGTATCGATGGGTATCGGAAGCAGCTTCCAAAAAACTGTGAAGGCCAGTGACGCAATATCGAATGGAAAGCGAGAAAGATCCGAATTCCCCCTGAGCATAGCGTGGAATAGTAAATTTGCAAGATCTCTTGCATTTTTCATGGCTGCGCAAATCCAGGTCTCTGCGGGAGGGGAAATCCAGAGCAGGTATGAGACAATAGCTCACTACTTTCATCCAATGACAATTTCCCTGAGGTCATATAGCTGTTTTATTGGGGTATATACCCCTAACGATTAAAAGTACGGCGTCAGCCGTTCCTCGCAATAGATTAGGGGTATATTGTCACGCCATTGGCGTGACCAAAAGACAGATATACTGAGCGCGGGGCGGGGAGGCAACTTTCAGAGTTGTACGCTTCTCTAA
>JAUIMJ010000073.1 GCA_030433295.1 bacterium | reverse complement strand
TGGCCCGTTGTTCGACTTATAGCCACCACCGCCTACACCGCTTCCCGACTTTAGGGCCTGCTTATAGGGATTGGTTGTGCGGTTCATATAGTCCGCTTTGGGATTGTAATTGTGCAATCCGCCGCGAACTTTACGACAACCTCCAGAGGCAAGACTCTTTCCGGCGAGACTATGCCCGGCAAATCGCTTCCCCTGGCGCCCGCCACCTCCACTGGCCCATCCTATCTTACGCGCGCCAGCGAGCAGGGCATTCTTACTGCCGTGTATTACTCCGTTACCGCCGAGCTCGACGGAACAACTAACTATGACCTGAATTAAATCCCCAATACCTGCCATACTCACTCTTCCATTAGCTGGCGAGTTTCCCTAGTTTTCCCCCAGGAAATCTGGAACACCACGCTGAAACACTAAACTTTCGGCACACTTATAAGGTTATGCAAGAATACTTCGCTTTCGTGCTCATTAGCTTGATCGAGTTAAGCTCCTGTAATATTGGCGTTTTTCCAGCGTGGTCCGCTCTCCTCACCGTTTTTTGGCGCCCACAGCTCTTTTACGCTGCTTCACGAATGTGCTAAGCCCCTAAAACGGCGATGTACAGCCAAACATTTTACTATTATATCAGGGGGATTATTCGTCGGGCTGCATAGCAAGCCAGCCAAAGAAATCTTTAAAACAAGCGAGCTTCGAAAATTGTTTCCGTGCTCAAACCCTGAAGCAGAGAAATGCTTATCCACCACCCGGAAAACCTATGGCATCAAAATCACTCGTAATTGTTGAGTCACCCACCAAAGCGAAAACAATTACCAAATTCTTAGGCAAAGACTTCATTGTAAAAGCCTCAAACGGCCATATCCGCGACCTGCCGAACAGCGCATCTGAGATACCGGCAAAATTAAAAAAAGAGGCCTGGGCTAAACTCGGGGTGAACGTTAACGACGGTTTCGAACCACTGTATGTCATTCCAAAAGAGAAGAAAGATCACGTAAAACAACTTAAAGAAGCCCTAAAAAAGGCTGATATTCTTCTTCTCGCAACGGATGAAGATCGCGAGGGAGAATCTATTTCGTGGCACCTGCTTGAAGCACTTAATCCCAAGATCCCGGCAAAGCGGCTTGTCTTTCACGAGATAACCAAAGACGCCATCGATAAGGCCCTGGATGCCACCAGAGAAATCGATTCAAACCTCGTTCGTGCGCAGGAAACGCGGCGAATTGTAGACAGGCTTTTCGGCTACGAAGTCAGCCCACTGCTCTGGAAAAAAATGGCTCGCGGACTGAGCGCCGGGCGAGTGCAGAGTGTTGCCGTCCGTCTTCTCGTAGAACGTGAACGGGAGCGAATAAGCTTTACGCGTGCCAGCTACTGGAGCCTCAAAAGCGTCTTTGAGAAGAGCGATAAAAGTGGACAGATTGAAGCTGAGCTTACTCACGTAAACAACCAGCGCATCGCTACCGGTAAGGATTTCGATCCGGATACGGGACGTCTGAAAGACCCTTCAAAAGTTACCCTCCTGAGCGGTGAACAGGCGAAAGAGCTGCAGGAAAAAGTTCTGGCTGCGACGGCAACGGTAACCTCTGTCGAGGAAAAGCCGTTTTCCTCCTCGCCCCCTGCGCCTTTCGTAACGAGTTCGCTTCAGATGGAAGCGAACCGAAAACTGCGCTTTGCTGCGCAGCGAACGATGCGTATAGCTCAGCAATTGTACGAAAACGGTTTCATCACCTACATGAGAACCGACTCTACTACCCTCTCCGACCAGGCCCTTGATGCGGCAAGAAGCCTGATCAAGCGAGAATATGGGGACGACTACCTTCCGGCAGCACCTCGCAAATACGCAACCAAAGTAAAAAATGCTCAAGAGGCGCATGAGGCGATTCGACCAGCCGGGGAATCCTTCACTTCAATGGAGGATGTGAAGAAAGCTCTTGGAGCGGAAGCCTCGAAACTCTACGAGTTAATCTGGAAGCGCACCGTTGCCAGTCAGATGGAGAATGCTCGTGGAACGCATATCTCAGTGCATATAGAATCTGCCGACGCACGCTTTAGAGCCTCGGGCAAAACTATTGAGTTTCCCGGTTTCCTTCGTGCCTATGTAGAGGGGTCCGACGATCCGGATGCTGAACTCGCAGACCGCGAACGTATCCTTCCAAAGGTAAGCGTTGGGGAAAATGTAAACACCGAGGTTGTTGATTCTGTAGAACATCATACACAGCCACCAGCACGCTTCACGGAAGGAAGCCTCATCCGCGAGCTTGAAGCTCGTGGGATAGGACGTCCGAGTACCTGGGCCTCAATCGTACAGCTCGTTCTCAACAGGCAGTACGCCTTCAAGAAGGGATCAGCGCTGGTTCCAACATTCACGGCAATCGCAGTTGTCGGTCTGCTGGAGAAGCATTTCTCCAGACTGCTCGATTACGAATTCACCGCAAGGCTCGAGGACGATCTCGATGCGATCTCGCGTGGTGAGGCTGAGAACACTGCGTATCTGAATAACTTCTACTTCGGTGGCGAATTCGCCGGACTACGACCCCTGGTTGAAACCGGAGAAGAGAAAATCGACCCCCGTGAAGTTTGCGGAATTCCTATCGGACAGGACGAGAAGGATCGTCTTGTTGAAGTTCGCATCGGACGGTACGGCCCCTTTATCACTAACGGCGAGCAGCGAGTAAGTGTACCCGATCAGCAGCTGCCCGATGAGCTGACACTACCGATAGCGTCCAAGCTACTCGAAGATGCCTCCCGGGAACCAGAATCCCTGGGAATGCAGCCCGAGACCGGTGAGCCGATATTCCTGAAGAGCGGCCCCTATGGTCCATATGTTCAGTTAGGTGATGGCACCGATGAGAACGGCGAGAAGATCAAGCCAAAGATGGCTTCGCTTCTGTCTAATGCCACACCGGAAGATGCCAACCTCGAATATGCGGTAAAGCTTCTATCCCTACCACGAACGCTCGGCGAGCACCCTGAGACCAAAGAATCCGTGGTTGCGGCAAATGGTCGCTTTGGGCCGTATGTTAAAAGCGGCAGTGAAACCCGATCGATCAACCTCGAGGAACTCTCTCCGCTCGATATCACACTCGAGCAGGCACTGGAGCTTCTCAAGCAACCCAAGCGAGGTCGAGCAGCCGCAAAGCCCAAAGAACTGAAGGATATGGGGCCACATCCGGTTAGCGAAAAGCCGCTCAAGATCCTCAGCGGTCGTTACGGTCCCTACGTAACCGACGGGGAGATTAATGCTTCGCTTCCAAAGGGTATTGACCCTGAAAATCTCAGCATGCAGGAGGCAGTAGATCTTCTGGAGGCGAGAGCCAGCAAGGTAGGTGCTAAGAAAAGCCGACGTAAGTCCGGAAGCAAAAGCACTACTAAAAAGGCCAGCGCCAAGAAGAAAACGACGACAAAGAAGAAGACCACTACCAAGAAAGCAAGCGGCAAAAAAACGACGACAAAGAAGGCCAGCAGCAAGAAAACGAGTAAAAAGACCACTGCTGCTAAGGCTGCTGAATAGCGAGCGTAAGGGGTCCTTACTTTGTTTGACACAATCTGCGCTACGTATTATTCCTGAGCCCCGTCCGCTCTTTGTAGTCTTCCGTGATGAAGGGCCAGCCTTTGGCCCTTCCCGCAAAAAAATGTAGCACGTGCTATGCTTGCATGGTTTTAGCTGACATTCCCAGGCTCAGCCAAAACCATGGCACCATTGGTTTTCATATCCCTCTGCCCGTACATTCATTCCTTCCTCATCACCCCGTAAAGCTCTGTCGTATGAGACCCATGGGATGTAGCGAATGCAGTTGCCCTGGAACCTCCTGCCAGGTGAGCAATGCGTTCGTCGCACCCCATGCCCTCAGAAAAAAGGAGTTCTGTTACATGAGTGTTGAAAGGCGTTTCGTTGACGTGATCCTCAGGAGATACCCAGACTTCATTGTCGATGAGCAGATTGAGCTCTACATTCCCGCATTCAACTTTGCCGATGACGCAAGTGCCTGGCGGGACCTACAGCAATTCCTACTCGACGAGTTTTCGAGAGATGGCCTCAACCGAAACAACTCCGCCTGGAATCGCCTTGGCGGTAACGTAGACCAGGAAAATGAAGTTGCATCCGATGTTACGTTGGAGACAATTCTCGCGTATGTTCGACAGCACATCAGAGAGATGTAGTGAAACAATCTCGGAATCACACGAGAATGTTTTTTATCTTTTTTTGGGTCGTTCCTTGAGAAAAACCATGGAACTGGCCCCTGATCGGTTGTTTCGTGCCATGGTTTTTCCTCGCTTCACACATCGGGGCAAACTCAAAAGTTCACAAATTGTTGGCTCACTAGACCCTAAGTGAAGGCATTTCCACATGATTCCGTCTCCCGTCGGCAGGGAATAGCGAAATGCCCGAATTTGTTCAGAAGGTAGGATATTCGTACACTTTTGTACGAATCAGCCAAAACCTACGCTAATCGCCTGAGCTACACGAGTTTTTTTCAAGCAAATGCAAATTCTCCGCTCCTAATTCTAAAGTTTGAAAACTGCGTCGACGATACTTCTCATTAGGAAACAGCTCTTGTAGCAGCACGGAAGTCTCTGCAAGCACTTTCCCCAGTGGTACTAATTTCTTAAGGTTTGTAGTAGCTCATGGAGGAGAAGGTTGTACTATGGCAAGACCATTCTACCCACACGAAGCCGATGATCCAGATTTGGATTGGTTAGTGAGTAACTTCTTATACGAAAGACCAGACTTCCTTCCAGTGGAGGCAGGTATACTTCCGTTAGTTCTGATCCCCTATATTGAAGAGGCCATTGAGGCGCTTGAAGATTTGGAATCTGAGCTCGACGATCCCTTTTCGCAAGAAAACGGACCGTAGAAGTATAGTTTCACCTCTGGTCGGATATCTACGGATATACCCGAACAAAAAAACTACGGACGTTTCTAATTGCCGGTTAGTAGGGGCAATTAGAAGCGGCTTTAGTGCGTACCTCTCCCAAATCGTGCACCCGCGCTGAAACGCAGCACCCAAGCAGCCGCCTCAAACATCGAAGCCAACTCTTGGCGCAACACTCTCAACAGAACCGCATGTTAAGGAAGTTTCACCCCGGGTATCGGGAACTACCCCAAGCGCAACGACATAATCCGCCGCTCGGACCACCTGGGAATTGTGCTCAATCGTGAGGATAGTCGAACCCGATTCAAGCAAACGGGCAAAGATATCATTCAAAAGAGATACCTCCGCGGCGTGCAATCCCCTACTCGGCTCATCAAAAATATATAAGGTCTGAGATTTATTACTCTCCGAAATCTCGCGGGAGAGCCTGACACGCTGCAATTCACCCGTAGAAAGGGTGTCAGAACGCTGGTTTAAAGAAAGGTACCCGAGACCACTTTGCTCCAGCACCGCCAGGCAGTCCCCAAGCCTCGGGATGTTTGAAAAAAGCTCCAGAGCTTCCCGTATGCTGAGCGAAAGCGCATCCACAATATTGAGGCCCTTGTAGCGGACATCCAGCACCTCCCGACGATAGCGCTCTCCTCGACACAGAGAACACAGCTCTTCAACCGGAGCGACATCCTCCAGCACATGGAGGCTGGACCCTTCGCCACGACACTCCGGGCAACGACCCGCGGTAGAGTTAAAAGAAAAATGCGCGGACGTATAACCCCTGACGCGCGCATCGAGTGTCATACTAAAGAGATCTCTGATGGGCTTCAGGACATTACTCAGGGTAGCAACGGTAGAGCGTTTATTCCGAACTGATGCGATATCACCAATATCCACGACTCGCTTAAAATTGCTCCACGCGTCAATACGGGAAACGCCAAACATTCTTCTCTCTTCCGAGCTGAGTGAGGCCTCCGGGTTTTTCTTGTTTAACAGGCAACGAAGTGCAGGACCAAGAACGCTTCGTAACAAGGTCGACTTACCAGAACCGGAACGACCGACGACTACGGTATGTGCGCCGCAGGGGAAAGAAACCTCTGACAACGAAAGCGTAAACTTAGAAACACCATGACAGGAAAACCAGGTATCAGAAACCTGAGTTTCACAGACTGATTCCTCTGACGTTCCCTCGGGGCGCACCTCAGCCGTCTGTTTCGTCGAGGGACCCAGCGACTGAATCCACCGTGCGGTCAGACTGTCGCCTTTCAGGAACTCCGATATCGGAGCCGCAGCCACAAGCGCTCCACCTCGAACTCCCGAACCGGGACCCAACTCGAGGACAAAGTCCGCTGCTGTGATAGCGCCAGGATCATGATCAATAAACAGTACGCTTGCTCCTCTCCTGCTGAGATTTCGCAACACAGACATCATGCGAGCTACATCATGGGGGTGCAGACCCGCACTGGGCTCATCCAGGCAGTACAATACTCCAGCCATCGACTGCCGAATCTCTCGAGCAATCCTCGCTCGCTGTAACTCCCCCGAGGACAGAGAGACTAAGGCACGGGACAGGGTGAGGTACGCCAGATCGACCTCTTTCAATATCTCGAGTAAGGAATCCAGTTCTGTGAACGCCTGATACTGTATCGGAGACCTGCCATCCAGATGACGAAGGGCCTCGGTCGACCAGGAGGCAACAAAATCAACAGTGCCAAGCAATACCTCAGAGAGAGAAGCGCCAAAAAGTCGGCGACTGAGGACCACAGGATCGAGGCGCGCACCATGACATCGACTACAGGTTCGGCCATCTATATCACCGTATCCCTGACACTCATTACAGCCAAAGCCTTTTCGATAATACGAGAAGGAATTTGATGAGATCGAGGGAAGCTCATAGCCACAGGAGTTGCAATTTCCCTCTGTCTGAAAATACTCGGGGCACCAGAGGTCTTCATCGCCAGAATCCAGGGTCGCCAGCGCGACGACTCCGGAGGAAAACGCCAGCGCGAGCTCAACAGCCTCGATGCAGCGCGAAACGGTGTCGGGACCAGATCGGAATGAATCAACAAGCCCCGATACCTGAACTTCAGGCAAGTCTTGTAGTTCAGCCATCGCTGATACAAACGAGTCACTTTCAACTCGAATATGTTCGTCGGACAGCACTACTCTGTGAATTGAGCTTTCCACTAAACGCTCTTGCAGCGTCTCTCCGTCGACAAGCGTCTCTCTGGAAATGGGCGCAAGGACACGTATTCTGGTACCTTCTTCCAGACCGCGAAAATAAGTCAATATATCCGACATGGAACTTCGACGAACGTCCGAATTACACCCGGGACACACGGTGCAGGCAAAATGCCGAAACAAGAGGCGCACATGTGCGTAAAGACCAGCAAACGAGGCAAAACTCGTCTGTGATCTCATTGGTGGGAAGCTCGCATCGACGCCAATGGCAAGTGAGAGACCGTCAATTTCTTTCACGGCTGCTCGCGGAAGGCGCATTCCTTTTGCTGACTGGGATGGGATTGCGGCACGCAAAAAGTGATAGCGTGCCTCACGATAGATAGTGTCGAAGAGCAAGCTCGACTTGCCCGAACCGGAGGGTCCGGTTATGGCGACCAAACAGCCACGCGGGATTTCGCAATCGATGTGGCGCAGATTGTTCTCGTCTGCTCCAACAATTCTGAGCATCACATCCACTCCAGGTATCATCTCGACATTTCCCGACTGCCGCAGGGAAACCGCGGCATACTGCACACGTCCCCCCCTCAATCGGGGCGCGACCAGAGAGGAAGCCCTGCATAAAGCGCTGCTGCGTCCGGACAGCGGAACAGTTCAGAGGCGTCTACAGCTTCCCTCAGAAGTTTGCGAGACACAAGCCAAACGAAGGGCAGGCTCGGTCAACGCTATCCCTGGCCGGCCTGAAGATGTTCCTTGATCTCGGCAATTCGTCCCTCAACGATATTCTGATACTCGTGCAGGCGCTCATCACTCGATGCCTCAAAACGCATCACCAGAGCAGCCTGAGTATTCGAGGCACGGACGAGTCCCCAACCCTCGGGAAACTTCATTCGTATTCCGTCGAGTGTATTCACTTCGTATTCGGGAAAAGCCTTTTGCGCTTCAGAAACGATTTTAAATTTCACTTCATCCGGACAATCAACCCTGAGTTCCGGGGTACAGACCATTCGGGGTACGTCTGCGAGAAGCTCACTGACCGTCTTATCGGTGTTGCTGACAATCTCAGCCAGACGAGCTGATGCGTGGATCGCATCATCAAATCCGAGAAAGCGGTGGTTGAAAAATATATGCCCGCTCATTTCTCCAGCAAGCTCGGCCTTCAACTCCTTAAGCTTGGCTTTAATCAGGCTGTGACCCGTTTTTGCCATCACTGCTTTCGCGCCTTCTTTCTCAAGCTGGCTAAACAATATTTCGGAGCACTTTACGTCGCCGATAATCGTAGGGGTTGAGACTTCCTTCAGAATTTGCCGCCCGAACAGAAGGAGCAACATATCGCCGTAAATCGGCTCTCCCTTCTCATCCACAACCCCAATGCGATCGGCGTCACCGTCATAGCCGATACCAAAATCCGCCTTCTCTTCAACGACCCGTTTACGAAGTTCGACAATGTTACTCAAAACAGTGGGATCCGGGTGATGATTGGGGAAGGTTCCATCCGGCTCCTCATAGAGACTCACAACATCACAACCAAGACCTTTAAGAACGTCAGGCCCCGCAAGTCCACCGACGCCGTTCCCGGAATCGACGACTACCTTTAAACGACGACTCCCCATAACACCTGAGGAACGCTCGATCAGGTCAGCTACGTAGGGAGTTTTTGCATCATATGTCTCAAGACTTCCGAGAAGCTCCTGATCGGCGCAATCGCTTCCCGAAGCTACCAGGCCCTCTACCCGCTGCTTCAGATCCGCAATCGCATCACCACTCAGTGTGGTTTTGCCGATCATCATCTTAAATCCATTTTGATCGGAGGGGTTATGGCTTCCGGTAACCTGAATCCCTGCGTCGAAATCTTGATCATACACGGTAAAGTAGAGCTGCGGCGTAGGACCCATACCACATTCAACAACATTGAGACCGCCGAAACGAAGACCCTCAATGAGCGCAGATGTCAGAGATTCACCACTCACACGACAGTCTCGCGCCACCGCAATGCGGAGGATTCCAGGCTCTGACGCCAGATCCGCGTTAACCTTGGCCGCAAACGCCATTCCGAGCACGCGCGCAAAGCCAGCATCAAAATCGCTATCAACCACCCCTCGGATATCGTATTCCCTGAAAATCTTATCTTTGTGAATCACGTTACATTTCCTATCTTTGTCAATTCAGCAAGCGATTGCCCGAACGATTAATCCGACAAGCAATCTGACGAGCAAAGGTTCCCGATGTATCCTACGGCAGCTCTAGTTGCTTTTTTTCCCGCGCGGACTTATGTCCGCTAACATACGCTATTCTTCGCTGCGCTTCTAAGAAGAATGCGTTAGAGCTTCAGCTCAACGTGGTATTTCTTGGGTAGTTCATCATTCAAAAAGGCATCGAGTTCCGCCTGATAACGCTCTTTGAACACATCATCGCGAATACGGTCACGTAAACTGGGATCTATACTTTGGACAAGGGACTGTGAGCGCTTTCCCTCATCCTCATCATCGTCCTCTGCAACCTCGTCCAGAGTGAGACCCTCTTCCGGGACCCGACTGGAGATCATGAAAATATGATATCCACGAGTACTGGAAACTACTTCACTGACCTCGTCTATTTCTATTTTCTCAAGGACGGGCTGAAACTCCTCTCGAAGTTCCGACACCAGAACATAACCAACGTTCTTGTAAAAATCTCGGCCAGCGGCCTCCCAACGTGCACCGCCGAGCAAGGCTCCTCGCATCGCGTGAACTTCTGAGCGCGCAGCTCCTTCCTGGCCGCCAGCCGTGGGAACAAATATCTCGTGCAACCACACCATACCTGGCTTCGGCATAGTTCCCGGATGTTTCTTCAAATAGCGAGCAACGTCTTCATCCAGAATATTCACTCTCGCTCGTATCTGCGCTGACACAACACGTGCTCGGATAATATCATCCCGCACCTGACCGATGTACTGCTCATAATCAATACCTCGTTCTCCTAAGAGTTTTTTGAACTGCTCTTTGTCGACTTCATTCTGGCTCATGATCTCAGCCACGTACGCATTCACTTCTTCCTCGCTCACCTCAATTCCGGCAGCCTGAGCCTCCCTCTGCAAAAGGTTTTGCAGGACGAGTTCCCGAAGGATTTTTCTGACTTCGAAACTTCCATCGTGAATATCTTCCGGCAAATCACCGCCACGAGATCTGGCATACTTTCTCAGGTCGCTCACGGTCAGCGGCTCCCCATCCACCGAAGCCAACACCATGTCGAGAACTATCCCGCGCTCAGCGATCGGCACCTCAGCGAAGGCCGTCGGGCCGCTTTCACTCGAAAGAAAGAGTAGCTGCGATAGCAAACAAATGGACAGCATCCGCGCACAAAAAAGCGATCGCATAACAAAAAAAGCACCACGAAAGAATTCCGTATCGAACATCGTTTTTCTCTGACTACGTTAAAAATCTGACTGCGTTAAAAAGTAGAAGCACCTTCAGGTTTCCCTAAAGAGACCACAAAAACGCAAAGCAAGTAACAAAAAGGCCTCGCAGCACATCACGTATCATAGCATCGCACTGCTGAACTAAGACCTTGCTAAAATCGGGATCCCAAGGGAATCGCCCGGACAGTATATTGTCGGAAAAGGCCGGAGACAAGCGCGTGAGCGCCAAAATCGGCAGTATGTTTCCCTCATTTAAGAGCTTTGGCGTAAGAATGTCACGAGAAAGCAACAGAGCAGGCACAGAAGTCTGGAACTTAATTCAGGATAAAAGCATACCCGCTGTCAGACTTCTCTCCGGAGAAATCGGCATAAGTTCTCAATCCCTCCCTCCGACTAAGCTTCCATCCTTCCCCGTTCACGATTTGCAGCGCAAAATCATCCCTGTGGACACCTTCAAGAACAATCATACCCAGAGAAATCAGAGAGGCGACGACGAAGGACCAAAGCACCACGTAGCGTCCACAGAGGCGACATGCCGACAGCGCGGACTTCTGCCCTCGCGGAGTTTCCCCGGTAAACACTTCATAACTTGGAACAAAGGGCTCTTGCTGATAAGTGCGAGCGAGCTCTCTCACAGGAACCTGATATGGAATAGAGCGGGATTCAGGCACGCTCCTTCGAGTCGTGGATTGAGGGTCTGCAGTGTATGCCGCAAGCGCACGAGAGTAGCGCATGGCCAGAGAATCCCTCCCCTCGATACCGCGGCCGCATCCAGCGTTTTCTCTGATCAAATAGTAGTCCACAAATCCGGCTCCGAACTCATTTAGAGATGGCATTAGAACACGCCACCAGACGCCACTCAAGCCGAACATCCTGCTATGGTATCTGTGTAAAGCCAGCGAAGGACGATCAGTGTAAGTATCGAGAAAGGGTGAACAAATGCAGCGCTCTCACGAGGAGACATTTCTTGCGGTAAATTGCTATCCATAGCCGTTTAATGTAGGATTCACCCGCCCCGGTACGCCACGTGTGGCGCTCCGGCGTTGGCATCGACCCACACGAAGGTCTTTGAGTTTTGTTTTTGTGAAGAGGGAATACTGAGAAGCCTGATACGCTCTTTCTCAGTTGCAATGACCTCAGTGTTTCAGAAACCTACCCAACGTTTCGTAGTCCCATCCAGGGAAGCACCTCCTTTCCGGTATCTCTTCCAGTTCTAACGTAAAGGTATCTCACATGAGCTCCACTCCATCCGAGGAAAGAGCACCACTATTTGGTTCGAGAATGCGCTACGTCCCCGTCGTCGGGGTGGCCGCGTTCTACATCTACTTCTTTGGCTTGAAAGACGGAGTTGACTTGCTCCTGCTTCTTGTCTCAATCGCCGTCGTACTCGTGATTCTCAGCGCACTGTTTCCCAGCATGTTCTGGGTTCGCACCGCCGGATCGCCAGGCGCTCTGCAAACTACGGATTCGTCTTCCGATGTCTCCGCAGCATTCGTTACGAACTCCGACGACGAAGGACGGACGACAGAGGAGAACGGCAGGTCATTGGCGCACCTTGGTCGACGAAGACACCCAAGTCTCGGGGAGCATATCAATCGAGTAAGCAGCGGAAACCGTTGCGGCCCCCCACCGAGCCAACTAGGACAATAGTGCTCACTTGCCAGACGTTGAGCCGCACATCTGAGACATCTTCCCTCTTCCGTTTCAAATTACGGTTTCTGGGGGTCGATGTCTCTTCTTGTGCCGCTCCAACCCACGACACCAAGCGGGAATTGGGGCACATACTTTACGGCATGTGCTGTGCACACTCCTTACTCAGGATTCTAGAAAAATCTTCCCGGGATTCATCAGCCCCTGTGGGTCAAGAGCATCCTTGAGGGTTTTCATCACACTAAGGCCCTCGCCATGCTCCTTGAGCAGGTATTCCCTCTTTCCCAGGCCCACGCCGTGCTCTCCCGTACAGGTCCCATCCATGGCAATCGCCCGCTCTACAAGGCGCTGATTGAGGCGCTTCGCTTCTTCAACCTCCGACGCGATTTCGGGTTTCACAAGAATGGTAAGATGGAAATTCCCGTCCCCGACATGCCCTACAAGGGGCGCCAGAAGCGAGGTTTTTTCCAAATCCTTCTTGGTCTCCAATATGCACTCCGCCAGGCGAGAAATAGGAACACATACATCGGTCGCCCATAGTTCGGCACCGGGCCTCAGTTTCTTACAGGCGTAGGCAACATTATGCCGGGCCCGCCACAACTCCTGACGCTCCTCAGTTTTTGTTCGCCACTGAAAATCCCCACCACCGCACTCCGATGCCAGAGCCTCAACAAAAAGCGCCTGCTCCTCGGTAGAATTCTCACTCCCGTGAAACTCCAAAAACAAAGTATTTTTTTCAGGAAGGCTTAAACCCGAAAAATCGTTTATGCTTTTTATCTGAAGTTCGTCGAGTAGCTCTATTCGCGCGACGGGAATACCCGACTGAATAGTCGCTATCACCGTCTCAACCGCTCCCTCAAGCGTCTCGAAAGGACATACGGCTACCGCAATCGACTCTGGCGTCCCAAAGAGCCGTAAAGAAAGCTCGGTAATAATTCCGAGCGTTCCTTCGGAGCCCACAAAAAGACGAGTGAGATCGTAACCGGCTGATGATTTTTTTGCGCGGGTTCCCGTTCGAATAATCCGTCCGTCAGCCAGAACGACTTCCAGGGCGAGCACATTCTCCCTCATCGTCCCGTAGCGAACGGCGTTCGTTCCACTCGCACGGGTAGCAGCCATACCTCCCAGCGAGGCGTCGGCACCCGGATCCACGGGGAAAAACAGACCACTTGTCTTAAGATGCTGATTGAGGGCTCGGTGCGTCACTGCCGGCTGCACGACGGCGTCGAGATCTTCAGGGTGAACCGCGACAATATTGTTCATCTCGGAGAGATCTACCGACACTCCTCCACGAACTGCACACACCGCACCCTCCAAACCGGTTCCCGTACCCCAGGGGACTATCGGCACTCCGTACTCCGCACAGACCGATACAATTCGCTGCACTTCGGCGCTTGATTCGGGGAACACCACTGCATCGGGAAGGGCCGCCTCGTGCCAGGATTCATCACGCCCGTGACTCTCTCGCATCGCAGATGTAGCGTTAAACCGTCGACCGAAGGTATCTTCCAGAGATCGTAGCGCCTGCTGTAATTGTGACATGTTCTTCCCTCTTTATTCCTCAGCATTCACAGTCTACGCCTCATCCCCCATTTCGTCGACCAGACTACATAAGGACGCCAAAATCCTTCAAGATCCTCTGCAACTGGGTGCGAAGCACTCGAGGACTCTCCACCTCGACCCCCTCGAGATCTATTGTCAGCACACCTGCATTTGACAGGCGAACGCCGTCGCTTGTTTTCAGAACCGCCCGGACTCTCTCCAAATCCAGTGGTGTTTCGGGATGGAACTGCACACTCAACACCTCATCTCGGTAACTGGCTCTAAGTACCGAAGCGCGCTTAAGGATTCCACGAAATACCATTAGCTCGAGCAGTATGTGCACATCTTCAGGCGGTCGACCAAACCTGTCCTGAATCTCTTCAAGAATACCGTATCCGTCTTCCGGGGAGCGAAGTTCAATCAAGCGCTGATACAAGATGAGTCGCTCTGCGATATCGGGAATGTATGACGGAGGTATATGGGCGGGAAAACCAATTTTAACTTCGGGATCCACTTCCGGCATGCGCGGACCGGAATCATCAGCATCTTTGCTCCGCTGGCGCTTGAGCTCCTCAACCGCCTCCTTCAGAACGCGCGAGTACAACTCGTAGCCAACCATGGCAATCTGACCGGACTGATCCTTTCCAAGAAGATTGCCGGCTCCTCGAATCTCCATGTCCTGCAAGGCCAGGCGAAAACCAACGCCCAGATCATCAAGCGATCGCAAGACCTCAAGGCGCTTACGCGCATCCCCGGTCAGCGTTTTGGGATCCGAAACCAGCAAGTACGCATACGCGCGTCGAGCACTGCGCCCGACTCGTCCTCGCAACTGGTAGAGCTCAGCAAGACCGAAGCGATCCGCATGCCGAATGATAATCGTATTTGCGTTTGGTATATCCAGACCGGATTCAACAATCGTCGTGGAAACGAGGATATCTATTTCATGAGCGACAAAGCGATGCATCACCGCCTCCAGCTCTTTGTCTTTCATCTGCCCGTGGCCAAAAGCAATTCGCGCCTGCGGCACCAGTTCCTGCAACTCATCGGCAACAAGAGCAATACTTTTTACACGATTATGGATATAGAATACCTGCCCCCCTCGGCCCAACTCCCGCATGATCGCTTCGCGCACAATGCCATCTTCATACGTTGCGAGATACGTTCGAATGACCTGTCGGTTCACTGGCGGAGTTTCAATCAGACTAAGATCCCGGATGCCCGAAAGAGACATGTGTAAGGTTCTCGGGATGGGAGTTGCGGTGAGCGTCAGGATATCGATGTCGCTCTTTAATCGCTTCATCTTCTCCTTATGAGCAACACCAAAGCGATGTTCCTCATCGATGATGAGCAGACCGAGATCGGCAAAGGCAACGTCCTTCTGCAGCAAACGGTGCGTGCCGATCACGATATCGACCGTGCCAGCGGCTACCGCGGCAAGAGTTTCCTTGTTCTCCGCTGGCTTAAAGAAACGCGACACACAGCGAATTTCTACAGCCGTTCCTGCGAATCGCTCAAGAAATGAATGGTAATGCTGTTCAGCAAGTACGGTTGTCGGAACAAGTAATGCGGTCTGCTTTCCCGCTGATGCGGCCTTGAATGCTGCTCGCATCGCAACTTCTGTCTTTCCGTAGCCCACATCTCCGCAGACCAGGCGGTCCATCGTGCGAGCACTCGACATATCCGAAAGCACATCGTTAATTGCGCTGCTCTGGTCCGCAGTCTCCTCAAAGGGGAACGCGGCAGCGAAGTCGACATCCTCGGCAGTTTCCTCTCCGAACGAGAAACCGGTATCCAGCTCGCGTGTGGCCATGGTCTGCAGCAATTGTCCGGCAAGCTGCGCCACATTTTCCTGAACCTTTCGCTTGGTCTTGTCCCAGGTTTTGCCTCCCAACTTCGATAAGCTGGGTTTTACTCCCTCTGCGGCACTGTATTTTTGAACCTTGCCAATATTCTCTACCGGAACAAATAACTTGGCATTGTTGGCGTACTCCAGCTCAAGAAAGTCCCCAATCTTGGACTCCACCGACATCTGCCGCAAGCCGCGATACAATCCAATACCGTAGTCGACATGAACCACATAATCATCTTCATTTAGCTGCGAAGCAGAGCCAAGGAACCGTCGAACGGAATTTGGTCTGGATGTCGTGGGGCGAGCACTTGTCTCCGGAAAAAGTTCTCGCTCCGAAATAACCATGAAGCCGGATTTCTCATCACGAAAACCTGATGATATCTCTCCAAGCAGGACGAAACAGCGAGCAGTCTTGCTATGCCCCCCTCTGCTATCCCGCCATTCGCCGAAGGTCCCCGGATACAACTCGGCATCAATTCCATAGTTCCCTACGACCTCGCTAAGTCTCTGGGCCCGTTTCTGCGAAGCTGCAACAAAGACCACATCGACTCCATCTCTTAATCGAAGTTCGATTTCAGCAGCGAGAGGCTGCAGGGGACGCGCTTTGGTCCTTTCAACCTGGAGGGCTGTTGCGAGTTTCGCGTTGGTAAAGAGTCTGGCTCGCTTTGGCGTCAGCGCCCCGAGAGAATCGACCTCAAGATCGTCGGGTCGATCGAAGAAAGACGAGGCCTCAAACCGCAAAGAGCCCCGCTCTCTCAGTTCACCAAGGACTTCCCTACTCTCCAGGAAGGTATCGCGGGGCGCGGGAAAAAGTCTCCCTTCGCGCTCAGCCGAACGCTCCCGCTCCTGCACCACTTCTTCGAAGGTATCGCAGGCTGCCTCAATCCCGGCTTCATCTATCAGCGCGACAACAGTGTCCTCCGGTAGATAGTCCCAAAGTGCGTCCATAGAGGAGAAGAGAAGTGGTTGCAAATGCTCAAGGCCAGGCCAGGGCGCACCACTGCTTAGCGCAGCCTCGATCGGCTTAACGAGGGTCTGAGGAATAGACAAGTCCGACGCACGAGCGCGCAGTGCCGCAAAAGGATTTCTCTCTTCTGAGAAATCACCAAACACTTCGCGGACGGGAAATATTTCAAAACTATCGAGGGCTGAGCAGGAGCGCTGATCTGAAGACTCAAAAGGTCGAATGGAGTCAACGACATCATCGAACAGCTCAATCCGTATGGGGCGCGGGCTACCGGGCGGAAAGAAGTCCACAACCGCCCCTCGCACCGCCATCTGCCCGCTCTCTTCAACCAAACTCGTTCTGCTATAACCACCAGCATCAAGCCAGGCGATAAGTTCATCACGATCGAGTTCCTGCCCTACCTGTAGACGCCGAACATTTTCAAGAAGTTCCGCCTGCGGGACCAGACGCTGAACCAGCGCCTCAGCAGTAGCAACAACCACTAAGGGTCCGACAGCAGCAATATCTTTCTCGGAAGAACGCTTCGCCAAACAGCCAAGGGTATGCAAGCGCGTCGCAGAGGCAGCTGCCGGGGGTGATAGAGGATCGAAGGGAAGAACCTCCCAGGCCAAAAAACCTAGCACCGAAGCCGATGACGAAGTATCGCTCGGCG
>JAUIMJ010000400.1 GCA_030433295.1 bacterium | reverse complement strand
AAGCCGCGGCATCAACTCTTCGCTTGGAACCGCGAACGCCCATGGCTACCTTGCCGGCCTTTCGGGGCTCAGGCTTTGCTTCTACATCCTCTGCTTTTTCATCTTCTGCCGCAGCAGCTACATCCGCCTTAGCATCATCCCCCTTGGCATCATCCCCCTTGGCATCATTCCCCTTGGCATCATTCAAGGTAGCATCGTTAGGGGTCTCATCGGTTGGGGCCGCCATGGCGCCTTCCTGCTCTGCTTTCGTGTCCCCCTCGGCCGTCGACACGCCGTTACTGCCCTCGAGTTCCTCGGCAGAGGGAGAAACATCGGACAATTCCTTACCATTTCCATCACTTGTCATGAGAATATTCCTTAGATTTTTTCGGATGCCAGAGAGTACCATGAGACGGGAGACACTATTATAATTCAGCTAAATATATGCAAAAATTGTTACGTGTAGAACAGAGGAGAAACGACGGGAAACACTATCAGATAATTGGTGTTGTGGCGATTCTGACGGCTGAAAATAGCGCTGCGGATCACGGCATTTTGGCCATTATCCGCCTTCTCTACCTCAACAATACAGAATACTCGTAAAAAACACTGATTTACTGATTTTTGTTGAGCTCATATCCGGGTCCCGGTTATGATTAGTGATTCCTTCTATTTCACAGGAACGAGAGCAAATGTCGTATCCCTACAACAAGGTGACCGCCCTCACTGGCGTTATTGGCTCCGGAAAGTCGCTCGCCGCTGAATTTTTCCGGGAAAACGGGGCCACACTGGTGTCCGCTGATGCTATTGCTCGTGCGGTCGTCCAGCAGGGTACACCCGGGTATGAATCGGTCGTACGAGAATTCGGGCCCGACGTTCTCACCACGGACGGAGACATCGACAGAAAACGACTGGGGGCAGAGGTTTTCAAGGAAGAATCTCGCCGCAAACTGCTCGAGAGCATTACCCATCCACTCATACAAGAGGCTGCTCGGGCATCATTTATCGCGGCACTGGATACCGACACCCCATTGCTTATCTATGACTGCCCCTTGTTTTTTGAGGCGGGCCTGGACTCCTTCGGGTTCCAGAATGTCGTGCTTGTCGCGGCACCACGAGACCTCTGCATCAAACGGATTATGAAGCGCGACGGCTTCTCAGAGGCGGAAGCAATCAGACGAATCGATTCCCAAACATCCCTCGACATTAAGCGAAAACAGGCAACACATATTATCGAAAACGATAAAAGCATCGATGAGCTGCGTGCGGCTGTTACCAGGGTTTTTGAGTCTCTGGTTTCATAACATCGAAACTCACTTCAAGTAGGTGAGAAACTCTTCCTCGGTCAGAAGCCTCACTCCAAGACTCTCTGCCTTACTTAGTTTGGAGCCCGCCTTTTCGCCATACACCAGATAATCGGTCGAAGCACTCACTGAACCAGTGACTTTCCCTCCAAGAGACTCTATGTGTTCCTTGGCTTCGCCACGAGTCATTTCCTTGAGCGTTCCCGTCAGCACAACTTTTTTCCCGGCAAATACACCGTCCCCCCCGCCTGCAGGGCTTCTGCTCGATCCATACTCTATGGTCACACCATGGGCCAAAAGTCGTTCGATACTCTTCAACTCCTCCGAACTACTGAAATAGTCACGCAAAGCCGCGGCAACCTTCGGCCCGATATCCTCAATCGATTCAAGCTCCTCCGCGGAAGCCTCCGTCAAGTCGGACAGGGACGCAAAGTGCTTTGCGAGTGATCGGGACGTTTCTTCTCCCACGTGCCGGATACCAAGCGCGTATACGAACTTAGAAAAGGAGATACTCTTACTCCGCTCCAGCGCATCAATGATGTTTTGCGCTGATTTATCGCCCATCCGCTCTAAGCTGGCGAGCTCCTCATGCTGCAGACTGAATACATCATCGATAGCCCGTAAACGCTCGGAAGCGACTAACTGCTCAATAAGTTTCTCTCCGACGCCTTCAATATCGAAGGCCAGACGACTGACAAAGTGCTTCAGGCGCTGAGTCAGCTTGGCAGGGCAGGACGAGCTGCTGCAGCGAATTGCCGTATCCTCTTCAGACTCACGCTCAGCCGGAGCACCGCAAATCGGACATTCGGAGGGGAGCGTGAATTTGCGTTCGGAACCCTCCCGCATTTCCGTCAGCACCGCTACCACCGCGGGAATGACATCGCCCTGACGCCGGACAACCACGTGGTCGCCCACTCGAATATCTTTTCGGTCAATCTCTTCCTGGTTATGCAGGGTGGCTCGTCGCACCACAACGCCACCAATAGTAACCGGCTCAAGCTCAGCTACTGGCGTCAGCGTTCCTGTTCGGCCGACCTGCACACTGATGTCGTTGATACGGGTAAACTCTTCACGCGGCGCAAACTTCATAGCGATAGCCCAGCGCGGCGAGCGTGAGCGCATACCCAATTTGTCCTGCAGACTCAGGGAGTCGACCTTCACTACCAGACCATCGATCTCATAGGGCAGCGTGTCACGGGCTTCTTCGGATTGAGAAAAGTGCCTTAGGACTTCATCAGTGCTTTCAGTCAGTAAAATATTTGATTCGACATGAAATCCAAGTGTCTTCAAAAACGCCAAACAGTCGGATTGGGACCTCACGGGCAAGGGCTCCGCAGACTGCACAGAATACGCGAAAAAGCGAAGGGGCCGGGAGGCGGTGACCTCGGCATCAAGCTGTCGCAAACTTCCGGCAGCCGCATTTCGCGGATTGGCAAACACACTCTTGCCCTCCTGCACGCGCGTCTCATTTAACTGAGCGAAGGCATCAAGCTCAAGAACCACCTCTCCACGCACCTCTATTTGTTCAGGCAGAGAAACGTCAGCAGGAAGCTGATGTGGCACATCTTTTATCGTGGAGACGGTATGCGTGACATTCTCCCCGGTCACGCCATCTCCCCGTGTCGAGGCAACCGACAGGCGTCCGTTGCGATACACTATCTCGATGGCAAGACCGTCAAACTTATATTCCGCAAAATACTTAATTTGACCGGCTTCTTTGTCGAGCAGCTTGCGGATTCTGCCATCAAAGGAAAGAAACTCTTCTTCGTTTAATGCATTATCAAGAGAAAGCATAGGCTCACGATGCACGACGCTTGAAAATGCCTCGTTCTCT
>JAUIMJ010000072.1 GCA_030433295.1 bacterium | reverse complement strand
ACCTTCTGTTCTCTCTCGACATCACCGCAGCACCGGTGATGCCCGGAATCATCCCCATTCCGTTTCACTTTGTACTGGCAGGTTTTATCTTCACCTACGCGAGCTATCAGCAAACGGCTGGGCAAACCCTTCCCGCAAAAAAAAGCAGCAAGCCTCGTCAGGGCCTTAGGACCCTTTGTTTGATCCTGCTGGCGGCCACATCAAGTGCATGCTCTCTGCCTGCGGCGTATATTGAGCACAAAGTGCGCCTTCCGAAACAAAGCCGATTCGCCATAGATACGTCCGAGTTCACCGTTGAACGACCCGGCGACATAGTCCTGCGAGGTCTGGTGTTCAAACCAGGGGATGCAGAGAAAACGCCAAGCATTCTGATTCGCGCCCCCTTTCCGGAAGGAGTAAAAACAGACCTGATGATTGAGGGCATCGGCGTCTCATGGGCACGGCGCGGATACGCAGTCGTTGTCCAGGGAACCCGTGGCAGTCTTGGCTCCGGCGGTGATCCGCACGACCTCTTCATTCACGAGCGCGGCGATGGACTCGCGACACTGGAGTGGCTTAAAAAACAATCTTTCTACAACGGAGAGCTGTTCACCTGGGGTGGTTCCTACTTCTCCTACACCCAGTGGGCAATCGCCGATCAGCTCCCGGCCGAGACCGGCGGTATTGCTTCTCATATTGGTAGCTCTGACTTCTTCGACCCATTGCACCCCGGAGGTGCCTTTGCGCTCGAAAGTGCCCTGTTCTGGGCACTGCGCAACGGCTGGGATCTTCCCTCTAACAGAACTCTCGACAGAGCTGCGCTTCAGTGGCCGAAAACGGAAAGCATCCCTGGTGCGGCACCCTTCATACACACCTGGGCAGAAAATACTCAGAGAACCGCATACTGGCAGCAAAGGAAAGCAGTGCCTGCTGCGAAATCAAGGGTGCCCGTACAAATTCTCGGGGGATGGTTTGATCCCTTCCTCAAACAACAGCTTAAAGACTACGCGTCACTGCGTCAGTCTGACTCAGGAAAAGTCGCACGCCAGACACGCCTCATTATCGGCCCCTGGGGACACGCCGCATCTGCTGAGATGCCAGAGGGTTTCACGCCGAGAGATTATCGCTTCGCATCGATAGAGCCTGCGCTTGAGTGGTTTGACATGGTGGCCGGCCGGCGCAGTGAAGATGAAATTCCGCAGGTCAGAATTTTCACCGCCGGCATCAATCAATGGCAAACCGAAGAAACGTGGCCTCCTGAAAATGTTAAGTATGTGTCCGCGTACCTGGGCCATCAGGGCTCTGCAAACTCTTCTCGAGGCAATGGCGTTTTGCAATTCGGTATGCTGCGATATCAACGTGCCGCGGACCACTTTGTCCACGATCCACAACACCTCGTTCCCTCAAAAGGTGGCATCAGCCTGGGCAAGCGATTCGGTATGGCAGAACAGAATGAAATCGAGAAGCGTTCAGACGTTCTTGTGTATACCTCCGAGGAGCTTAGCCGGAACGTCGAAATCAGCGGCACGCCAATTCTCAGAGTAAGGCTTGCATCTTCAGACTGTGCCGCAGACTTCGTGGTAAAGCTGGTCGATGTATTCCCCACGGGAGAGGCATACAACGTAAGCGAGGGTATCGTGCGATTAAATGCCTGCGATGAAAGCCCGGGGGGGCTGGAGAAACGGGATGTCACCTTAGAGCTGCAGCCTTGCAGCAGAGTTTTTTTTGCGGGGCACAGGATCCGCCTGCAAATTGCGGGAAGTAGCTTTCCACAGTATGACGCAAACCCGGCGGCATCAGCACAAATCGCAGTGCAGCAGGTATTTCACGGACAAGAAGAGGAATCGAGAATTGAACTTCCCATGCGTCCTGCGCAAAGCAAGTAGCCCTCTCTCTATGAGCGCAAGGCAGAACTGCGCAGTAGATCACCCAGTTCCCGACAGGCGTCGACAAAGGTGAAGATCCCGAGAAGTTTACCATGCTCGATGATCAAAGCAGAGCCTATCCTCTGGTTCGCCATATGCAGAGCAACCTCGTCGACCGGAGTCTCCGGGCCAACCTGGTACAATGAATCTTTTACACAAAGCTCGCCCGCCTCGACGAAGCGATCGCCTGAGCTATCGACATGGTCTGCCAAGGAAAGGTCGCGCTCGCTCAAGACACCAATAACAGATCACGCAAGCGTCACAGGCACATGATGAATACCAAAGTCCTGCATTAGATGCCGAACGTCCCGGATGGTATGATTCGCCTCCACAGTCTTCGGTGAAGGAGTCATAACGCTGCTGATTTTGGGTATTTCACTCATAACGTTTCCTCTCAACTCGGGCACGGCGGCCTTACTGCACTATCTGTACTATATGCATTATCTGTAGCTTCTTCTGCACCGGGCGATCGACAACCAGGGACTTATCCAAAGGCGAGCTTGCGCAACTCACTGAGCCGGTTCAGCTGTTCATCATCGAGATGGATTCCACCGCTTCCGGTAGCCTGCACCTCGACTGAGTCCTTATACAGGCGATACGCTTTCCGCGCCTGCTCCGTTCCGGGGAAATCCTCGATACACTGCTCCAGATATGCGTCGCCAAAGCCCTCAAGACTCGCGATAGGAATTTGCTCATATGCATACCCCAGCAGATAAAGTGCTTCGCGTCTCTGCTCAGGGGGAAGCTTCGTGGAAAGCATCTGATGCAAAATCGCCGTTGCTCTGAGCGTCTTTACCAGCCTTCGCTCCTGCGCCTCTATACTCTCGTTGTCGAGCCTGTTCTCCAGAAGCAATCCGACGTAGGACAAATCACCTGCCCCTCCATCAAAGTTTGCCAGATCCTTTAAATCTGCGACCCAGGCTTCAAGAATTGAATCCCGATATCCGTCAAATCTCGACTCGCGCTGAATGCTCTTAATCGTTTCCGCCGCAGGCAGATAGCGGGCCTTAACCCGCACTTCAACAAGCAACCAGTGCTTGAGCGCGTCAAAAGAGTCTCCGGCACTGATGCCGAGGTTGTCGGTATCTCGAGCCAGGCGAAGCAGTGCAGCTGAGCCTTTATCAAATTGCCGAGTTGCCACCAGGAAATCCGCCTCAGCAAGGGAACCCGCAAAGGTATCCCTGTCGGTTTTCGCACCTCGCGCTGGAAAATCCCTGGCCTGAGCAAAACGAGAATGACAGGAAACACAGTTGCTCATCATTCCCCGCAGTCGCCAAATGGTATACTCGTCGTTATCTCCCTTCAGCCGCTTACGGATATCGCGCAACATGAGCTGCTGGCTTTTTAAACTCTGCTCAAACCCGGGCTCAATTTCACGAGAACCCGCAACCTTCTCAACCTTGTGGAAGTCCTTATCGAGCCTTGCGAGCAGATAGCTCACTCGCTTCTTTTCTTCGGCAGAAAAGGATTCATCAGCAGACCATGCAAACGAAAAGAGCTCATCGCTGAGCACGTACACATCACGCATCTCCTCGCGTATTTCCGCATCTGAAGAATCACCACGCAAGGAACAACCAAGTGAAAGCACGCCAATGAGCACGGCTACGAGGAGTGGGGGACGCACGTTAGCAAAAGTCATATCTTTCCTTTCTATCAAAGTATTTTTTCGCCCGGGCGATACGAAGAGACCTCCAAAGGTCACTTCCCAGGAACAGCTTCCAGGGAACAGCTTCCCAGGGATCTATGCCAGCGTTCGAAAGGCCGGCTTCTTTTACTGGTCCATTCTACCGCTGAGAACCTCGGCCAGCACACGACAGGCATCTACCGTGGTGAATATACCAGCAAGACTCTCATCTTTGGTAGTAATCAATGCGCATCCGATATGATCAACAGCCATCTTTCGAGCAACGCGGGCAACATCCTCACCCTCGTGGACCACGTAAGGCTCCTCTGTGAATGCATCGCGAACGAGAATCTGCTCCGCCTCGACTTTATCAACGGCCAGGGCAAAGTTTATATCCCGGTCGGTCAATATCCCCTTGAGCTGACCCCCTTCCTGTACGGGAAGGTGACGAATATTGTGCTCCGCC
Source organism: bacterium (assembly GCA_030433295.1). GTDB lineage: Bacteria > Bdellovibrionota_C > UBA2361 > SZUA-149 > SZUA-149 > JAUIMJ01. Next base: position 13,131 of record JAUIMJ010000072.1, on the reverse strand, counting down.
ATCATGTCCTTAGCCTGCTGAAGGTTGAGTCCTGCGGCTACAGAATGTGGAAAGGGGTGCATCACCGTTTCTATCTTAATTGATTTTGTGGCCATTGCTTCTCCTATGAGTAGTTCTCTATTTATTACCTGCGCACTCACCGGGGGAAAGTCAAGTGCGAAGCAAGGCCTTACGCCTGATGAATCATTTTGCCTTGCAGCAATTTAGGCCTGGAGAAATCTGCCGGGAGGATCAACAGAACGCAGCGTAATCCTATACGCCGAATTCAAGATTATTTTGTCTGCGTAAATTTATGAGAAACTCTGTCTTCTCTGAGTCTGTCCTCTCTGGGCAGTACTAATGCCGACACTCTCCGTCCTCACAACGATTGCCGAACAATCGTCCAAGACGGATACGGTTTCGAGCGAAGACCGAATAGGCGAAATCAAAGAGTGACCGAAGCAGCGGAAGGCGGCTTGCTGCGAGAAGAAAACCCAGCCCTACCGCCTCATACGCTCGGCGAAAGACTTCGACACCTTCCACGACTTCTCCGCCGGGAAGAACGCCGTGGATGCGAGCCATAAGCTCCTGCTGCGTTCTGCCGTATTTTTCTGCCTGGAAGTCAGCGCATGAAATGTCTTCAAAAGCGAGACGCCCACGATGGTTTCGCTTTCGGAGAAACTCCACCTCACGGCGACACAGAGGGCAGTCGCCATCATACAGCATGGTAAATTCTACAGTAGACATACACCTTTGACGAAATAAGCCCCCACCACCTTACCAACTAAGACCATGAACCCCGTACATTCCACCTCCGGTATCGGCAAGAGGCCGAAACTTTGCCAAAATCGATAAAAATGCTAAACAACGCAACCTACTGGCCAGGGGGCCAACTTTATCTACTATCGTCACAGACATCGAACAATGAACGCTGAAGAACTTCTCACGCCCAGACAACGAAAAGCCCTCCGCGGTAAAGCCCATCACCTGAAGCCGGTCGTGCTTATTGGCAAAAGTGGTTTGAGCGAGGCTATCGTAAATGAGGTCAACAACTGCCTGGAGCATCATGAACTTATTAAAGTAAAGTTTGGTGACTTCAAGGAGCAACGCAGAGAGCTTTCCGAAGAACTAGCTGATACCTGCGCCGCGCAGATTGCCGGTCTGGTAGGTAACATCTGCATTCTATATCGAAAGCGCCAGGACGAAGAGAAAGCTGCCTGAGCGCCACGAAAGGGAATATCCTCATGCCCTCACTTTCTACCTGGGGCGGGCTTGGCTCGCTGTTGATGGCATCAGCGGTTGCGCTGGGTGCCTTTGGTGCACATGGACTAAAGGATCGCCTGGACCCCTACGCTCTCTCGGTGTACGAGAAAGCCGTATTCTATCATTTCGTTCATGCCCTCGGGATGCTGCTGGTAGTTTGTCTTTGCAGTAGCCAACTTCTCTCAAGCTCCGCAGTGAATAAAGTTGCACTTTGCCTGCTGCTCGGAATCCTCTTTTTCTCCGGTTCGCTCTATGTGCTTGCAATCAGCGGGCTGAAGTGGCTTGGGGCGATCACACCGATCGGCGGTCTGCTTTTTATCGTCGCCTGGTCTCTCCTAGCCCTGGAACTCTTCAAAACCCGGTAGTAGCAACGATCTCAACCGAGAATACCGCTTTCTCACTTAAATTTCTGGACGAATCCGCTCCGGGCACCTTAGACTTTAGCTGATGAGAGCCAGAAGCGGGTTCCATGGTAGTTTATATGCATTAAGAAACACCGATACCTACGAGGTGCACCCATGATTGCTTTCCTACGTTCGCTCGCAACAAAGTTCAGTTCTCATCAAAAACGAATGTATCGTGACACCGGGCTTCTGCTACTGAGAGTCGCCATTGGCGGGATGATGGCCGCAGCGCACGGCTGGGGTAAACTCATGAGCTACGGTGAAAAAGCCTCCGGTTTTCCTGACCCGCTCGGTGTCAGTCCTGAGATTAGTATGGCGCTTGCCGTTGGTGCAGAAGTATTTTGCTCCATCGCACTCGTTCTTGGACTGTTCACACGTCTTGCCACAATACCGCTCATCATCACGATGCTGGTTGCTGTCTTTATCATCCATGGGGATGATCCCTGGGCAAAAAAAGAGTTCGCAATGCTCTACCTGATTCCGTTTATCTGCCTGCTTTTAACGGGACCCGGAAGGTTCTCCCTGGATGCAAAGATATTTAAAAATCCCAGGGAGTAGTGGCTCATTGCCTCGCTGGCCGGAGAAAAACCAATAAGCATTGGCACTTACCACGTCTAAGGAAGACATAGCCCCACGCTGATGTCCTGCATTAGACTCCGTCGCTCACTATTGATAATTTCAGCGATAGAGCATTTTTTCGAATTCTGCTCTCGTCACTCAATTCGCTGTTCCTTCTAAAATTTCTTTTTAGCGAGAGATAATTACCTTTCTGTTTCACAGAGGCCCTCCCCCTGCGAAGCAGAATGTCTCATGCGTTTTCGAACATAGCTTTGGAAGTTCTGATGTTCTCGCTTTTCGCATCATCGTTTACGCCATCCGGCGCAATCACTATTTGTCGAAGGTTTCGACCATCGACCTAACCCCTCTGGAGAAACCTATGCCAGGACAGATTCACTACAACATCATGTCAAAGACCGAAGCGATTTCCTTTGGTGCTCAGTTAATCGCCACGCGCTGGCGAAGGGACCCCGCGTCACACAGTCTCATGTCGACCGGAGGAACCGTCGAAGGCCCCTATGCCGCTCTGGCTCCGAAACTGGGCGGCGTCGATCTCTCCCGCATGCAGTTCTCCAATGTCGATGAGTGGGGATTTGACGGCAAGCCACGATTACCCGACAGCGACCCGCGTACCTTCTATGACTTCATGGAGCTCAACGCCTACGGTGTCCTGCGGCCTTTTGGATTGAACATGGACAAAGTGCGACTGCCGAGTTCTTACATACCCGAGGGAAGCATACTTACTGACGGCATGCGCATGCCCGGTTTCGATGCCTACCTTGCCGCCGGCAACGGTATTTCCACCTATATCGCCGGACTCGGGCAGGCACCGAAAGAGCCGAAGAGTCGACAGTATGACTCTCACCTCGCGTTCATGGAACTCAGTCACACTGACGCCTTCGGTGACGACTGGCTCAATGTAGGAACCTACAGCGGGCTGCTCGACAAAGAAACGAGAGTGAACAACGTCGGTTACGAAGGCATTCCGAATGTGGATCTCTGCCCCGATCTCGCACTTACGGTCGGCCCAAAAAGCCTTCTCCAAGCGGTTCGCGGCGTGATTTTCCTGTTCGCTTGGGGTGAAAAGAAAGCCAAAGCGCTTCGCGGTGCTTTGGAACTGACACCAGGCCATCACTCCTCGGCCTCCCTTTTACAAATCATTGCTGAGGAAAACGACGTCAATATCGAACTTATTTGCGACGGAGCGGCCGCGAGTGAACTTGAACTTACGGCTCGCCGTTCTAATCGGGTTCATTAGCAGCTGGTGTAAGGAGGCAGACAATGAGCTAGTATTACCTTCGGGGAAATTGGCGACAGAAGTCTACTCCTCTCAGGTTTAGCACTCATGGAGGTTTCCAGACTTCTGTTTCCAACTATCTCTCGCTAAGACGCTACTATCCGAGAAAAGACTTTTGACTTGTTTTATTACCCGTTTTCCGAGAGGGACAAACCAATGGACATTGAATTCTCGACCCCGCTGGCGCGATTTCATCAGCCAAGACACCTTCCGGAGATACCTCTGGAAAACTGCAGAGTCCTTTGCGTTGGGGCTCATGCAGACGATATTGAGATCATGTGCGGTCACGAGGCCTACCAGTCTTCTCTGGAGGGCAGTCGTGACTTTTTCGGGGTTGTCGTCGCTGACGGCGCAGGCCCCAAGCCTCGAGCTCCTCGTTTTGAAGGGCTAAGCCGTGAAGAGATGGCAAAGGTTCGCATCAAAGAACAGATTGCTGCAGCGGATGCCGGGGAATACGGAGGCGTGTTTCAGCTCGTACATCCGTCGTCGAGTTTTGGACATACTATCAACGAGACCGTCGTTGATGAACTGTTCGGGATTCTCGATCGTTGCCGTCCGGAAGTGCTGTACACGCACAATCCACTTGATGCCCACCACACCCATGTCGCGGTGTACTATCATCTTTGTGCTGCCTTGCAGCGAATGCCCGCAGACACTCGGCCGAGGAAATTCTACGGTGGCGAGGTCTGGGGACACATTTCACGCTGGCATGTGCTCTGCGGTGAGTCATACAATCCTACTGCTCCCGTGAAAGTAGTCGACTGCTCCCTCGCGCTCGAATATCTGCGACGAGTGCTGGGTAACTTCGCTTCACAGAACGAAATCATGGGCTATAGCCTGCGCATCCCGGAGCACCACCGCATTCGCGCGGGACTGCTTGATCCCTATCAATCACCCGACGTCACCGCCGTCTGCCTTTTAACGAGGATGCATTCCCTTTTGGCTGATGGCGCGTGTCCGCGGGACTATTACCTGCAACTAAAAGCTATGCACGATGATGCGATGGACAAGCGACACGCGGGCTACCTTTAAACACTGAAAGGAGAGGCAGCAGGCTACAGGGCCGGTCGAGAAAAAGATTTTTTGAAATGGTTTTTCTAATAGAAAGTCTTTCTCTCGGCCCCCACTTCAAGTTTCCCCAAAAGCCTGAGGCAAACCAGAACGGTAACAGACAAAAGATTATGCGATATCCGGCTCGATATCTCCGGGAAGGAAAGCATCGAAAAACTCGCCGAGACACTGACAGGCATCGGTCGTGGTAAAGATACCTGCAAGGGTATCGTTTTTCATTACCAGCACAGATCCAAGATGCCTGCGCGCCATCTCTTTTACGACTTCGTTTAGTGGCTGACTCAAATCGGCACAGTACGGCTCTTCGTGACAGACATCCCCGACAAAAATTGCCGCATCGGGATGCTTCAACTGCATCGCCGTGGCAACTTTGAGATCTCTATCTGACACAATGCCACGTAGTTTTCCCTCAGTCATAACCGGAAGATGCCGAATATTCTCTCTCGCCATCAGCGCCACTGCATCATCGACTGAATCTCGGGAGTCAATGGTAAAGGGGAACGGTGTCATCACCGTTTTCAGACGTGGAATAGATCTTGATTTACTCATTGTGGAACCTCAATGATTGCCGGTCATACGCTTTAATCCCGGAAGGAGGGGAAAGTCGTTGCGCACAAGCTCCTTCGGAATCTTATCCTGAATCGATGCATGATACTGCGGAAGCTTGGACCAGTGCAGAGCCTGCTTCATATGATGAGCTGTGTGATACCCAAGATTACCTGTGAGAATATTGTAGAACTTATTGATGTTATTATGCGACGCGTGATGATGATCGTCGGTATCAAGCCCGGAATGATGGTAGTAGGTAGTCCAGCAGGTTCCGAGATACACGATGAGCATAGGCAGAATAAAAACAAGAACCGTAGCAGCCGGTTTAAAATAGAACATGACTGCAAGAATAACGATATTCACAATTCCCATTGAGATCAGGCTGCTCTGGTATTTGGGATAGCGCTTTCCCACACCGAAGGCACGGGTATAGCCCGTCAGGGCGATAGTCATCGTATACTCAAAGACGCCCATTGTGCTGCCGTCGGCACGCTGCCAACCCGATTCATCCTTCGTTTGATCCAGATAATTCACGTGGTGCCCAAGATTGTGATGCAGCACCCAGACATTCGTCGAAACACCGGTGTGAAACATGTAGATAATTTCAAGCAGGCGGTTGAGCCATGTCTGATAGAAGGTGGGACAGTGCTGGTGGTGATGATTCCAGGCCGCAATAAAGGTTTTTGGCAAAAGCAGAACCGCCGACAAGAGGAACAAACCGAGCAAAGAGTCGACCCAAATCCACACCGCAAGACTTAAGGCAAATACGCTGATGAAAACAAGAACGGGAAGACGGTCTTCTTTGTATTTAAATAACTTCATAAACTAGACAAAAAAATATTAGATTGCGCGCAGATAACTCCATGCATTAGATGCGCACAGTCCAATCGGAGTAACAAGTTTCTTAGCAACACAGATCTATCAGTATCACTGATCTATCAGCATCAGTGGACAATGAAACGACCGCAGAGTGTTTTGGCCGGCCAATGGGAGATACGTTTGTGCAGACCGTTTTAAGAAACAACAATTCCCTAGCAAACGCACGCTTTTTTATCCAAGAGAAGACGTGTATCCGCATCCGCACAGAGAATTTCCTACAAATTTACTCGCCTGCGAGCGCATGCTATGTATTTTTAAGCGTACTTCTCATCGACACTCGAGTAGCCCCTGCGCAGACCGATTTCCTGGTCTCACCTTGGGGCGATTTTGCCGAGACCTTTCGGCAAGAACCACTTCTTCATTTCTACTTTGTCTTCACCGTTTTTCTTTTCTTTCAGAGGACTCCCCCGAAGAGACGCAAAGGGAAATGCGGAAGTGGTGCATCGTAAAAAGGTTACAATACTCAACACTTTTTCCCTGAGGAGGTAATCATCTCCTTTTTCTTTGCTTCCACTGATTGGCCGTTTCTCATTCGCCTTCCCTCCTTTCTCATCGGAGAAAACCTATGCGTGTTTTTACTACCGGCCAGGTGGCCAAGATCTGCAAAGTTGCTCCCCGGACGGTGAGCAAATGGTTTGACTCGGGGCGCTTGAAGGGCTACCGGATTCCCGGAAGCCAGGACAGAAGAATTCCCGAGGATAAACTCATCGCCTTCCTGAAAGCGCACGGCATGCCGTACGAACAACTCCTGCTGATGAGCCTTCAGAGAATCCTGCTGGTTTCACGGGACGAGATTCTCGCCGAGAGCCTCGTCGAGCGATTTCCCGATTCGGACGGCGTTATCGTGAAGCACGCCAACAGCGGATTCGAGGCCGGACTCATTTGCAGAGATTTCCATCCTCAGTTCGTAGTCGTTGACTTCGCGATCGGACAGGCGGATGCCCGCAGCCTTTGTACGAATCTGAGCAGGCCTGACCTCGCGTTCGAGTGCCAACTCCTGGTGATTCTTCGCGGCAGCGCAAAATCGCTACGACCGGCACTGGAAAAAAGAGGTATCAACGACATTTTCACGGCTCCCTTCGACATGGAAGACTTCTGCGCTTCGCTTGCCGCTTCGATGAACGGCAAAAATAAAATGCGTAAGTCAGCCTAGTTGAGGGAAGGGCTATAGCGGATGAACTCCGGATGCTTTCGCTCTGAAAATGAGCAAGGGTGGTTTTGACCCACGCTGAGTGAGAGCTTGTATCTCCTCAGTGCGGCTGTTCTTGCGTGCACCACCCTTCTTTTTTCCCTGGTGAGCGAGCGAATAGAACATCGTCGACAAAGTATGGACAGCAACGGGGGCCTGTTACTGTCCCTACGGAGGAAGGTTCATCCGTATGACCAAGACGTGCAGTCGACGTCTAGTTCGCCATACTCTGCGCATGATACGCTGAGCCGATCGCTGCGGTGTAATCGTCGTCCGGTGCCCATTGGAACTCCGGAGGACGTTCCGCAAAGTCCGGCAACGCGTTCTCCTTAAATACTTCAACGGATTTCTCCAAAAACTGAGATCTAAAGGGTTCCGCAAGATCAGCAACACCTCCCCCCAAAAAAACGTGACTTGGAGAAATCATTTGAATGCAGCTCCGCCAGAGATGGCCGAGTGCGAAGGCCTGCTCCATGAACATCTCATGAGCGAGAACATCATTGGGATCTGCAGCATAATCTCTAAGCTGCTTCGCCTTGTCCTTCCAGGAACCTGTCGCCTTTTGCAAGGGGTGACAGGCGTATTGTGGAAGCAACAGTCGATGCTGGAGTCGATGAGCCAGTGCCGTCAGAGAGATTGCCGCTTCGGCGCTGCCAAATCTTCCCCCGACCTGCAATGCATGATCATGGTTAAAGTATGGAAAGCAGACCTCCGGAAGACTCACGTGACCGATATGGCCGGCAAAACCGGACTTACCGACATAGAGAGTACCGTTGACTGCGATTCCACCACCGAGTCCCGTCCCGATTGCTGCGTAGAGAATATTGACCTTTTCAGGGTTCTCAAATTTACGCAAAAGGTACGGAACGGCCGCGTGACCGTCATTGAGGTAATGAACGCGAATTCTGTTCCCGGTTCTCGCTTCAACCAACTTCTCGAGATTCCCACGAATGTCGAATCCATGAAAACAAGGTGAAAGATTCGGGCTGGCACCCAAAACTCCCTCCACCGCCGGCCCCGGCGTATCAACAGTCCAAGCGCGAACATTCTCCCAGGTAAGGCCGGACTCCTTAACCACACGCTCTCCGACGAGAAAAAACTGCTCAAGCGTAGCCTGAGGATCCTCACCAGAAAAATACGATGGTTCCATTACTCTTGCGTCAAGAACGACGCCATCTCGTCGAACAGCAGCACCTTTTACATCTGTGCCTCCTCCATCCGTGCCGAGATCGACTACTACACTCGAGCTACTCATAAGCACGCTCCAAAAAACGCGAAAAAAAAGATAATAGCCCCCGTTGGCTATTGTCCGCCGCTACCACCAATTCGGTAGCACCGGCGCACGATAGAAAACTCTTCTCTACCCGGATATGGAGCGGTCTTCGGACGAAAAACTATTTCATCCTGCAACTGCGCGAACCTCTCGTTATTGGCCTTAAATAACACAAAAAACAAACAGCGAGTCATTAAAAGCAGCAATAGTTTCATTGAGCTGGAAGATGAGATGAGGCGCACATTCAGATGAGGATAACTAAGTCCCCGATTTATCAGCCTTCTTCACAAGGGCTGAAAGTCAGCGATTATCGCCGACCGTAAGTGTGCGCTCCGGAGGTAGAATTGAAGGGATGGCTTTTGCGGTGCTCAGGTGCCAACCGCGCCCATACTGCAAAGGGTAGAGGCCTCGAAGCTCGCCGACGCCATGCTGTGCTGATGCTAAGGGGATTGATGACGCTTTGCTCGAGGCAAGCTCGCGCTCCCAATCAAGGAGCTGCGCGAGATAGATCCTTGTTCTATACCCATCCTCTCGAATGAAAGAATGCTCAGCGGCAAGCTGAAGTTGGAACATCTGCTGCAGCACCAGGATGAGGATAAAGAGAGCATGCCTTTTGTAGTTCGATGACTGAGATTCATACTGAGGTCTCTCACAAATCCAACGAACAAGCGGCACAAGGCAAACGCAGAACCCTAGCAGAGTAAAGGTATGGTATCGAAATACCAATGCCTGTGAAACACCGAAAAAGTTGCCCAAACGAATACGCCCGAATGCGATTAGCACATAGGGAAGAAACATCAGTGCCTGACCCAGCAGCCAAAGGCAGAGGTCCTGCCTGAATTGTTTAGAACTGCCCTTACTCCTCCGACCGCCCGATACCTTATAGTAGACAGCCAACAGCCCCAGGGAAAGTAAGAGGCCAAAACAAGACCCGAGTAACAAGTGCCTATTGACCTCCCCTCCCACTGCTTCATAAACCCCGGCAAAACCAGAGGCACGAAGGAAGGTGGCGAGATACCCCCCGACAAAAGCGTACTGTGCGATTGTCGGAAGCCACTCAATTGTGAAAGAAGCCGTCTTCTGCCCGCCCGCCGCAAAGTGATAGAGCGCAAGCGAAGAAAACAGAATAAGGCCATGCGCAACAAAAAGTCTGCCTGCTCGAGATCTGGCATTCGGAGGAATGGTGTCGGAAATCAGCGCGTAGAGCAGGAGCAAAAAAACCCAGGGAGAGGCCAGGATTCCCGAGGCGAAACACAGCGGAGCAAGGAAAGCCGATAAAAGGGAGAGACCCAGGTACTGCCGCTGTTCACCACGTAAATAGCACAACGCAGAGGTCATGGCCGACAGAGTACAAAAGAAGCCCAGCAGGCTTCCCTGCGTTGAAAGCCATTGCGTTGATTCCCCATGCAGTGCGCTGCTCAGATACAAAAATCCACAGATACAGGGCAAAACTCCTCTTTGCGCAGCCCCTTGAGGATCGGTAATCAAAGCATGGATGAGGGCGTAAACGAGGAGCGCGTTGAGAGCGTGCAGGAACAAGGAAACAAAAAGAAATCCCGAATAGTCCTGGAAACAAATGTATTGCAGGTAGATAAGACCATAGGTGACTGGCATCAGGTGCCCGCTATAGGAATTCCACAGGGAACTCAGACCCTCAGCAGAAACTATGCTCAACAAATGCCAGTCGTCACTAAAGAAAGACGCATCTCTGGAAAACTGCCAGCTTAACGAGAAGACAAGAAAGAAGACAAAAACGTAGAACCTTCTTTGAGCCAGTCCGCCGCGAAGAAAAAAGATAAGACTAGCGACCAGAACCAGGGCAGAGAAGAACAAAAGGGGGGCTTGCAGCATACGCTTGTTCTCTACAACATACTGCGTGACGGTGGAGCGAGATTCCCGCTTATAAAAATTTGTTCGAACCCGCAGGGCAAGCCAGGAATACGATCCAGCATCATCGAGTATTCGTATACGAAAATCTCTTTCATTTTCCGAAAGAGTGAATCTCAGTAAACGCCACTGTCCTGCCGCTGTGTCACGGGGAACTGAGAACACCTGAGGCTGTACGGAATTCTTCTGCTCAAGAATAATCTGAAGAACGGCATCCGGGTAGGTAACACGAGCGGTATACTCGATCTCTACAACATCTCCTTTGGCTCGCATCCAGTTGCTGCTGCATTCGGCTTTGTAGTTCGCTTCACTTGTCCCCTGCGGCCAGGTGACTATGCGCTTCAATTCGGGAAACACACCGGCATCACGAATAATGCTTGGGCAGGATCCATCCTCGACGACGAGCTCCCCGAAACCCGCATAGGCCACGGGGATACCACGATAGGTCTCCTGGTAGAGATACCCAAGAAAGAGCATGGCTGCGCCGAAGACCAGGAACAATAAATGGGTTGCGCGTTGCATGGGTACGAGGGAAAAGCCTTTCGTCTATGAAATCTGTCTGCAATCGGAGCAGTACTAAGGAACCGTAGATTACAAACGCAGAGGACACGTAATTGAGTAACATCCAGCAGGCTAACAGGATAGGCGCATGATTAGCGACTAAAAAGATGTTACTAAGAAGTGCCGACATTTGCTGCGCTACAAGGAGGGACTGGTCCTGACCGCTGTCAGCATACTATTATCGGCGGACCACTCGCGCAGGAGATAGAACAGACCCTTGGCTCAGACACGAAACCTAACAGAGAACGTATTCCTCCTTGTCCTCGCCCTTCTCGTATCGGCCTGCTCAGCATCACAGCAGGACGTCTCGCCCCCTGTAGAACCCAAATATTCACGAGAGGCCGTAGACCATGCGATACAGCTCATGGGCCTGAACGAAATCGGCGCGAAGCTTCGAAAGCGAGAGAGCAACGTACGCATGGTGATGTTCGGCGCCTACACGCCGGCGGATCAACGGGTTGTTGAAGAGACCATGGAAATTTTTGCAAACGCTTCTTCCAGCATACAGTTTGAAATCTCCCCGTTGGGCCCGAACGTTCGCATCCACTTCATTCCTCTGGAACAGCTCTGGACCGATAGCGAAAAAAGAACTCGCCGAGGACGAATCCTGGGTATCTGTCCGCTGCGTATGGATGATCCGGATTTTCGACTCGCTTCTCAGATCTACATCGATAAAAATCTGCCGAACGCGCTTCGGGCATCGAGTATTCGACACTACCTGTTTCATATGCTTGGCTTTGGCCACACGTCTGCCCCGAACAGCATGGGGAACAGAGCAAGACGAGGTGCCGCGACGTTTAGCAGCCTCGATAGAATTGCGATTCAGATTTTTCTGGAAGAAGACCTCAAGGCCGGCATGGGCAAAGAGGACGTCCTGAGAGTCTTAGGATTCGCTCAGTAAACAGTCTTTTATAAAACTGTCAGTGTCCCAGACATATCGTCGCCTGGCCACCGATTGTGCCTCCGCAGAGAGTTTTGCCCGGGTGTCTGGCTCATCAAACAGCCTGGTCATATGCTCTACAAGCTCTTCGAGAGAGCGATAGGTCAATCCACCACCTTCGTCCAACTTCTCAACAAACACCGGCAAATTGCTCGTAACGAGAGGCAGTCCACACAGCATTCCCTCCACCATAGACAGCGAGAATGTCTCCTTCATCTCGTCCTCATCATACGAGGGGACCAGAAGCACATCCATCGACTGCAGAAAATCAACGGCTTCATCCTTGGACAACCAGCGGTACGCCGTTATCTCAGGACAATCAAAGGTCGGTGGGGTTCCGCCATAGCCAGCGAGATGAAGACGGGAATTCTTTCGTATTCTCTCGGGCAACAGGAGAAACGCTTCTACTGCGGTGTCCGCACCTTTCCATCGGTTATCAAGACTTCCAAACACCGCAAAATTCAAAACATCAGACGAACTCTTCCCTTCGGGCGGACTGAAGCGTTCGGCATTCACCACGCCAAGGCAATTTCGCACCCTTGGGAATCCTGCGGTGCTGAACTGCTGCGCAATTTTCTGATTCGCGGAGACGACCACTCCCGGTATCTCACTCAGGGCACTCAGAAAATACGGCGTTGCCGTTCTATGGGCTACGATAAGCAGTTCTTTAAAGCAGCCCCAGGCATAGAGCGTTCGGGCAGGATAGGCCACCGCCTTTCCCACATTTGAGAGGAAGCAGTAATCGTAGACGCGCGCACCAAAGAGGCGGGACAAGAGCAATCTCGGTAAGATCAAAAAAGCGTTTATCCAGGCAACACGTATTGGTGGCAGAAAAATGCAACGAACATTGGGATGCTCAAGTATGTCCTCAACATGTGGCTTCCAGCTCACACACAGAAGCAAGGTGACCTGATAGCCCAGGTTCGCTAAATCTCTGACGAGAGAAAGGTTAAAAAGCTCTGCTCCGCCGACAATTGACTGCCGCGTATTGTGGATCAGAACTTTATCGAAAAATAGAATGTGGGTTTCTGCCGGATCAGCCTTCATAGCTGTGAAGAACTACTATTGCGCCCGGATTTTCGCAAACGCCTTCGTCTCCGCGAGGCACTCTGCCGCCTCTTTCTTGCTCAGGGGTAAATGAGCGAAGAATTGACCTGCCACCTGCCCGGGGAGTCACGTCATTACAAGGCCTTACGCCTGCCGACTTTCCATCAATTCGATATCGAGATAGGTTCATTGCCGTATTTGGACAATACATACTTTTGGTGATGTTATAACCTC
>JAUIMJ010000071.1 GCA_030433295.1 bacterium | reverse complement strand
GAAACCTCGGATAAGCACTTCCTATTCCTTCAGCTTCGGCAGAACTCCACCCGGGCGGCCGAAATGTATCTGCAGTCCCTGTGCATCAAGCGGTGTGCTCTTCGGAGTCACAAAGGAATTATTTGCTGTAGAGTAATACAAGCAGCCCACCTCATCCATCGGTCGCTCGTCGATTAACACTTCTGCTTCGCCAAGCATTTCTAGCCATTTTGACTTCAGCGCATGTAAATCAATTTCCTCATTCAGGTGAAGGCGCTTGAAATCTTCAGGTCGATACTTCCCGCGGCGCTTTAGAAGCTCCAGCAGGGAGCCGGGGGAGAAACCGGGATCTTTCCCACAGGCTGCCCAAATCAAAGCACCGAGGGAGAGCGTCTGCTCATGCAGGTAGTGTATGTCCAGATAGTCTCTTGGTTCGTCGCGGCCAGCGAGCGCGAGTATTTTGTTTACTGCGAGGTCTATAGGGTGCAGTTGATAGCCGACAGACTCGGATTTAAAGGTCGGCATAAAACGCCATGCGGAGTCGTGTGCCCACTCCATCTTAGTAGAGTTATCGTCCTGACTGACAACCGCGCGAATGTATCCCGGCTGATTCATTTCTATGGAAACTTCGAAACCCTTCTCATTCAGCAGTTCGCGGTTATCTGCGAATGCTTCAGCGACGCGAGTTTCCGTATCCTGGAAGTAGTCCAGATCATTGCTATAGCGCTTTGAGTTTGGCGAAAGGTGTATGCCGGCGCCACCGGCCAGGTTTTGTCCGGAGATCGGTTCATCGCAAGCAGTTTGGCGATAGTCTCCTGTAGTTTCGTTAACGGCATAGACGCTCAGCAGCCTCCCAGGCATTTCTGTTTCCGTTTTTCTTTAGCTGCTCAACAAGCCAGGGAATCTCATCTGCTACGACTTTCAGCCGGGGATCGAAGGACCAGAAACACTGCGCGTGAAAACGTCGATAGATCCTGCGTGCTTCACGCACTCTCACCATGTCCTTGGCTTGTCTGGAGCTCAGGCGTCTTCGACTTTTTCTACCGCCTTTTCGGCCAATCTCTGAGAGATATTTTTGGATTTCAGAATTCATTGTTTTATCACAAGCTGCTTATGATAAAATGTCAAATAAGTTGGGTGGCTTGAGCGAGTTTAACCTCTGTTGCCCCTCCCCTAACCCAGGAACCCCCACCAAACCACTTGGAAACGAACTTCTCCCAGATGATGTAGGGCTTGTCCCACCACATTAGCCAAATAGCTATCCTTCTTGTTCGTATATACGGGGCTTTAGACAGCTCTCTGATAGCGGCTTTAAATGATCCCTTATCGCTAACTCGTGAGAGCGCCAAGCTCAATCTGTAGAGCATCTCCGGCGTTCCACTTTTTACTAGATCATTCACTGAGTCTCCGGTCTGTTTAGTGTAGATTTCTAACAGTCGGCTTAGCTGCTTTTCGCAATTGTAAGCTCTGTACGGTGGATCACTTTGAACTTTAGGATCACAGCCACTCACTGGATCAACTAAGTAATCGAAAGCCCTTGTTACTAACTGACCAGAATCGTCCACAAGCTTCTGGTCAAGCATTGATCTAACGGCGAGGTACTTAACCTCTGAATGCGGACTTGATAGAAGTTTTCTTACGTTTTCCATTTCAATCTGAAGTGGAATAACTGTTGCAGTGTGAGCTACGGTTTTTGCCCGCTTGTTATTGAGGAATATCGGTACTAGATACTTCGCGGTTCTTCTCTTGTCCGCATATTTGAGAGCTTCGCTGATTTGTCTTAGTACCATTACTCGCCGCCAATCATCCTCTCCCACCGCGCATTCAGGCCACTTGACGAGGTAATTCTCAACAACAGAAATAAAATCCTTACTCCCTTTTTTCTGTCGAGCAAGTTCGACAACGATTTCTAAGACCCCGCTCAGGTCGTCACAACGCGCACCAGAGCTCATAAGCTTCTCAGTAAGACGAAGAAGCGGTTTCCACATAGTTTTGGAATGGCTAAAAAGAGGCCTAAGCTCTTTAGTAGCTTCGAGTTGTTGACTGAGACTGGGGCTAGCAAGTCTCTCTTCGACACTTTTTAGATAGTTACTAACTAGCTTTTTGTGTTTTTGCTGCTTAAGAGCGACCAATGCCTGTGCGGCAAGGCTACGCTGGCTGTTTGAACTTAACATCGCCCAGTTCGTAGAAATTGCTTGCGCAATTACGACCTTTTTTTGAGCACTAAGAGCCCTAGCCGAGTTTTTAATGCAACCTAAAACTGACTTTACTAACCTGGAGTCGCCCTCAGCAATAAACTTCACGAGCATCTCTGTCCCCACACCAGGCTCATCAGATTTACTAAGTAGGCTGCAGTGATACTCATCAAACACGATTACTTCTTTTTTTAGAATTCGCTGCCCAGCCAATCGAAGTAGCTTTTCACGCTCTATGTCTGAGTAGTTTCTGTGCCATATTACAGTTAGAAACTTTTGAAACTCAAAAGTGTCTGCACTCTCTGACAACTTCTTTAAGTCACCTTGATTTTCCCATTCGACCCTTCTCATCATACTTCCCTGTTTTGCAAACGAGAGGATCCTTGTTTCATCAAACAAATGCTGAGAGGCCCTCAATCCTAGCTTGGGGTCCAGTTTATCTATTGGTCTAATTGAGCCATTTTTCAAATCAAGTTCAGCTATTTTCTTTGGCTTGGCGATAATGCGCATGTTGTTTGGCCATGGCGAATATGACCTTGCGTTCTGTTTCTTGGTCCCAATCTTTCCATCTGTAATTCGCACAGTCTGGTTTGAAACTCCCCCAGAGTTATGGCCTATGATTTCTGATGTGGCATGGGAATACCACCTCCAAAGTTCTATTTCAGAGGTTTCAAAAGGTTGATGTACGTACCCAAACTTGAGGTCTTCTAGCTCAGTCGGTGATGCAAGTATCTGGCCAGTACTTAGATTAAGTCGCTTCATTTTGTGCGAAAGGAGCCGTTCTTTAGTGGGCTTGCCATCATAGACGCTACTCTCAAACAACAGAATATCTTTGTCTCTCCCGTTTGGCTGTAGCAACACAACACCAGGCTCTCTATACCTCCAACGAAGCGTCCCGTCCGGACCTAATCGTAGGAAAGTGGATTGAACCTCCGAGGATTTTTCAACCCAAAGCAACACATCACCATCGTCTAGTGAATAGATATTCCGAACCTCCAACTCTTCGGTGTTTCTCCCAGTCGGTGGCCAAATCACTTTTGGCATCCCAGTGCCCCAGGCCCTGGAGGAGAGGACATTTAGACCGTCGTAGAAGTATACATTGTCTTCAACTGAGAGAACTCTCTTGTCGCAGATCTTCCTACAGGCCCTCCATCGTCGACAGACTTTCTTGGCTTTGAAGTAATCGCAGGGCTTTAGGTCATATGTCCAAACATCACGTCCGGTCTTTGTGTAGAGTGCCTTAATCTTTCTTTCGTCATTTGAGGAGGAGTTGTATTTGAGAAACGCAACCTTTTGGCCAAAAGCCTTAACCTCTGTATCACCTAGCTGAAGAGAAAAACCTTTCTCAAACAGTGGGCGAACCCAATGGATTCTTCCATTAGATGAATCGAGTCGAGCTAGAGTGTCCTTGTAGGCTAGTGTTATAGAATCGTCATTGTTAATGATGCACTTATTCGATTGTCTATTCGCATATACGCCGCAATGTTTAACCCTAGCTGTCCAAAGCTCCTGCCCAGTGTCCGGCTGAAGGCGTTTGAGGACCAAGCATTCGCCCTTCGCGCATTTACGAGAGCTTAGTAGAATATTGTTGCTCAGCCTAAGAGACTTATAATCCGGTGTAGAGTATAGGAGCTTTCCATCAGTAGCACGTATGACGAATCGGTCATCTAGAATGAAGCTCCCCCCTCCTGGTAAGGCTTGTATCTTGTAAAAGTTCCTTTGAGTAATGAAGCCGAAGGCACGAAAGTTTTCCAGCTTCAAGAACCAAACCTTTTTGCCAGAGCGTGGATTAATCGCCATTAAACTCGAATCAGCATATGATAGTACCAAGAGCAGACCGCCAAATTCGTAGGTCTCAAAGTAGCCTGGTTCGGCGGTTTGATAGTGCCACAAGATGTCATCTGTTTTGCTGTCTATGGCTTCAATAATCCGGATGTGCGCATCACTTCGAATCCGGGACATAAACCCACCAGGCGAAGCTTGAACATTAGTCGGAAAGTAGCTGATGAAAACAGCGATAAGGAATGCGAGGCTAAAGTGCCTTGCAGATAAAACGTTCATACTCATAACCCGTGAAAACTTGGCAGCTCCCCAGCCACCATAAACCCCTTATGCATAATTTGTACGTCAGTTTGACTTTTACCTTTGGCTCAAACCCGAATGTCCGTCCCCCAAATTTAGTACCACCTCTAAGCTAACAGTTTAACCATCTGTTTTTGTTGAGCTGCTATCCAGTAATCCCCCGGGGGTATACCCCCGAGAGCGCTGTAAGGTCGCAGATTGTTGTAAAAATCTCGCCACTCACCGGTTACCTTCTCAGCGTGACTGAGGGAGAAGAACCACTGCTGATTAAGACACTCCGCTCGCATCCTGCCATTGAATGATTCAATCAGTGCATTTTGCGTTGGTTTCCCTGGTTCAATAAGCTGCACCTGTATTTTGTTGCGAAATGCCCACCGAAGAAACGTATTGCTGCGAAACTCCGGACCGTTGTCCACTCGTATTCTCTTCGGTGCTCCATACTCAACATTTGCTTCGTTCAGATACTCAGTGACTCGAACTGCTGGAATGCTTGTCGCTACTCGTGTCGTAGCATCATAGCGCGTCGCGTCATCGATGACGTTGAGGAACTTCAGCTTTCTTCCATCAACTGTCGCGTCATGCATGAAGTCCATTGACCAACACTCCCCGAACTCCTGAACTTGTTCTCGCCCCTCGCGCTCTACAACATACCTCTGTCGCTTCTTTCTGTGACGTAGCATCAGGTTTTCCTCTCGATACAGTCTTTCCAATCGGTTGCGATTAACCTTCCAGCCTGCATTGCGCAGCATACGATACAGCATCGGCAGACCTGCACTTGGGTGTTCTGATACTAATCTCTTCAACCGTACTTCTTTTTCCACTCGTAGAACGTTGGACCCGACACGTTGTGCTTTCGGCACAGCTCTGTCAAAGTGACTCCTGACTCCTGACTCCTGACTCCGCTTCTGCCAAAATCTTCACTATCTGCTCTTCGCTAAATCGCTTCTTCTTCATTGCGCTACCTCCTTATACGGAATGGTAGCTTAGAGGTGGCTCAGTTTACAGGGGGAGGGGCAAGCTTTTTGGACTTTCGGGAGCAGTCTATGGGGCGAATTAGGCCGTCAGCGCAAATGCGGTTGGGATACATTCGAAACTTGTTAAGGGTTTTTGATACCACCTCGGTGGGAATAGCGTTCGTTCGCTGTATCCCTTCGAGTTTTTCTTTGAGGTCAATAGGGCATATTGAACGCAGTGCGTACATAGCGGCTGAGGCCACACCGGCGTGGGGTTCGATGACTTTTGCCAGGAGGAAATCAAGCGAACTGCAGTTTCGCAGCGACCCGAGAGCTTCTAGCTTTTTGGTCGTAACCCAGGCTTCCTCTGGAGATTTCATTGAGGAAATCAAGGTCTCACTTGCAAGCGGACCAGCATATAGCATCGATACAATGGCATCATTATAAAACTCTCTCGATGTCAACATAGGTGCAAGTATAGGTTGCGCCTTTTTAAAGTCCATAACGCGTGTAAGGTGCTTGAGGGCAAATGCTTTATCTGAGTACGGTTGACCATTTCTAAACGAAAGACTCTTTTTCTCGATAGCCGTGAGGAACATCGATTCGAGAACTTTTTTGTGTATATGAATTCGGGCGAGGTATCCTGCTCTAAGTCGAGGACCGAGCTTCATACTCGTATCCAGGCCTATGCTCTTGTATACTTCGTTGCGTCCGGAGTACTTCACGTGCTCCATGTGTCTGATAAGAGCAATCTGCTCCGCCTCATGCAGGTCGCTTATCAGAGAATGGATCTCGCTAACTTCCAGCACTCGTGGCGCGAGGGCAGTAGCAAAGTCCCTTGCGGACGATGACTCTGATCCCATAGCCTCCACGAATAGTCTTTTTACTAAGGTAACGGGAACCTCGTGCATTGCAAAATAGGCACATCTGACGCGAGCTCCAATGCTCATACGTTCGTCTAGCGCAATATTTTCTGCGAGCGATCTGATGCCGGGGAGTTTTAGCTCCATTGCAAGATCAAGCAGCACTTCCTGATCTATCCCGGTCAGATTTTGTGCGGCTCGAAGGATTTCGCTCCGGGGTAGATCGGAAACTGTGCCGGTCAGGAGATTCACCGAACGAACTCGGTTATCCTTCAACAAGTAGTTCATCCGCATAGTACTCTCTTCGAACCATCGAGCCTTCACAAAGAAATTCGATTCGTCGAATGTGGACCCGGGGAAGTTTTCTATCTCTTTTTCACTAAGAAATTGGCCGAGCCTGATGCTCATGGCCGAGGGATTAGAGCACGTGCTGCGCGTTATCATGTTTCCTGCCGACTTGTAGGAGAAATCGAACTCCGTTTCGCGATAGCGAATAATGCCCGAGCCGTTGTCGGTCACAATGATCTTATCCTTAGACGGCCAGTAGGGAAGTTGAATCACGCAACGTGACTGACTGTTTTTTAGCTCGGCGGTGTAGGTTTCTTTGTTGCTATCTTGAGTCGTTGCCTCTTCCGATAAGGCAATAGAGTCCTGATTCGGATGTTCATCGAAGGTTGCGCAGGTCCTCCCAGATTCTGAGCATATTTGAAAGGGAAAGTATCCGTCGTCTGTCCTCCAGGGGAATAGGTCGCATGCAAACTCCTTCGCTCTCTTATTGGCCAGTGCCGAAGTATCGTAAGAGGCCCTGCGCTGAAGAGGTGTGTATTTCTCTGATGGTTCAGCGGCAGAGGATGTGGAAAGGAGGGGAGAGAAAACGAGCAACGATAGCCAGCCTGACAATTGATTCTTCACTATAGTCAACACTCCTTTTCAAAGTCACCCTGATTAATTTTTGCGAAATTCGCTGCAAAAAGTCTCCTTTGTTATTTCGAGCATAATCGAGCGGTAAGAAAGGGCCCCTAAGGGTGGCGAGCGGCATCTGTCTGTATGCCGAATGAGGTAGTCTTATGGAACAACCCCGACCTTTGTCAGCTCCGATGAGCTGCTGACCATCGAGGGACCTGGTGCTGCCTTTTGTGAGCAGTCTTGTAGCTTGCGTGGATACAGGCAATAGGACCCTTCTTCGCCATCTTCTGGTGGAGAACTCACGAGACGCAGGATAAATTCGTTGTTTATAGGGCTTTCTCGACGAAGCCTGGTGAGCTGAGTTGCAAGATCTTTCGGACAAATCTTTCTCAGGGCGCTTATTGCGCCCGGGGTGATCTTTTCGTCGGCCTTTTTTATCACTGCAATAAGCGGATCAACAGCGGCGCAACTGCGTAACTCTCCAAGAGCATGGATTGCTTCTTGAGAGACCTTGTTACTGTCAGTCGTTTTCAGTGCGCGAATCAGGGTCTCGACCGCAATTGGTCCCGCCTGGCTGAGTGATTTTGCGGCTTCAGCTGAGTATTTTTCTCCTTTGAGCAACGCAAAGAGTAAAGTTTCTACTTCTTCGAATTTCATAACAGTACTTAGTTTTTCTGCGGCAAAGGAAATGGCAGAGTGCTCCGCCCCAATCGAATTGTTGCCGTGAATAGTACTGGTAAATAAATCTTGAACAAGCTTCTCGGGGAGGGATTCTCGAGCATAAAAAGCAGCTCGAAGACGTGCGCCAATTCCGACCCTAACGTCTTTTGCGACGGCTTGCGCAAGCTGAGCTACGAGGTCTTTCTTGTCCGGCATTGATCCGTAGAAGAGCAAATGCTGGACAATCTGGTTTTGACTTGGATTGTCCCGACGGATCAAAGCGGTGACAAATTCAGCAGGAGTAAACTCTTTTGCAAGATTAAAGAACGCAAAATGTCGTGTGCGTAGCTGCTCCTTACCGGATTCAGCTGTAAGCACTAGGCTTTGGAAAAACAGGTCGTCAACTAATTGCCTTGGGACAGAGTCACGCATGTAGTAGGCACTTCTCATACGGATGGCCAGGCTGAGATTCGAATCTTTTGCCATTTCTTGAGCAAGACCTGTTAAACCCGGAGTGTTTGATTGCATGGCGGCGTCGAGAGCGATTTCTTTCCCTATCCCCTCCAGATAGCTAATTGCCCTGAGTAGCTCGGTACTCGGTGGGTTTTTGATTTCGCCGGTAATAACATCAATGGTGCGGAGAGTATTGTTCTCGAGCAGGTAGTACATTCTCATCTCCTTCTCTCGAAACCAACGAAACTTTAACCAATAGTTTCCCAATTCTTTTGGAAAGTCCGAAATCTCTTCGGAGGTGATGAAAGAGCGCATTGGGACGTCCGTCGCCCCGGAGTCGCTGCATGTGCTACGGATGAGAATGCTTGGGGAAAACGTTCCGCTCCAAAACCAGCCTCCGCCTCGCGAGAGGATGCTCGCCTCCGAATCTATAACCAGAATGTTCTCTTTGAAAGGTAGGTAAGGAAGACTGACGGTGCATCGTTTACCATTTCCTCTGATGTCTGCAACAAACGCCTGGTCGTCATACTCCGTCCATTCGTTATTCTCCACGATTTTATGTTCATTCGACTTACGAAACGTGGCACAGGTATTTCCGGATTTGGAGCATCGTGTGAAAGGAAGATAAGAGAGTGGATTTCTTAGTGGATCGCATCTAGAACGCTTTTCGGATAGAGGGGACGTCAGGTCTCTCTCCATCTGAGCAGAATCCGCGTAGAATCTGAACCCACAGCAACGTGCCAGAGCGTGAGGGGGCACGAAACATATAGCAAAGAGTGCGGTCAGGCAGCAGAACCCCCTGGAAATCATTTTCATATAGGTAAATCTCTCGGCACTCCCTATAATGGTATGCAGGACAAGGTCTCAAATGTTACATTTCTGCATTTAATTGATTCACGGATACTCTGCGAACAGTCCAACACCTAGGGCGTATACAACCCCAACACGCATTCTCGTCCCGCAGTCCTGATAGCGCGGCAGGGGAGCCACGCCGTAGGGATTGGCTTCTCGCTCCACACAGATCTCATCCTCCGGAGTCTGCTCGGGGTTTAACAGGTGGTCGAGGATCTTCTGAAGACTCGTTGATTGCCTGCTCAGCTCGCTTAGTCGCTCCTTGATATCGAGGGGGCAGATAGCTCGCAGCGCGTATAGTGCGGCATGGGCGACGTAGTCAGATTTGTGTCGCACTGCGGAATGTAGGGGGTTTGCAGCCTTGCAAGAACCGATTTTACCAAGCGCCAGAGCGGCGTCGAAGGTGGTTTTTGCTGATTCGGAGGTGCTCAGGACTTCAACCAAAGTCTGCTCCGCTCTTTTTAAACCGATTACTTCCGCGAGGTGCCTTAGGGCATACTCTCTGGCTCCTACCAACTCGTTATAGTCATTGTCGGTTCTGACCGTCTCTAGGAAGAGTTGCTCGGCGAGCCCGCGTGGTAATTCCTCTCGAGCAAAATATGCGGCTGGCAAGCGAATGTTGGTAGCTTCTGTCGCATCCGTTGCGAGGCGTTTTGAGAGTTGCCTGATTCCGGGGGAGCCCGAGCCAATTGCATTTTGCAGCAGCCTGAGTCTCTCATCGCCACGGGTATACGATATGCCGCGAGTCAGTTCACTGTTCGGGAGCTTTTGAACATTTCCGGAGATAAGATCCACCGAAAGTATTTCACCAGTTGGCATAAGGTGATGGTAGCGATTTTTGCTGTGTTCTATCCAGGCTACATTGAACCAGGAGCGTAGCGCTCCGGGGTAGCTTATTTGTGGCAAGGTGGGCGATACATGAGCCAGTAGCGAATCACGAACTACCTCTATGTCCGGTCCTTTGCAGCTTGTTCTGAGCATCACGCTTTCCTGGGACTTTCCATCGGAAAAGGAATTTTTCCATACATGAAGACCAACAACACCATGACCATTGTCGAGGACAAGAACGTTTTTGGATGTTGCCTCATAGGGGATATTGAACACACACCCAGCCGAGAGATTTTCACTCGCCGGGAGTTCAATTGAGTATGTCTTGTTTAGCCAGCTCGGCTTACTATCATCGACAAACTCGTGGATTGTGGCACAAGTCTTTCCGGACATTGAACAGACAGTCAGGGGATACTGCTCGTCTGGGACTAAACGGAATGCTTCGGAGATGGGCGCTGCGGAGAGGTGAAACAGGAACATGGTTAGCAGAGATAGGGCCAGTGGGGCCCGGATTAAGGATGGCGCTAGTCGAACCCGCATCTTTGTCGAGTGGCGTTTAGCGGAGATACCAGATGATTCACGTATTCGGTCTCGCTTTTTGAGAAATCGGACTCTGCAGAAAACCTGAGCATGATCGTGGTGCAAGCACATTACGAAACGCACCATTAGGCGGGACCACCCGCGTCTATTTGTTTTCATTTAAGTAAATCTCTCTGTGCTCCCTATAGAGATATGCGGGGCAGGGTTTCAATTGTTACATTTCTGCATTTACCGGATTCATGGCTAATCTGTGAGCCGTCCCACATCGAGTCCCGCAAGCCTAATACGAAATCCCGGTCCCACAGTCCTGATAGCGGGGCAGTGGGGTTCTTCGGTGGGGATTGGGGTCTCGCTTCCTGCAGATTTTGTTCGCGGGGTACTGAGCCGGATCTAGCAATTGGTCGAGGAACTCCTGCTGCGTTGTTGATTGCTTGCTCAGCTCACTCAGTCGTTCCCTGATATCAAGGGGGCAGATATCTCGCAGGGCGTTTAATGCGGCGTTGGCTACATACTCGCGTTTGTCTCGCACTGCGGCATGTAAGGGATCAGCGGCCTTGCAGGACGCGATACGGGCAAGTGCGTGGGCGGCAAAGCCGGCTGCGTTTGCTGATTCGGAGGTGCTCAGGACGTCCACCAGAGTCTGCACCGCTGGGACGCCTGCGGCGACGAAGCCTCGTTCTGCGGCGCCGAGCAGCTTTTTCTGATGCAGTCCTGCTACGAGACTATCTTTTGCTCGCTCAAAACCGACTACGTCTGAGAGGTGTTCCAGCGCGTATTGTCTGTCTCCTCTCCACTCGTCGTCGGCATTGCCGGTGCTGGCTGTCTCCAGGAAAAGTTGCTCTACGAGATTAGGAGGCAACTCCTTTCGCACAAAATTGGCGGCGCGCAGGCGAATGCTACTCGCTTCGTTGGTGTCCATTGCGAGGCGTTTTGAGAGCTTCCGTATGCCGGGAGCGCGGGAGTCAATTGCATTTACCAGCAGCACGAGTCTCTCGTGACCAGTGGTATACGATGTGGCGCGAGTCAATTCGCTGTTCGGCCGCTTTTGAATTTTTCCGGATATCAGATCCACGGAAAGGATTTCACCGGTATGCAAAAGATGGTGAAAGCGATTTTTGCTGTGCTCTATCCAGGAAATCTTAAACCATGAGGAGACTACATCCCTGCGCCATATTTTTTCTTCAGGCTTGCTTGAATGAGCCAGCAATGATTCATGCGTTATGTCTAAGCCTGCGGCATTGCAGGTCGTCCTGTAGATGACACTCTGCTGGGGCTTTCCATCAGGAGCATTATTTTTCCAGACATGCAGGCCAATCACACCCAGTCCCTTGTCCAGAACCAGAACGTTCTTTGAGCTTGCCTGATAAGGGATCTCGGTCAGACATCCGGCAGGGAAGTCTTTGCTTGCCGGAAGTTCAATCGAGTACGTCTTGTTTTGCCAGCTCGGCTTAGTTTCATCGACAAACTCGCGAATCGTGGCGCAGGTCTTTCCGGACTTTGAGCAGACAGTTTGTGGATACTTTTCCTCTACCGGGATGATCGTGAGTGCTTCGCCGTCTGGTGCCGCTGAGAGATGGAGCAGAGACATGGCTAGCAGAACGAAGGTGAGTGGGGCCCGGATGCGGAACGGGGCTGGTTTAACGCACCTGCTGAGGGGCGATTCAGGGCGCAGAAAAATGCGAGTAATTGTAAACATGTAGCGATTCGCAATTATGATGCCCCACTAGTGGTATGCCGTGAGGGCACCGGGAGGTGGCATTTGACGTCCTCATGTCGGGAAAATCGACCTTGTGACGGGGGCTGATTTTGAGGGTTCGGTTTGATCTCCCAACCTTTGGCACATATATTCCCGGTAGCTCATTATCCCCCCTCCATTTCGCAGATGTCTCCGTACGACGTTTCGGCGTGACGTTCTTCATTGCTTTTTGAGAAGAGGTCGCAGTCGAAATGTCTGTACTCAGTCAAAAGGTATTTTGAGTGAGTCCTTCAGGCTTTCCCGTTTTCTCCACTGCGAGTGCGCGTGTGCGTTCTGCAGTCCCCAATCCCCCGTTTGAAAGGATGAACATTGTGACCAAGGAATTAATTCCCGATCGGACCGAAGACACCATTTCCGTTGCTCTCGTTTTCAACGATGATGGTGCCTCGAAGGTCGCTGAAGGAAAGATGCTCACCAGCCGCGTGATGGATGGCGTTTACTGTGTTGAGTATCAGGACCCCGAGGGCGGCGCCAAGAAAGGAGCCCACAACGCCGGCCGCAACGTGCATGGCGATGTTACGCATCTGCAGTTGATTGTCGAAGGCGGATTTCACGTCGGTATCGGACGTGACCTGACCCCGCATCACTTTACGGCGCCGATTCTTGTGGCCTTCACCGATGCAGACGGAGGGGGCCACGACTCGGAAGTCGACCATGGCGGCTGCAAACGCGTCTACATGCAGCGCAAGGGACATCTGACGCGTGACATGTTCCTCTGCGACTGAGGACGTTTCACGCCTTCCTGTCTTTACTCACAAAAAACATCAACGCGTGCGGCCTCCGGCTGCCCGTTGATGTTTTTTTGTTTTCTCCTGTTGTTTCTGCTTGCGTTTTAGACTGAGTGCAGTATTTCAAAGTCTGCAAAAACATGTTCTCATTACCGTCCCTGTGTTTGCTCCTCCTCCTGCCGCTGATATCTGCTGGGGGGCGGAACAATCGTCACATACTTTATTACCCGAAATGTTAGATTCTCCCGTATATGAAAGCGCTACTCTTTAAACCTCCTTTTGAAATTCGCCTTGAAATTGAAGGAGAAGAGTTTCATCAGGGCGACTCTGTTCCCTGTAAGCTGAGCATTAAGAATCGCTCTTCCGAAGCCATCGCGGCCCCCGTTCCCTTTCTGGCCCTCTCCCACGGGCAGACCAAGAAGAAGAAGGCTAAGGAAGATGATGCCTTTGTTGATCTGCAGCGAGAGAGCGGAAGCGCCTCGGGGCAACTGGCCGCCGATGCCACTTCTGTCCTGTCTCATTCTTTTTCACTCGATAAGAACTGCCTGCTGACCGAGAAAGCACAGAGCCTGTATATCCGCTTTGGTGTTGAAGGGAATGAGGAAGCACAGGGAGATATGCAGCTCAATATTCTTCCGCATCAGGATTTCGATGGCATCATCGGCATCTTTGAGACCTCTTTCCAGTTTCTGCTTAAGAGCGTTAAGAGCAAGAAGGATTGGACGGTGGCTACGTACAAGGCGCCGGAAGGTCCAGGCTATGGCGCGGTTAAAGAATTGCAGCTCAAACTGCAATTTGCCGGTGATTCGGTAGATCTCGTCTATGTTTTTAAAATAGAACGACTGGACGCTACCGCAACTTCGCTTAACGTGAAGAAGAAAAAAGAAGAGCATCCGCAAACCCTTGCTCGAAGCGACTATATGTCACCGGCCGGATACGTTGACCCCGAGCGACTTGAGCCCCTTATTCGGGAAATCCTCTCCCGGGTGACCTCGAAAATCTAGGTCACCCCTTTGTCCGGACAGTGCGTCGGCGTATTGATGACGCACTGTCATGCCTTGGTACTGGCATACCTCGGTTCTGGCATGCCTCGATACCCTCATGCCACGTTTTTCTGTACCCTCGATTCGTAGTCCATTCCTTTGCTCGTAGGGTAGGGGAATCTCAGGTCCCTTCTGCTGTGCGCGAGTGCATAGAAGTGCTCACCCCAGCCAGGATATACCTGCATGTGGTGAATGCGACTGAGGCGCGGGTGACGATAGTGAAAGGACATGGAGAAAATGCAGTAGTCCTTAAGCTCATTCTCTTCGTCCCAGGCAAGTGTGTCTTCAAGGGAGTCCCCGTCGAGTATTTGAATATAGGCACATCCGTGCTCGGAGAGCAGGTATGAAACTGCGATACTCAGACCCGTCTCTACACTGATGACACTGTCGACCAGAGCGTCTATCCAATAGGAATCAAGGCTCTGATCGCGCATTTCAAACCACAGGGGGTCCTCCATGCCATCTGCAGAAACGCCGATTGCTCCCGAAACGGGGACGCAGGAGGGAAGCTGCTGCTTCAGTGCGTCCATGGCAATCTCTGCGTAGCCAATCTCCTTACCGTTTTCATAAAACGCAAAGTGCGCCGTATTGCCAAGCAGCTCCGACTCTCCGGGAAATAATCGTAGCTCGCGCTGCGGACCCAGCCAGTCGATGAGCAAATCAAAAGGGGACTCGGCTCTCTGGCAGATACCCGCCAGACGGTCGTTGCTCGGGTGTTTCTTTTTCTTTCTTACATAGTTGACCTTCATTGGTATTCTCCTCAATGCGTAATCAAAGAATGCTTCTGTAAGAAGAAAATCGTTTTTGAGGGGAGGATTGTTGCCGGAGCTGAGTAGTTTTTGTCGTCGCATCTGCAACGACAGTCTGGGGAGGCGTGCTGCTTGTTTCCTTGCTCGCTTCGTGTGGGCGGCGACTTCTGAATGGCTACAGGAGCGGGGAAGCCTTGTGCTGTATTTGAGAATTACTTTTCTTCGGCCTTGATTGCCGCGTCGAGCGTGGCGCCCGACTGTACATAGGCAGCGGCAGCTTTCTTCAGGCCGGCGGCTTCTTCATCCGTCACGCTGCGCACGACCTTTCCGGGCACCCCGACGACAAGACTTCGAGCCGGGATTATTTTTCCTTCGGGCACAAGCGCTCCGGCACCGATGATGCACTCCTCTCCGATGACCGCCTCATCGAGAATGATTGAGCCCATGCCAATCAGACAGCGGTCTGAAACGCGGGCCCCGTGCACAATCGCCCGATGTCCGATGGTACAGTCTTCTCCGATTATCGTCGGGGTTCTTCCGCCCGTGGTGTGAAGCAGGGCGTGTTCCTGAATATTGGTGCGGGCACCAACGCGTATTGGCTTAAGGTCGCCACGCAGGACGGCACCAAAGAACACTGAGACATTATCAGCGAGTTCAACATCCGCGATTAGCCAGGCATTCGGAGCAAGGAAGACGTCCTTACCGACCCTGGGTGTGATGTTGTTTAGCGGAAGCTGCATGCCTGCTTCCTATAAGACTTTCTGCACCTCAGCGACGATCTTTTCCGGGGTAGGCGTCATCTCTGCTTCCAGAGTCTTCGCGTAAGGGAAAGGATAGTCCTCGTTTGATAGTACGAGAACAGGGGCGTCGAGGTAATCAAAAAGCTCCTGCATGATGTGCGAAGAGAGCCAGGTTCCCACGCTGGCGATCGGCCAGCATTCCTGGACGATGACCACGCGGTTGGTCTTCTTTACTGAAGCAGTGATCGCTTCGAAATCAAGAGGACGAATGCTGCGCAAATCAATGACTTCTGCAGAGACTCCGCGGTCTTTCAGGATTTCTCCCGCCTTCACACAGGTAGGAGTGGCTTTTGCCCAGGTGAGAATGGTGACGTCCTCGCCTTCCTGCTTTATCTGCGCCTTACCGAAGGGGATGGTGTACGTCTCTTCGGGGACATCAGAGCGGATACCGTACATCGCTTCTGACTCGATAAAAATAGTCGGGTCTTCATCGCGAATAGCGGTCTTGAGCAAGCCCTTGGCGTCGTAGGAGTTTGATGGAGCAACCACCTTTAGTCCGGGAACGTGCGCGTAGAAACTCTCAAAGCTCTGAGAGTGCTGTGCTGCTAACTGATGCACCGCGCCACCTGGTCCGCGAAAGACTATCGGGCAATCAAATTCACCGGCTGACATGTAACTGACTTTGGCCGCGCCGTTTACTACCTGGTCGATGGCACAGAGTGAGAAGTTCCAGGTCATGAACTCAATCACCGGTCGAAGACCAACCATAGCGGCTCCGACACCCACACCGGCAAAACCGGTTTCAGCAATCGGGGTATCGACGACGCGCATCTCTCCGAATCTCTCAAGGAGACCGCGAGAGACCTTGTAGGCTCCGTCGTAGTAACCAACTTCCTCACCCATGAGAAAAACCCGTTCATCGCGCTCCATCTCTTCCGCTAGAGCTTCATTGAGGGCTTCCCGAATACTGAGCTGACGCATTGCCATGAGATTTATGCTTCCTGTTTCTTTACTTCAATCGTCTGAGTCGAATTCTTATCGCTCTACGTAGGTGTGTAATCCGACATCTTTGGGATCCGGATCCGGAGCTTCGTGTGCAAAGCGCACCGCGTCCTGAACTTCCTCTTCGACCTCTTCTTTGATGTTCGGAATTTCTTTCGCCAGGTTGGGGAAATCCGCTTCCAGGCGATTTTTAAGAAGAAGGAGGGGGTCCTTTTTCTTCCATTCATTCAGTTCTTCTTTTGTTCGGTATTTTGCCGGGTCGGCCATCGAGTGTCCGCGGTAGCGGTAGGTTTTGAACTCGAGCAGGAAGGGGAGGGACTCATCTCGTGCGCGGTCAATTGCCTGTTTGGCCGCATGATAGCACTCCACCACATCACTGCCTTCCACAGTTGCGCGTGCCATGGGATAGCCGAGGGCTCGAATAGATGCATCCTCTGTTACCATGGTGCGCGAAAGCGGTGTGCCCATGGCGTAGCGATTGTTCTCTACCACAAAGACCACTGGCAGTTTCCAGAGTGCCGCAAGACACATCCCTTCATGGAAGGCGCCGATGCTGACTGCACCATCACCGAGGAAACAAACGGTAACTCTACCGTCGTTGCGATACTTGGAGGCAAAGGCAGTTCCGGATGCCATGGGCACCTGCTGACCTACGATACCCCAGCCACCGAGAAAGTTATTCTCTTTGCTGAAGAAGTGCATGGAGCCTCCGCGGCCCTTTGCACAACCAGCCTCTTTACCAAAGAGCTCAGCCATACCAGCCCGCGCCGTTCCACCACGTGCGAGATAGTGGGCGTGCACAC
>JAUIMJ010000070.1 GCA_030433295.1 bacterium | reverse complement strand
GAGGGCCTGGAACAGATGCACGTTTTTGTTCCTACCAGCTGCCGGGCAGCGATCACCATGCTCGAACACAATGGATTTGAATCCTGTGGTTTCGAACCACAGGCCCTAAAGACCCCACTCGGTTACGCTGATCGCATTCATATGATGAGCATCATCAACTCGGCCGGGGCACTCGAAGCAGGCACCGAATAATCGAAGAAACAGCGCGTGCCTTTCGTCATTCAGTGCTCTTCCTGAACAGCTACAAATTTTGAGGATAGCATTGGCGTACTCCTTTACGGATAGGAACACGACCTTCTCGAGCATGAGTCGAGAAGGTCGGTCCTGTCCAAATCCTCTATCCGCCGTCTCCTAGGCAGCGGTTTTTGTCAATCCGGGATGAAGGGTCTCATCGTTGACCATGCAGGTCGCAGAAGTTTCCGTTTTCTCCGCTTCCTTCAGGTCGACCAGATGCAAGCGTTCTCGGGAGAATCCCGCATCGAGCACCGCCTGATAGAACTTCGGGTACCCCTTCTGCAGAATCGTATGCTCGCCAATCGGAACGCCGTTAGCCGCCCAGCCCTCGCCCTCCGGAGTCTCGATGACTCGGATGCGAAAGTTCTGGAACACGCGGGGTTTGACTGAAGCCGGATTCAGTCCCACGCAGTGCATACCATCGTCCGCCTTGCCGAGGTAACTCGCGCAGGTCGTAAGGTGCAGCACATGGTGGAAGGGTACCCGTTGGACGAGAAAGCCAAATTCTCTCATGACGTCGGTAAACCATTCGATGCCGGCGGCGTCAGTTCGTACCTCCTCGTCGGAAATGTTTTGCCGTTCGCCGATGAAGATCAGGTTCGTCCCGAAAATCGGGATGACATCACCACCTTCACAGTAGCCCTGATCCTGCTCGATCAAGCGACTCGAATAGCTCGAGATCTGCTCCGAGAAGCTGGCCGATTCACCACGACGGGCATTCGCTCCCATGCGGAAGTGAACCGTGGTCGGAACGTCGTCAGAGCAGCGAAATCGCCAGAGGGGATCCTGCCGACAAAAGCCGTCGGGAAACTCCTCAGGAGACGTGAGACTGATCGTCTCGCGTCCCGCTTTCTCAGAGAGGCTTCCGACGAGCTGTCGAAATGCAGTCCACTGAGGAAGAAGGGTTTTCATAGAAACCGCTTCACGTTCGATGTAGGTCCTCAGACCATCACCGGCGCTAAATGGGGGCGGAGCCATGAAAATGGGGGAATGGGAATAAGCACTCATCGTGTATCTCCGTGGGGTTAGGTTGTAAGAGTAAACGCCCAGACAGAAAGATTCTGCCAGAGCGTTTACTCAGGAATCCCCCGGAGACACTAAAACCATATCTACCAATGCTATCTCACCGTCTGCGCCTTCATCCTGCCGACAGCAGAAGGTGAGAGAACAAGGTACTACTACTCGTATATGCGAGAGCCACGGTCCGCAGGCATCGCAGCGAACAAGATCTGTGTCGCCAGGGCGTGGCAGGTCGGGCAATGGGAAAGAAGGCAGTGAAGAATAGCGGTCCACCTGGAAATGCTCAATGTCGGGAATAGCTTAGCGTTCGGTGCAGAACTATGATGAACTACGATGTCCTATATCGAACAAAAGAGAAGTTTCCCTCGATATTTCCGCTACCTGGCGCCCCTGATTTTCCCACGCATGCAGGTGTCACGTTTACGGCAGAAACCTGAATAACATCCATACGGGGCCATGATTACCCTCTTCGCGGCTCAATCGCAGTTTCGCAGCCAGGACCCCGTGACGCTCGATTGTTTAATAGTGATACCTAGCTCCTCAAAAGTGCCATGGCTGAAACCGCAGTTCAACATGAGTCCCAGCAGGACAAGCACACTACCCCCGATGGCATTCGGGAGCGCGAAACCAGTGATAGTCGCTTCGAGCGAACTTTTTCCTTTACCGTGAAAGATCCCGCGAAGGTCGACATATCATACAATACCCGTAGCTACACTGATGAGCTAAACCTCAGAGGAAACGACATAGCACGCCATGTTCATGGGGTGATGAAATCTTCGCGAAAAACCCTGCCTGACGGAAGCACAGAGTTTACTATAGAGCTGGCAAAGGGCTTCGGCGGCTCAGCAAGCATCTCAGTCGACGGCCAGAAGACGCTTCTTTCAAACACGAGCCGCTTAGTCGATCAAACGACCCGGGAGCGATCCAACTCTGACCTCTCTGCTCTAAGGACCCCTCCCCGGGCAAGCACGCTACAGGCTGTTCGGGAAGGTTTCTCTATCGCAAGCAATGTACACGGAGTCACCGTTGCAGATGTAGACAAAGGAAACTTTCCGAAGGAGTTTGACACCCTGAAGAAAGCTGCATCTCAGGGTATACACATCCGTCTGTCCCAATACAGCCCCGGCGACAACAAAACCGCTGTCTTCCAGGCATTCATGAAAACCAGGGATTCTACGGGTAGGATCGTTGAGGTCGAACTGGGGGAGACCAGGGTCCTCTCGGTCAATACCACTGACTACAAGCAGCAACGCAATGCTGCCATGGCATCCCTCGCACGTTCCTATATGGAGCACAAACCGCAGGTAATCGGCAGCACCGCGCCCGGTGTAGAGCCGATAGTAGTCGATTACCATCAGTCACCAGACTCATGGCGACGGCTTCAGGCTGCAGCAGAAAAGGGAATCAGCGTCTCTGCAGTGGGTACCGTAGGTGGAAATAAATCCGTTCGGCTTCAGGCTAATTTCCCCGACGGAACACAACAAAGCATGTATCTGGATTTTGACAAAGTCGGCTCGAACGCGCAGACCGCATACGCACTCGCCGACCTGAGCGACAGATCCCGACGACAAAGCAAGCTCGCAGCACAGACACAGACACAGACACAGACACAGACACAGACACAGACACAGACACAGCATGTCGCAGGAACACAAGAGAGAGAACAGGAAACTTCCGCTGGTAGACATAGTGACCTGAGGGTTCGTTCGGTGCCGGGAATGCCAAGCGTGTATCTCGACCCGGAACGGAACCCACAGCTCTCAGCAATTGCGCAGACGGCAAAAGAAGGCGGGCTAGACCTCGTGCGAATCAAACAAGAGGGAAATCAGGTCACCTTAAAACTATGGTCTGACCGTCTCCAGAAGTATGCCCCGGGGACCTTCACCCTGCCTGCTTCAACACTTACGGGAGGTAGCGCAAGCAGCAACTCCTCTGAAGTGACCCGACTCGCTCAGGAAGCGCAACGCCTCGGCAAGGCCTACGAATGGCTGATTGTTGACTATCCGGGAACCGGAGCTGCGTTTAAACAGAGCGTTCGAGACTCTCTGGCAAAAGTTCCTGAAAGCGTAATTGATCTGCTCATAGAAGACGGACAGACCATACATCTGCAGAAAATGATGTCGCAGCGCGAACAGAATTTCGGTGCGCCTCCGCGAGGTTGGTCAACCCCCGGATGGACGGCAGACCAGAGAACGACAGAAAACCTCTGGGATCGCGTAGGTGGTGTGTATCGCCCCACAAAGAAAGAAGTAATCATCAACGAGTCAGTTTTGAACTCCCAAATGTCGCGCGTTCCCGAGTCAGAGGCTCGCCTTAGAATGACAACCCTCCACGAAGTTGGACATGCCCTCGGACATGCACTGGGGCACATTGCTCTCGAAAGTGGTGAGATTGACCCCAACTCGGCAATCGGTAAGCGAGTCAAGAGTCACGGGATCAGCAGTGCCGAGACATTTAGCCGATCATACATGCGGGATATCGCGATGATACCTGGAATGTCTGATCAATTGCGACTCGCTACCGTGGGCGGAGAGTCAACCACGAGCACTTCTCCGGAGAAAGACGCCCTGAGCTATTTCCTGCAGGCCGGCGAAAATGCAACCTACGACGCGGGAATGTCAGAAAGCTTCGCACAAAGCTTTGAAGTTGCTATTGTTCGGGAACAGTCGCAGTATTACGGAAAATTCACCAGAAACTTCCCCCAGACATTAGTAACTATGGCCCGTCTCCTCGACGATATAAAGAAGGAACAACACAGTGGAACATAATACGGATTTAAAATTCGCTGTTGAGTTCGACGGAGAAACGGCGGTTGTTCGAACGCTCACCGAGGGCGGCGATATGCACCTGAGTATCGTCGAAGAAGTCAAGCCAGGCAGTGCATTTTACACAATAAGCTACGAACAACTACTCGCTGCCGGAGAAGGTACATTCACGATCGTAGAGGGCAAACAAGTCCGCCTGCCATAGACGCTTCTTCGGGTAGGACTTAGAACAACTCAGCCATCATACAGCGGGCTCCGCCACCGCCACACTCCTCTATGGTATGCAAATCGCTGTGAACGATATCCACATACCTGGACAAGGTCTCTCGCTGAGCAACACTAAACGCACGATAGGCTTTCGAAGACATAACGAGCAGCTGTTTCATAGTACCAGCACTACTAAGTTCTGGAACACTACGAAGCTCCAAAACATTGCCACAAAACTGCTCAACCTGAGCGTGGCTGATATCAACTATTTCTTTACCCGTTTTTTCAAAACGTAAACAAATCTCTCGCCTTCGAGCTTTGTCCGCAATGCTCGTCAGACAAATGACGACAAAGGATGTCCCCAGGCCCATCATAACATTGGTGTGATAGATCACACGCTGCTCTGAATCCACTGCAGTAAACAGTTCGACCTCATACCCCAGCTCCTCGCTCCAATGTCGAATAAGCGCTTCACTACTGCGCTCTGAAACGCATGCATATGCGATTCGGTTAACCCGATCCAGCACGAGACTACCCGTCCCTTCCAGATACTGTTCCTGCAGCTCATACGACCGCAGGTCAAGCACGTTTGGATAGCTTTTGCTGAGAAACTCAATAATATCATCTCGCCTCTCGAGACGGCGGTTCTCATGCCGCATTGGATAGAGGACGAGTTGACCATCAGAATGCGTTGAAAACCAGTTGTTCGGAAAGATTGCGTCCGGGGCTCGCTCGCCAAGCGTATTCTGCTTAAGCACGACCTCTACACCCGCGCTCTCCAGCGCATGACACAGGGCCCTGAACTCCTGCTTCGCTCGCTCAGCAACATGAACGTCAAGTACAGGAGTTCGTGGTTGAAAGTAATTGTCTTCCTGAGTTTCCTCGTTGATGCGAAATCGATGGGGCTCCACCAGTAAAACGCGATTCGTATTTTGACACCTCTCGTCCAAATCGATCCTACACTCAGAAACAACGGCAACACATACTAGAATAGGTCCCCTAATTCTTTCAGAACCCAGGACAATTGCTCCTTCTCAATAATCAATGGAGGAGTCAGGCGAATCACCGTACTATGAGTCTCTTTGCAAAGAATTCCTCTCGACTGCAAAGACTCGCAAAAGCCACGAACCGGCACAGTACACTCAATTCCAATCATCAGACCCTTGCCGCGTATTTCACGAATTGATTCATGGGTGAGACCAGACAGCTGTTCAAAGAACCAGCCCCCGAGCTCTGCAGAGCGCTCAATAAGTTTCTCCTCTACCAGAACATCCAGAGCCGCACAGGCCACGGCACAGGCAAGTGGATTACCCCCGAAGGTACTTCCATGATCCCCCGGTTGAAACACACCAAGAACTTCTTTCTTTGCCAGAACCGCGGATATGGGGAATACCCCGCCACCCAGGGCCTTACCAACGATCACCGCATCGGGACGTACCTCCTCGTGTTCATAGGCAAACAATTTCCCCGTCCGACCCAGTCCGGTTTGAATCTCGTCGACCAGAAGCAACACATTATTTCTGGAACAAATATCGGCAACATCCGCCAGGTACCCTGCCGGCGGAACGACAACTCCGGCCTCGCCTTGAATCGGCTCTACGAGAAAGGCACAGGTATCCGGCGTAATGGCATCCTCCAGGGCCTGCGCGTTACCGTAGGGTACTGTTACAAAACCTGGGGTGAAGGGCCCGAAATGCTTGCGATACTGCTCCTCGGTGGAAAAACTAATGATACTGGTGGTCCTTCCGTGAAAGTTATTCTCACAAACAATTATTTCTGCCTTGTTCTCGGAAATCCCTTTCTTGAGGTAGCCCCACTTACGAGCCGCCTTAATAGCCGTTTCAACAGCCTCGGCCCCGGTGTTCATCGGAAGAACCATCTCTGCTCCCGACAAGGCACATATCTTCTGATAGAACGCCGACAATTTATCATTGCGAAACGCCCGGGATGTGAGGGTGAGTTTTTCAGACTGCTCTCGTAAGGCCTTGATTATTCTGGGGTGCAAATGTCCGTGGTTAAGCGCAGAATATGCGCTAAGACAATCGAGGTATCGCTTTCCCTCGACGTCAAACACCCACACCCCCTCACCTCTCTCGAGAACGGTATCAAGGGGGTGGTAATTGTGCGCTCCGAGTTCTTCCTCCAACCCGATTAGCTGTGATGAGAGCGTTTCAGCCGACATAATGGTCTCGATTATTGTACGTACATTTCACCTCCCAAGAATAGCATCTGGGGAGCGCTTGATCGAAGGATTTTCGCTTGGACTGGCGGCATTTCCATAATGCTTGCCTGCTAGCAACAGACCACAGCAGCCTTTCAATGAATTCTTATTTTAGCTCGAATTGACTGCACCTTTGCTCTGGGGCATGGTGCTTCTGTTTTTCGACATATCCTCACCCGAACAAAGACATCAGGAGAGGACCTGATTCCGGTATACGACGAAGACGCTACAGAGTTTTCTTTTTTCCCCTGAAAGAAGAAGGCTCTGTCCCAGACTCAAAAGGTTGCTTCTGCCCCGTGAGCATGCCTCTGTATTTCCCCCAGTGGAAAATTCAAGAAGCTCGCGGTTTTCGTCAGATGAAGGAACAAGGAAGTGCGCGTATCAGACCGATATACCATCGCGGTCCGCAGGTTTTGAAATGGATGCACGGGAACGCATGTGAACCAACCTGAAGTCCTATTCCGGGACTTCGCCTTGACGCCCTGACGTCTCTTTTTGGGGACTTCTCTTTTTTCGGGCGTCCCTTCTCTGGTTTACTGCCTCTCCCACCTATAGGTTCCTCACCTCTGGGGCAGTAAGCCAACATGACAAGCTCCTCTCCCGGAGAGTACGCCGCACACGGCTAAGGATACTTCTCTCCCCGGGAACCCGCACACGCAGCTGCACAGGTACCCGCCCAGGCACAGATACATTTTTCGCTACGCCTCGGCGAGGATACTAAGGTAAGATACTCCGACAGCGCAAGGTGTCGCGACCACGAGACTGGGGCAATCGCAGGATAACATCGTACTATGTTTATCCGAAGACTGCCCCGGAGCATTTTTCACAAAACGCAGCGAAAAATGCTTTCGAGCACGAACGCAGGTTCGTGCGGGAAAAGAAAAGCTACTAACGGCTGCCGGACCGCAATGAACGATTCTCGACCAGTTCCAGAAGACCCCAGTAAAGACAGAGCACGTAACCCACGGTATGGGATTCTCAACAGCGATCCCAGAACTC
This sequence comes from bacterium, assembly GCA_030433295.1. GTDB lineage: Bacteria > Bdellovibrionota_C > UBA2361 > SZUA-149 > SZUA-149 > JAUIMJ01. The sequence continues at coordinate 9,819 of JAUIMJ010000070.1, read as the reverse complement.
TGTCACTGATACGCGTTTTACTGGGAATCCTCGTTCAGCTTGATGCGGCCTTTCGCCTCGGGGATAGCAGTGCGTTCTATGGTGCGCATAGCATACTGCCGCAGACATCATGGTTTTCAAACGCTGCTCCCTACTCCTGGATTTCTCCCTATTTTTTGTTCGATTTTCCTTATTTCCCGGCTTGCTTACTCATACTCCAGTGGATGTTCGGCTTCGGGCTCATGCTGGGAATTAAGGTTCGTCTTACCTCATTCTTCTCCTGGTTTCTGCTTCTTTCGGTACAGCTACGCAATCCGTTCATCCTGAACGGTGGAGATGCGCTTCTTCTGCATCTTCTTCTCTGGCTACAATTCTTACCCTGCGACAAATACTTCACACTTAAGCAGAACGAAGCCATCAATGTTTCCACCTCTTCGGCAAAGCAATTGCTCCATAGAATAGCAATCCTCGGATTTTCCCTTCAGATGCTCGGGATGTATGTTTCAACAGGAGTGGCAAAGCTAACGATACCAGCCTGGCAAAATGGCCTGGCACTCAGTATCGCCTTATCAAAAGATGCCCTTACCACAGATTTTGGCCGCCTTCTGCTGCATTGGTATCCGGTGCTGCCGGCCATCTCCTTTGCAACCCTGATACTCGAACTGGTACTGGCTCCCCTCCTTATCAGCCCCTGGCGAACTGAACTTTTTCGCATCATCGTACTCCCCTGCCTTATTCTGTTTCATCTGGGAACGGCATTGTGCTTTAACATCGGACTCTTTCCTTTCATTAGCATCGCAGGTCTGATGATATTTTTGCCACAGTCGTTCTGGAGGGGCATTTCGCATTTTCTTGCAAACCGCAATGCATCCTTCTCAATTGCAGATCTCGAAACTCGCCAGTTGAAAAAGACAACATGCTCTCCCGAAGATACCCGGCGAAACACCCGTACGGATTATCTACCGTTGTGCTCGCTCGGCTTTGTTTTTTCCCTGTTCCTCTACTCACACCTGACACACCCGAAGGCGGTCAATCTGAATATTTCAGTGGTTGATAGAACTGTTATGGCACTGAGATTCAGACAATCATGGAATATGTTTGTCCGGCAATCCTCAGGCGGAGGATGGCACCAACTTGTGGGTGCGCGCTGGGATGGAGAGCTTGTGGACCTGGTAAACCCCTCAAATCCCCAGCCCGCGGAGAAACCTGCTAACGTGAATACTATGTTTCCGAACTATCGCTGGCGCAAACTACTCTCATCCCTGAGAAAGAAGAGGCATGCTCAATATCGAGCCGCCTTTGTCTCCTATCTCGTTAAACGCTGGGAGCACAGCAGAGAACCGGAGCAGCACCTGGAATCCGCAACATGGGATTACCTGACGTATGTTACGGCGGATCGTCGAGCCACCACACTGGGGTTCTCTCCCGAACATATAGGCGATACTTCTCATGTAAAACCAGACATAAAGAAGAAACGCCTTTGGACCTGGCACGCTAGGCATTGAGAGTTTCCACTATCCTGACAGCGAGGGTATGCGGAATTCTACAACGCTCTGAGATAGCTTCGGGACTGGCATTTCGTATGGCGTCAATCGTGCGAAATTCTCGCAACAGTTCCCTCTTTCTGTTCGGCCCGACACCGGGAATCTTATCCAGGGCTGAACGAACCGCTTTCTTTGCTCTCGTCTTGCGATGAAATTGTATGGCAAAGCGATGTGCCTCATTTCGAATTCGCTCAAAGAGCTTCATCGCCTCACTTCTCGGATTAAGCAGGACAGGTACCGCGCGATCCTGCACGTAGATACGCTCTGGTTTTTGCAGCGTAATCCGCTTAGCCCCGGGCTTACTTTTCTTTGATGCAGGCGCTCGATATGGGGAGGAACCACTACGCTTCTTCGCCAGACCAATCATGGCCGGCACCTGAAGACCGAGCTCCCTGCGAACGCTAAGCGCCTGAGATAGCTGCGCCTGGCCACCATCGACAACCATAAGATCACAAAGGGTGTTTTCTTCGGCACAGCGTGACAGATGCCGTCGGAGAACCTCACGCATAGAGGCAAAGTCGTCCGGTTTTCCCTCTTGTGTCAGGTGAAAAACCCGATATCGACTCTTCTCCGGCTGTCCGTCTTTGAAGCAAACCACCGAAGCTACCGTTGACCCGCCCTGGAAGTGAGAAACGTCAACACACTCTATTGTCCTTGGCATTTGCTCTAGTTCAAAATCTGCCTGTATCGCCTCGAGGACCCGTGTAGACTTGTCCATACCTGAGAAGCGCGCCTCAAAATTTTCCTTGGCGTTTTGGTTTGCGAGTGCGAGCAAACGAGCTTTAGAACCTCGTTGCGGGCGGCTGATACTGACCTTTTTCCCCCGTCGCTCAGAGTAGTACTCCGCTCGAGCCTCCTGATCTTCCAATTCAAACGGAAGCAGAATCGTGTCGACGAACTGACGAGAGCCAGAATAGAACTGACTCAGCAAGGAGGACATTATTTCATCGTCAAGAGCATCACTATCGTCGAATCCATAGGTCTTCGACTCGAATAATCTTCCCTGTCGCACCATGACAACTGAAACCTCAAATCGATTGCCCTCGCGATACATACCGAAGGCATCAATAGCTCCCGTCCCGTAGCTACTCTCGCTAGCGTCCTCACCTATTTTTTTCAGTATCTCAATTCTATCCCTGATTACTGCCGCATCCTCGAAGCGCAAGGCATCACTCGCGCGTTCCATCGATACATTCAGCTCGTTGATAACATCCGAGACATTGCCTTCAAGTATCTTAACCGCTTGCTTTAACCATGACCTGTACTCGTCAGGATCAACGTCGAGGCAACAGGGACCGGAACAGCGCTTGATCTGGTATTCCAGACAGGGACGAACGCGATTGTACAACATCGCGTTACTACAGGTTCGCAAGGGGAGCGTCCGCTTTATCACCTCCAACATGGTTCGAAGCTCATAACTGAAGGCAAAGGGGCCGATGTATTGAGCGCCATCGTCTGCTACGACGCGCACAAGATCAAGGCGTGGCCATTCGTGCCGATGATCTATCCGAACGATAAGATGCGCACGATCGTCTTTGAGACGAATATTGTACCGAGGACGATAATTTTTGATTAAGTCATTTTCTAAGACTATCGCCTGCCGCTCAGACTCAGTAACCAGCGTATCAATCCGTCGTACATTCTCTAAGATGTAGACGACATTGATCCTGCCATCTCCGCCGGCAAAATAACTGGAAACACGAGAGCGCAGCGATTTTGCTTTACCGACATAGATCACCTCGCCTTGCTCATCTTTCATGAGATAGACACCAGGTCTGTCGGGAAGCGCTTTCAGACGCTTCTTTGAGATGCCAGCAATTTCTATACTCGTTTCAGTCATCAACGCCTATTTACAGGGTGAGAAGAAATTTCTCTAACACTGAAATTCGATCTCTGATGAGAGCGGCTTTCTCAAACTCGTGTTGTTTTGCCAGATGCAGCATTTCTTTTCGCAAATCCCCAATGAGTTTTTTGCAGGAAGGCGCATCTTTTGGAACTTCAGCCCCGATAGCTGAGAGTTCCTTAAGCTCCGGAGAAACTGATTCGAGCTCCTCGGTCTCAACCATTACCGCTTCCGGGGCTCTGCGAACAGATACCGGTGAAATGCCGTGCTTCGTATTGTGCTCTTCCTGAATTTTTCGACGGCGATCCGTCTCTCTAAGGGCGGCGTTTATCGAGCCGGTTCGCTGATCGGCATAAAGCACGACCAGTCCATTAACATTTCGAGCAGCTCGTCCTATCGTCTGCACAAGACTCGTCTCCGAGCGCAGGAATCCTTCCTTGTCAGCATCCATAATACCAACAAGGCTCACCTCCGGGATATCAAGGCCCTCCCTGAGCAGATTTATGCCAACAAGCAGGTCAAACTCACCGTCCCGCAAGCCACGAATCAATTCAATCCGATCAAGTGTATGGATATCCGAGTGCAGATACTTAACCCGGACGCCGACTTCACGATAGTACTCCGTCAGATTCTCTGCCATTCGCTTGGTCAGCGTAGTGACCAGGGCTCTATCACCTCGATCCACCACCCGATGCACTTCTTCAAGAAAGTCGTCGACCTGGGTTTTTGCCGGCCTTACATCAACGACCGGATCAACAAGTCCCGTTGGTCGAATTATTTGCTCCACTATCCGATTATTGCTGTCCTCTAGCTCGAACTTGGCAGGAGTAGCTGATACATACACGACCTGGCAGACTCTTTGCTCAAACTCGTCAAAGCGCAGCGGTCGGTTATCAAGCGCCGACGGCAGGCGAAAGCCATAGTCAACGAGCGTCTGCTTTCTTGCGCGATCCCCTCGATACATACCCACCAGTTGAGGAATCGTCGCATGACTCTCATCAATAAAAATCAGGAAGTCCTTGGGAAAGTAATCGATGAGCGTCGGGGGCGGCTCCCCTGGTGCCCTACCGGTCAAATGGCGACTGTAGTTCTCAATTCCGGAACAAAACCCCATCTCTTCGATCATCTCCAGATCATAGAGTGTTCGCTGCTCGAGTCTGTGCGCCTCCAAAACCTTCCCCTGCGCGTTCAGCTCATGAAGGCGTTCATCGAGTTCACTACGAATCGTACCCATTGCCCGTTCAATATCAGAACGGTCGGTCACAAAGTGACTGGCCGGGTAGACACACGCCTTATCTAAACGGCGCAATACCGTTCCGCTCAGACGATCGATCTCACTAATTTCCTCGATTTCATCCCCAAAAAACTCTATCCGGAGACTTCGCTCGGACTCGGATGCCGGACAGATTTCGACAACGTCCCCTCGAACCCGAAAGGTTCCGGTAGTAAACTCAAAATCATTTCTTTCGTACCGCAATTCCACAAGCTTTCGAAGCAAGTGGGTTCGCCCGATGGTATCGCCGCGTTCCAGGTATGCCATCATCTTGAAGTAGTTTTCGGGAGCACCAAGTCCGTAGATACAGCTCACGCTTGCCACGATGATTACATCGCGCCGTTCAAGCAACGCCTTAGTAGAACCGTGACGCAACTTATCAATCTCGGCATTAATACTGGAGTCTTTCTCAATGAAGGTATCGCTGGAAGGCACATAGGCCTCCGGTTGATAGTAGTCGTAGAAACTTACAAAATAGCGGACCGCATTGTCGGGGAAGAGCTCCCGGAACTCAGAATACAACTGCGCTGCAAGAGTCTTGTTATGCGCAAGTATCAGCGCAGGCCGGTTGAACTCCTGAATGACATTTGCGACGGTGAAGGTTTTACCCGAACCGGTGACCCCGAGTAATACCTGGCTGCGGGCACCCGCCCTTATGTGGGAAATGATCTGCTCTATCGCCTTGGGCTGATCTCCGCTGGGTTGATACGAAGACTGAAGTCGAAACTTCGTATTTTCATCTACCAGAGAAAAATGATTCGGAGAAATACCTTCAGTCACAATCTCTGCCCCCAAATGCGCATAGGCACGCTATTCTTTTCGTGCGGCCTGAATCCGATCTTTGGCCAGTTGAATTGCAACCTGACCGGCGAGAGCGTTTTCACTTTTCGCCCTCTTGAGCACCGCAACAATCGTGTCATACACGTGTGAGACTCGCTCTTTAACTCGTTCGGCCTTAAACCCGTCCGGCTCGAGTTCATCGGCACACATGATCACGCCCCCGGCGTTTATCGCAAAATCCGGTGCGTATAGAATACCACGGCTCGCCAGTTCGGCTTCGATGTCGTCGGTTATCAGTTGATTGTTTGCAGCCCCTGCAACGATCGAGCAAGAAAGTTGAGGGATAGTCTTGCCGTTAATCGTCGCCCCAATCGCACACGGTGCAAAAATATCACAGTCTACTGAATAAATTTCATCCAGGGACACGACTTCGGCACCGAGCTCGTCAACAACCGCGCGCAGCCTTTCCTCATCGGGATCCGTAATGGTTATCCGCGCCCCCGCTTCGACAAGATGTCGAGCAAGATGATGACCGACACTTCCGACGCCTTGTATCGCTACCCGCTTCTCTGCAAACGAGGCCGAGTCGAATGTCGCTTCCAGACAGGCTCGCATACCTTCAAACACACCCTGCGCCGTCCAGGGAGAGGGATCACCTGCGCCACCTTTTGCGGGGTCCCGACCCGTAACGAAATCACACACCTGCAGGACGGTCTCCATATCACTAACTCGCGTACCGATATCCTCAGCGGTGATATATTTTCCGTTCATCGCAGCAACGCAGCGACCAAAAGCCAGAAAGAAATCGTCTCTACCCTCTTCAAGAGCGTTGTCTTTTATAATGACACTCTTCCCGCCACCCAGCGGCAGACCAGCCAGGGCGTTCTTGTATGTCATGCCCTGAGAAAGGCGCAGTACGTCATACATTGCTTCATCAAGAGAGTCGTACATCTTCATTCGACAACCGCCCAGACCAGGGCCGAGTGTCGTATCGTGCACCGCAATAATCGCCGTAAGTCCTACGCTGCGATCGTTAAAAATCGAAACACATTCATGCTTGTCTACACTGATTTGCTCAATGCTTGCCATAACGTCCCCGTTTTCCTGTCCTACAAAACCCGGCCCGGCCAGGTGGAGCCTGCCCCTTCGTCTACGAACTAAAGGCAGCTACTACACTGCGAGCCCTCTCCTGCAATACACTTCGTTGAATAGAAGATGCCAACACCTGCAAATCCGGGCCAGAAAGGCTTCCCGTGACCAGCACCCGCAGCCCCTGGAACACTGTTTTAGCGTCTACATCCAGCTCTTTCTTTAAAATTTTGGTCATCTTCTTGAACTGTTCAACCGTATAACAATCTCTATCCCCCTCCAGCGGCACCTCTGCCAGGAGTTCGCACCAGCGCTTTGCAACAGAGAGGAATCCAGCATGCGCATCCCCCTCGCTAAAGTGCTCACGCGCATCATCTGCAATGTCCGGGGTAAGCGAGAACAACAGAGGGCCAAAGGCCGCCATATCCGAAAGTCTTGTGAGTTTGCCACGGAGACCGTCTACAACACTCTCCCAGAACTCAGGTCCTCGCTCATCAATCAAATCAGAGTAATCATCGACAAAGGCTCGAGCTTCGCGAGCCACGTGCTCAACCGGAAGATTTCTTATCCACCAGCCATTGAGAAAGTCCAGCTTTTGAAACTCGAACTTAGCTGCCGTCTGATTAACTCTCCCGAGATCGAAAGAGCGCAGCAGCTCTTCTCTACTGAGGGTTTCAAGTTCCTCGGGATGTGACCATCCGAGCAAAGACAGGAAATTAATCAGCGCTTCCGAGAGATACCCTGCATCGCGAAACTCTGTGACCGTCGTCAGGCCCTCGGTGTTACGCTTTGACATCTTTGAGCCATCCTCGCCGAGGATCAATGGCAGGTGGGCAAACGTCGGCACCTTGCCACTCAGCGCTTCAAACAGCACCTGGTGTTTCGCCGTATTAGTAAGATGATCCTGCCCTCTGATAATATGCGTTATGTTCATCTCTACATCATCGAGCACACTCGCGATGTGGTACGTTGGGGTTCCGTTAGAACGGAGTAGAGCCGGCTCCTGCCCAAGCGACTGCATATTAAACACGCAATCACCACAAACCATATCTCGCACAACGACCTCCCCTATGGGATAGCGAAGCCGAAGTACCTTCTCGTCATCATAAAAGGCCTTTTCCTCAGCCAAGAGACGAAGCGCGGCGTCTCTGTGCCGCTCCTCCCGTTCGCTTTGTCGATAGGGCGCAAAATCGCCTGAGCTATCAGGCCCCTCATCCCAATCGATCCCAAGCCAACGCATGGAGTCGAGGATGTCATCCTCAAAGGCCTTTGTGGATCTTTCCTTATCGGTATCGTCGATACGAAGTACGAAGACTCCGGAATGAGCACGGGCGAACAAATAATTAAACAGTGCGGTCCTCGCCCCGCCAATATGAAGAGGACCGGTTGGACTCGGGGCAAATCGAACTCGAACAGACACTAATTGATATCCTTTATAATGAAGATGTTCCGCAGAAAGGCTCCAGACGCCTGGCATCCCGCCACACACGAAAGGAGCCCATTACCACACAGCCCCGGCCGACACATTGGTCCCATCGGAGCATAGGCCCAACCGGACCATCGACAAGGAGCGGACGCGGCATGCGATAAGAACTACTCTTCGAAACGTTCAGCGTATAGCCAGGGGGCGAAACCACAGCTCTCCCCTACAAACAATGTGGCACATTGGAATAGCCGGAGAGGCAGACCCTTTTTTTGAATGAACAAACCCAAAAAGAAATAACTTATGACTCGTTTCCGCCAAGCTCTTCGATGGTGAACATACCACGACTACCATACTTCTCACGCACCGCAGCGAATACGGCGGCATCAACCGCTGCTGCCTGGTTCGACCAGGACGAACGAATGTATGTCGCTATCTTTGCAAGCTCTGCATCATTTCTTTGAGCACCAAGCGGTGCCATGACGCTGGTGTATGTTTGACCATTTACAACAATTGGCCCCTGCAAACCATAGACGATGATCGCCGCAAGCCGTTCTACGTTATCTGAAGTAACGTACGGACTGTTATCAAGTGGCGGAAAGGCTGCTGGAATACCCTGACCGTTTGCCTGATGACAGGCAGCACAGGTCTGCTGGTACAAGGTCGCAGCATCGAGCTCCTGAACTACCTCAGAGGGCATAACTGCCGCGACATAGGAAACCCCTTCCGGAATCGATGCAGATGCTTTCTCGGTAAAAAGTGCCGATGTTGCACTTTTTGATGCAATCCCACCGATAGGCTGCTGGTTACGCTCGCAGGCAGCTACACAAACTATCGCAGCAACTACTAAGACAATTTTAATTTTCATAACTGTTTCTATCTTCATCGCTATGCGGCGCTACGTATGCATCGACGCCACCAAAAAATACAAATCCCTATCACACCCGGATTTCCGCACGTGAACATTGCCCCCCGGAAAAACGGCGCCATATGATACCGAGAGACAGGAAGGTCATCAGGCTACCTCAAGCAATTCGGGGATGGCGAGTGTGATTTCGATACTAGCAAGGCAAGGCAGTATAGGCGACCGTTATCACCAGCCCGGGCAATTGGATACCACAGCGCAGTGATGCGCGATAGCACTCCCGGGGCCTCAAAAAAGATATTTTTTATATGAGAAATGAGCCGCGTCTGTGAAAACGACGACAAAGAGCAGGAGCAGTCCTCGGTATACACCGCACGGCTTTATCCAGAGACTGCTCCAATGATTGTTTCTTTGTGAAATACTCTACGTGCTGGCGCTTTCCAGCTTATTCTTGAGGAAATTTGAAATCAATGAAGTCAGCATGGGCGCACTACATCGAATTCCGAGCTTCTCAGCCCGTTTCAACGCCTGCTCGGGCGAAAGCTTACGCTTTATCGCATAGTAGATTAGTGAGAAGGGTCCGGAACGCTGCCCGATCCGGCAATGTACATAGACCGGGGTCTTAGCCTCACCTACCTCTCGGCAGAACTCCTCAATGTGCTCGGATTTTACACTCGTGAGAGAAAGGGGCATGTGACAATACGCCATGCCCAGAGCCTCTACTTCCTCACCCTCCTCGGCAGGTTTCAATTCCTGACCGAGCTCACCTTTTTTACTCAGATTTATTACTGTCTTAAAGCCTTTTTCGGCTAAATCCTTTAAATCACTAGCCGCCGGTTGAGGACCAACCGTAATCTTATCACTTAACCGTATTGGTGAATGTATCAAAACGCCTCCTAATCAAATCCTGATAAAATGCTCCTGCTACCCTGCGGAGCGCTCCTCAAAATACAACCCACTGATATTATATCACATTTTGACGTTTTACGCTTAACTTCCATGCAAAATGTAGTTTTTTATCAT
>JAUIMJ010000399.1 GCA_030433295.1 bacterium | reverse complement strand
AAGGCTCGAATACTGGAATCTGGGACGTAGAGGCTGAAAATTTTCTCAAGCCGGCTGATTTCTTCAAGGCATCGCGAAACAAGGTGCCTTGCTCGGCCTTCGTCAAATCCCCGCAGGGTAAGCGACGCCTGAGCACCGAGCGCAGCGCCCTGCCAATGTAATTCGTCCTGCGCGCGCCGTCCAAAGGGCAAACCCGCACATGCCGAAGTCGTCGCGGCTCCGACAACGCAAAGGAACCTTCTGCGTCCAAGCCCTAAAGACTGCGGTTCGACGCGATTCTTCATCGGCGAATTTTTCGAGAATTATAGAATCCACTTGCGACGAGAAGCAGCATACAGACAGCAAGCAGGTCGGACAGAAACGTGCCTGTGAAGCCAAAGAGCGCTCCGGAGTGGAGATCGAGTATCAGGCGCCATAAGGATACCCCGCGACCGCGCCAGGCTCTAAGGATATCCTCTTCGATGGCCGGAGGGAGACTTGCAAACTCCGGTTCCGGCAAGGCGTTTCGCGTCTCGGCCTGGAATTCAGCAAGGTCAGGACTACTGGAAAACATCCCACTTGAGGTATCCAGCCGCACACGAGAATCAACAAGGGCAAGACGCAGTACTGTTCCTTCGGGCAAACTCTCTTCACCGAGTTTCTCAATCAAAGCACCGTCCTCATGGGCAAAAAGAAATAGCTGAGACTCGGTAGCGACAAGCAGGCCATCGTCGAGGGAGGCAAGGCCGCGTAAGGCGCCTGCCGCATCCGCAGCAAGCCTACTGTCAAGAAAGAGCATTCCGTCAAGGCTGCTCACTCTGCGGTCTTCGACTTGCATGGAACGCAAAGGGCTTTTCGGCGTCATGCCGTATAAGGAGAGTATTGTTTTGTTGCGTATATACACGTCATCGATGCCAAGGCGATGAGCGTGATTTAGAACTATTCCGCTAAGCGCAACCAGGATGAGCGGCAATGAAATCAGCAGTCCAACCTTCCTGTGCCAGAGGTACGACTTTTTAAGTAATTTTCGATTTTGAGTACGCTGAGGATGTATGCTGCGTATTCGAGCGAATTTCTGAGATTTTCGCTTTGTGCCGGTATCTGCCGACAGCTCTGCACGATCGGGAGCATCTGTTTGCTCAGTCGCAGAAATGTACGCTCTTGACACCGTATTCATTGCACCTTTGACTCTTTGTCAAAATAGAGGGCTAAGGTTGCCAGGCGCCGGATAGCGCTGACTGAAAGTGTTGCCCCCGAAATTCCATCGATTGAGGTATCCAACTTCGTGTCTGTCGCAAGGGCCGCTCCTTTGAACTGTCGTGTAAAAAAGGAATGCCGCACCTCAGCACCATGACTTTCTCGATAAATCAGTATTCGCGCGTCCTGCAGGCGTCCTCCATCGACGATAAAGCCCGCAGTGATAGGCTTCGTCTTGCCTATTTCCTCCAGGACCCATGCCGTGCGCTCAGCCTTCCGCCAGTAGCGTGTTCGCAGCATATGCGGCGGATGGCCAAGGATCCTGGCTGCTTGTGCTCGCCGTTCACCGGTAACACGTAGTATTTTCGCAGTGGGAATCTCCCCTGCGAAGGCTTCTTTAACAAATTCTCGCGGTTTTTGGTAGACATCCTCAGCCAGAGTGTTGATCCCTGCTGCAAGAACGAATGTCAGACACACTGGAAGTATTCTCAGATAGTGCATATCGCTACTCCAGAGAAAGAAAGAGCCCCCATGAGAGCAAGGACGCAGCACCCTCGCGGAGAAACCCGGGCCTGGAGCACGTCAGGCGCAGGAACAAGGAGGGCCCGCATGGTTCTATGCGGGCCCGGCCGTACGACGTTTAGTAGCTAAACCCAACCCCTAGATTGAGGATATTGTCGTTTTTCTTTCCTTCAGGTGCATCGATGAATGCCATATCGGCTTTCAATACCACCTGCTCATGGGGCCAGTAGTTGAGTCCTACATCGTATTGCTCAAACTTGCTGTCCACTGAGCTACCCGCTTCATTGTCGTATTGATTGTATCGACCGAAGAATCCCAGCTCGCCATAGCCGGTATCCAGGTAATACGCAGGCTCGACGAACCAGCCAGCCTGCTCATCACGACCATTTGCCTTCGGAGCATCGCCGTCGAGATCCCACTGTGCGTAGAGTGCCTTAAAGCCAAACGGACCTTTGCGCACGTTGGAGTGTGCTGAAAGCAGAACACCGTGAATACTTTCGTCAAGGGCACTTTGAGCGACGTCGTGCTGATACTGCCCACTTACTGCAAGCTCCACACCGCTGATTACGTTCCAACGAAGACGGCCCGTGACAGCACCGTCTTTTGCGGTGGCTTCGGCGACTTTCTGGCGTCCGTTTCGGATCTTAAAAGCGTTATCTCCATCAATTGGGGTCTTGAGCCCGGAATGGAATGCCAGGTCATAGCGGATATTGCTCGGTAGATCGCCGGAAACGCCGACACCACCTTCCCACCAGGTAGTGGGGATGATGTTACTCTCTACCGGATTTCGCTCCGTGCCAAAAAAGGTGTTTGGCTCGTGAGTCTCGTTCAGCATTCCGACGGGAATGAGGAATACCCCGGCCTTAGCTCTATGCTCTTTGGTAATGTCGAACTCTATATATGCCTGTTCAAGTTCCACTTCACCGGGCTTGTCATCTCCGGAAAGAGAATGCTCGAGTTCCAACTCGGTGAATAGACGTATGCTCTCGTTAAACTGATGATTCACCATGAGCACAAAGCGGTGAAAATCGATTTGGTCCTTATCACCACCGTTGTAGTGCAGCTCTCCATACCCGCCGAGTTGCGTGCGGTCCCACCAACCCGGTGCAGCACTTGTACCGGAAGCCCCCTGACTTTCTACGACCTCAGTGACTGCTTCGGTCTTTTCATCAGTGGTCTTGAGTTGCTTTGTCAGAGATTCGATCTGCTTTTGCTGTCGCTGAATCACCTTCCACATTTCAGCCTGCGAAGGCATTTCTTCAGCGTGCGCTGCTGAAGCTGCGGAAAGGCCTGTCATCCCCGCAATTAGAATTGACGCGAAGCGCCCTTTTGTTCTGCGTACTGTATTCACTGGATTACTTATGCCCCTCAAGTATTTCGATGCCACTGCCTCCCCTCAAGCCGGTTAACCGGCTGTATTTACAGGTATTCACGGCGGCGGAAATGGATAT
>JAUIMJ010000398.1 GCA_030433295.1 bacterium | reverse complement strand
GCTCCCCCGAGGCGCTTGTTCTCCTCGTTCACGTGAACAACGACAACGGGAGCCTCGGGCGATATACGATCAACCGAACCCATAATATAGTGGTCAACGATCAGGTCTCCCACCACAGTAATTGGAACTCCGGCAAATCGGTCGACAATTTCCAGTAATTCCTTACTATGCACCAACATTACTCAATCTCCACTCTGAGGACTCGCCTCGGTCATAGTTTGTATCGGGATACCATCTGACTACTAAGAAGCCGTACTGGTATTTGCTTTGCCGCGGTCACGAACCTCCGGGGTGCACGTTCTTTGTAGCTCCCACAACTTCGCGTATTTGAGAAAGGTGTAGTACCCTTCAATCACCGCAACGATAAAACCGGCCATCCCTTCGCGATACCCCTTCTTCAATACATAGAATTTGAACGCTCTCAGGCAGGGGTTTAAAATCAACTTACTGAGGCGAAAACGCCGCCCCCGGGAATTATCTTCCTGAGCAGCGATACTGGCATACCCATGCAGTCTATCGAGCTGCTCGCTCATGCAACGGTAGGTGTAGTGCTGCAATTCACCGGAAAGCTTTCCGATACTACCGTCAACGACCGCTTTTTCGTGCGGATCCTTTCCTCCCCAGGTCGTGACCGCCTTGCGAAACAGGCGGACACGATATTCGGGATACCAGCCGCCTTTTCGCCACCATCGTCCGAGGTAAAAGACCACACGGCTGAGATCGTAGCCGTCCTTACAGGTCGATGGCAGACCCTCTGCCTTCTCCCGGTAGCTGCGCTCGAGAACCTCAATAATCGCGTCCCGAAGCTCAGGGGAAACCCGTTCATCCGCATCCAGATTCAGCACCCAGGTGGATGTCGCCTGCGACAATCCAAACTCTTTTTGACGTCTGTACCCGGGCCAATCTCGCTGAATGACTTTTGCACCTAATTCGTTGGCGATCTCTACCGTTCTATCTGTAGAACGCGAATCGATAACGATCACTTCGTCACAAAAAGCCACGCTTTCGATACAGTCCCGGATCTGATCCTCTTCATTGAAACAGACAATGAACGCCGAGATTGTCTCTCGCTCGGCATTTCTTTCCTCAGGTTCCTGCACGGCTGCATGTGATTCGGTTTGGGACATCAATCAACAAATCGATATTTTACGATAGTCCAGAGCGCCTCAAAGCCATCGCTGACTCCTATCTTCTTCCCCTCTTCGTACGTTCTTCCGGAGTAGCTGATTGGCACTTCATAAATGCGACAGCGCTTCTTGGCCACTTTGGCAGTAATCTCGGGCTCGAAATTGAACCTGTTTGAACGAATCGTAATTCCATCGAGGACCTCACGACGGAATAATTTGTAGCCGACTTCCATATCGGTGAGATTCAGGTTCGTAAGGATATTTGAAAGCAGGGTGAGACCGCGGTTAACGACATAGTGCCAGAAGAACAATACGCGGTGAGGACCGCCGAGAAAGCGAGAGCCGTAGACGACGTCCGCTCTGCCATCGAGCATCGGTCCAAGAAGTGCAGGGTAGTCAGCAGGGTCATATTCGAGATCCGCATCCTGCACGAGCATAATATCCCCGGTGGCCAGACCAATACCAGTGCGGACGGCAGCCCCCTTTCCCTGATTCTTCTCGTGAAAGCTGATAACCGTGCCCTTTCGCTTCTCCTTCTCAATTTCCTGAAGTCGCTCACGAGTACCATCGGTAGAACCATCATCGACGAGCACTACCTCGGTTACCAGACCGGTATCCCAGATTCTGCCGAGAATTTCATCAATGGTATTGCGTTCGTTGTATACCGGGACAATTACGCTCATCCCCTTGGGGAAGTCCGTCCAATCGAGTTCTTTTTGACGCATGAAATTAGTCTTTTGCTCTTAATTCTAGCCAGTAGTGGAACGAGAAGCTCGAAGGAACTACCGTGCAATCCACTCAACAATAAACAGGTGAAAACTATACACCTTAGATCACCCCTTGTCGGCAATTTTGAACAGAAATAGCACAAAAGGTCAGGCGCTTCTATCGCGAGGAGGACGCCTAAAGCCGCTAATCAGCGCCCCTCAGAGATTATCTGCGAGGACTGAATTCTGGCAACGACCGCATCGACCGAAATTGACCGCATACAGAGCGTATCCAGCCCCGGACAGTCTTTGCGATAGCAGGGAGAACAGGCAATGGCAGACTGCAATATAAGAGCCTCGCTGCCATAGGGCGCCGATCGTTTTGGACTGGTTGATCCCCAGAGCGAAATCACCGGTATTTCGAGAGCCGCCGCAATATGCATGGGTCCGGAATCAGAACCCACCGCCATGGAGACTTCCGAGAACAAAGGAACCAGTTCCCGTAAACTCGTTTTTTTCACCAGATTCACTGCCGAACCTGGCGCACACTGAGAGAAAATTGACTCCGCAAAAGCCTCCTCCGCAGGACCACCGAGCAAGAAGAACGTGTAGCCATCCGACTCAGACATCCGGCGAATGAGTTCTACGTAGTACTCAGCCATCCAGAAACGACTCGGCCAGGTCGAACCAAGTATCAGCGCAATTCGCTTCTCTCTGCCGGGAAGCTCTGACTCAGCAGTTGATCCCCATATCTCACGCAGTTTTTCCTGAAACGATTCACGCTCCTCGCTTGACGGCCTGAGACCAAAGTCGAGCGGCTCCATCGAGGGCAAGCCCAGTGCGTCACCGAAGCTTTGATACTGCAGTACCTTTGGCGAGTAATGCTCCCAGGCTCGAATACTCTCGGTATTAAAAAGCCAGTTATACTCCCGGGAGTTCTTTCGATGAAATCCGATCCTGCGCGGAGCCCCACTGCGAAAGCTCACAAATCCGCTCTTGATATGTCTCTGCAGATCCAAAACCAGATCATACTTCTCGGAGCGAACCTCCTGAACAAAGCGCCAGAACGCGGAAAGACCACGGGGGCGATCAAAAAGGCGGACAGTATCTATCGCCGGATGCCCCTTCACAATGCTCTGCGAGATGGGCTCAATTGCCCAATCGAGCGTACAGGATGGCCATTGTTTCTTTATTCGCACTGCCAGCGGCAGTGCCCGCGTGACATCGCCAATGGCACCAAAGCAAACAATTAAGATCTTTTTTCCTTCCATCACCTTACAGTGCTAAACCTCGACGAAAGTCTGCCAGGGCCCGC
>JAUIMJ010000397.1 GCA_030433295.1 bacterium | reverse complement strand
ACGGAATATTACTTGATTTGCTTGCGGCTGAGATAACCGCTGTTACCTCCAAAAACCCTGCAGAACATTTTGACGATATTGCGGCCGAGTATGGTCGCCCCTATTACTCCAGAATTTCGGCCCCGGCGAACAGAGAGGAGAAGGCCATCCTAAAGAAGCTCTCTCCGGAGAATGTAACGGCGACTGAGCTTGCAGGGGAAAACATCACTGGAGTTTTTACCAAAGCCTCAGGGAACGGTGCTTCTATTGGTGGTCTGAAGGTTTGCTCTGAAAATGCCTGGTTTGCGGCGAGACCGTCCGGAACCGAAGATATTTACAAGATTTATGCTGAGAGCTTTTCCGGTGAGGAGCATCTCAATCGCGTTCTCGCGGAAGCTCAGTCTATCGTCTCCGACGCGCTGGGATAGCCAGATCAGACGGGGGGATAAGAACGACCCTTGCGTGTTGTAAGCTTTGACCGGGTCGGGCGACCAAGGGGACTCGTGCAGTGCGTTTGGATCAGTATTGAAGGTGGGAGCTTCTTTGTATGGGCAGGAAGGTAGTTATCATAGGAAATGGTGTTGCCGGTGTCTCGGCTGCACTGGGGATTCGATCCTCTGATTCCGAGGCTGAAATCCACCTTATCTCAGGGGAATCTGAGATGCATTTCTCTCGTCCGGCGCTCATGTATATCTTCATGGGGCATATGAAACTGAAGGATACCTACCCGTATCCCGAGAGCTTCTGGAAGAGACAGAATATCCGAAGGCACTGCCGCTGGGTGACCTCTGTCGATACGAATAAGAAAACGATTCTTTTGGATCCGGACGAGACGCTCCACTACGATGTTCTGATCATTGCAACCGGATCAATGCCAAATACCTTTGGCTGGCCCGGACAGGACTTGTCCGGGGTTCAGGGCTTGTATCATTTGCAGGACCTCGAAACACTTGAGTCCTCGGTGAAAACAACATCGGAGGCGGTGATTGTCGGCGGTGGACTTATCGGCATCGAACTCGCAGAAATGCTGCACATGCGGGGTGTTCACGTGACGTTCCTCGTACGCGAAAAGTCCTATTGGAGTAACATTCTGACGCCTGAAGAGTCGGCAATGGTTAACCGTATCATCCGGGACGAGGGGATCGATTTGCGCCTGGAGACGAACCTCAAGGAGATTGTCGATGATGGTCAGGGAAGATGTGCTGCGGTAATAACCGGGGAGGGTGAAAAGATCCCCTGCCAGATTGTCGGACTTACTCCTGGAGTGCATCCCAACATCAAGCTGGCAGCCGCTTCCGGCATTGAGGTTGATCGTGGGGTGATTGTCGATGAGTTCTTTTCGAGCAGCGTGGACGATGTCTATGCGATTGGAGATTGTGCCCAATTCCGTCTCTCTGACGGAACGACCTGGGTCGATCAACTGTGGTACACCGCAAAGGCACAGGGGGAGAATCTGGCGAGGAATCTTACAGGCGCGAAAACTCCATACGAAAAGCCGATTTTTTATAACTCAGCAAAATTTTTTGATGTGGAGTATCAGACCTACGGTGAGGTGCCTCACTCCGAAGACGCGTTTGAACACTACTACTGGGAAGCGCCCTGTGGTCGGCGCTCATTGCGCCTGGTCGCCAGCGAAGGTCGCTTTCTGGGAATGAACACCATGGGGATTCGCTATCGGCATAGAGTATTTGAAAAGTGGATTCGTGATGGCCTTTCGATAGATCAGGTGCTGCTGAGACTGCCCGAGGCTAATTTTGATCCGGAGTTCTATCAGCGTTTTGAAGCGGACATACGGGCCACGCTTCATGAACCGCAGAAATCTCGCGGAGGAATCTCCTTATGAGTCGTACATCATCAAACAGGGTATTGCTCGTCGGGAGTAAGGTTCTCACCTTGCTTGGCACAGCGTTTCTTTCGGTAACTATCTTCAGTGATGTTTTATTCACGCTAGGACCCTGGGCGCCCGTTCTGCTTAGCTGCGGGCTGATGTCTGTTGGAGGCTTGTTCTGGTCCTACTTCGCCTACGCCCATCAGACTCCCGGCATAAAGAACAATAACGTCATGTTTGGTTCTACGACGAATCGTGGAGTTGTGGCCTGGACACTCGGTGTTATCGTCACCGGATTTTACGTTCTGCTGTATTTTTACGATTCATTGAAAGGCATGGGGGTGCCGCCGCTGCTGGATTACTGGATTCAGATGTTTGATCCTCTGGCCGTGGTTTTACATGGCGGCAGCAGTGATCGCTGGTTCCTCTACGGGGCCTTCTACACCCTTGCCGTTCTGGTACTGGGTGTGCGCATGCTGCTGAAGTATCGGGGAAACCGCTATCAACAGATTCGTTCCCTTTCCGTAATGTTTTTTCAGCTGGGGTTTGGTTTTCTTATCCCGGCCTTGTTGAAGCGAATACAGCAGCCCGAGTTTTACTTCACGTATTTCTGGCCGCTCAAGCCCGAGTATTTATTTCCTTCAGAGATAAGTCGTCTTCTGGACTCGGGTGGGCTAGGCGTCTTTATGGTGTTCTGGTCTACCGTGATGGCGCTTATCGCTACACCGGTCCTCAGCTATTACTTCGGTAAACGCTGGTATTGTTCCTGGGTTTGTGGTTGTGGCGGACTTGCAGAAACTGCCGGGGATCCCTTTCGGCAAAACGCGAGTACCTCCGAGACGGCCTGGGTCATAGAACGCTGGATGATTCATGCAGTTCTTGTTCTGGTTGTGGTGCTTACTGCGCTTATCTGGATAAACGAGCTGTATCCCGCGTCGGTGTTTGGCTCCTGGTCTTACACGGTTCGCGAATGGTACGGTTTCTACATCGGTGCCGTGTTCTCGGGTGTCGTTGGCGTAGGCTTCTATCCGATTCTCGGAAGTCGGGTCTGGTGCCGCTTCGGTTGTCCTATGGCAGCGATTCTGGGTATTTTTCAACGAAGCTTCTCGCGATTTCGGATAACGGTGAATGGCGGACAGTGTATATCATGCGGAAATTGTTCCACCTACTGCGAGATGGGAATCGATGTTCGTGGATATGCTCAGCGCGAGGAGAATATAGTGCGCTCGTCCTGTGTGGGCTGTGGGGTCTGTGCGGCGGTTTGTCCTCGTGGGGTATTGAAACTTGAGAACGGCAGCAGCCACCGAGATAGATTCGTTGGTTCCTCCAGGCCGCTAAGCGTTTTA
>JAUIMJ010000396.1 GCA_030433295.1 bacterium | reverse complement strand
AAGTGGCTTCGGAAAATGTCTGTGAAGGGAGGGTATTAGAATTACCGCAGGATGAGAGCTGAACTTTGTTTCTGCAGGAGGGTTTCTACCGGAGGGTTTCTACAGGAGGTGATTTAACCGAAGTGTGTTTCTCTGCGGCGGTAGTGCCCGACGTTTAACGGTCGAAAGGATCGGGTAGCGCGTCATCCTCTTCTTCGCCAGCTTCCTCCTTGCTCTCTGTTGACTTTTTCTCAGTCTCAGAGTCTTTTGCTTTGTCGAGAAACTGCTTTGCTCGAAACCTACCGGTCTGAGTTGGCATGGCTTCGTTTGCGCTCAGTGGTGTGTTTTGTTGTGCACCGGTGTTGGGGCCGTCTTCGGAGGCAGAGGCCTTTTTCTTAAGTGCCGACTGCCGCCACATATCAAAAAGGTAGGCAACCGCAAGAAAGCCGACGATAATCAAGATTATTTGTTCCACGAGCTTCCCTCCGATGCGCTCTTTACTCTTTTGCCGTGCATGCTAATCGCGTTACCTACCGCGGAATGGGCCTGCCCAACTCATCCACGTCGACCACATCCCCGGCTGATTCAATCCCGCTGCCATCAACCTTGTGTTTGCTGGTGTCGGTGAATTCCATTTTCTTGCGCTTCTTTTTTCGCTTGATCGTCTTTCGGATGCACTCACCGGTGTGCGCGATGGTCACGCCCTGAGCCCTGGCGTAGCAGGCGCTCTCGTAGTTTATCTGATCACAACCGCAAACCGGATTATCCTCAAGGGGGCAGTCCTTAGGCTGCCTTTTACATACGCCCTTGCTATCAAATCCACCACACTCTTCTCCGAGGTCACAGTAGGTTCCCTTGGGGCAGGGAAACGCCATCCCACCGCCACAAACAATAACAGTCGGTCCTTTCTCCGGCGAGGAGCAGGCCGCGCTGAGAAAGCCGGTAGTCAGAGCCAAAAGAATGAGAAGTCTCTTCGTAAGTGCCATGAATCGTCGATACACCGAAATTGTTCCGATTGAGCGCAGTGGATACCAGACCCCCACTCTCAAAACCGGCTATGCGCAGGAATTATAATGTCTTATCCAATATTGTAGCCAAATTGTGGCGCTGGCGAAACACCCTTGCCGCTATTTGCGACTTAAATAAAGCTAAATATACATTCCTCTCTTTTGACGAGGCTGGCTTCTTTTCCTTCAGGCCGGGAAATTTCGGGTGAGAGCAGAGCTGCTGAGTTGTTTGAGAGAATGGGACTTCATTGCCCCGGGGTGCCGCTTCTCAGGACTCTTTGCTTTCCTTGTGGAAGGAGCATTGATTGTCGATTGCGGTGGTGGCGAGCTCGAAGGGGTCCTTTTTGCCCTCAGCGGTTTCCTTTGCGATCCAGCGAACTTCTTCGACAAAGGTGCTCATGCTATTGCCGCAGGTCTTATACAGTTCTGCAATGATCTGCGGCTTGTTGAGATAGACCATTTGCGACATGAGAATCGCGTTATTGAGCAGGCCGCTGATGTTCGCAAATCGTTTTGTTTTTAATAAGGAGCCTTGCTGATTCCATGACTCGAGCATCTCCTCAAACAAAAGTTTTCTTCGTTTGACGATTTCGCTTAGGTCTTCTTTCTGCTCCGGATCCCTACGGGCGAGATCCTCATAGAAGTCTTTTAGTCGCTTTTCTAATTTGTTGAGAAAGGCAGCATAGAGCAATTCATCGTGCCAGCGATCCTCAGCAATCTGTATGCGGGGATCGTTTTCAACTCCAAGATCCCGGAAGAACTGCTGAGCGCCCAGAGCTCCAACGACATTAGCGAGCGTTTCGTTAAAGGAGGCGTGATTCGGAATCCAGACCGTGTTGTGCAGGATTTCGTGAATCACGGTGTTAACGAGGGATACGTCGTCATACACTATCAATGTTGAGAGCAGGGGGTCGTCGAACCATCCGAGGGTGCTGAACGCGGGGCTTGGTCGGAGGTATACGTCGTTACCATCAGCCTCCAGCGACTTCGCTTCTTCGATGCCGTCTTCTTTTTCAAAGAAGCCTTTGTAGGGAACTCGGCCGACGATTGGGAACCACCAGGTTACCGGCGCGAATTGCCGTTTGGAAGAGGCGCTTAACACCCAGACAAGCACCTCGCGATCAATTTCAGAATACTCGCTGAAGCTGCCTTTGGGTTGCAGGCCCAGCGTGTCTCTTGCATATGCGCGTGACTGCTCAACGAGCATGAACTTACGACGGGTATCTTCGGGAAGCTCGGGGTCCTGTACCAGTTCGGCAATTGGTTCTTTTCGCAGCAGGATGCCCGCCTCCTCCCAACCTGCTCTAAGAACATACACCGGGGAACAGCCGGTAAGAGAGCTGGACACGAGCGTGATGCACGTGATGACGAGGAGTAGTGCTACTCCCCGTCGAAGAACACGTATGCTCCTGCTTGCAGGAGGTCGTTTACTAGGAAGCCGGAACATCATCAGGCTGGGTCTTAACTGAGCCAGCAGGAAGACCAAGCGCCTGCTCAAGCAGGGCCGGACCATCCGGAGCAAAGAGATCTATGCCGAGCAGGGTCGCCATAATAATCTCAGAGGAAACATCATACCCCTCAGAATTAGGATGCAGACCTTCCGGGCGATTGAGTAGAAAGCAGGTTTCCAAATCCCGACAGGTGTTGAAGTACCCTCTTCCGACATCGGCAATTTCGACCTCGTTGATTACAGCCAGATCGACAAACTGTCGGTCATAGGCCTCAATAAACGGAGTGAATCCAGACGCCTGACAACAGGCGGGTGGGGCACTTGCAAGAACCGGGGTCACACCGGCTGCACGTGCTACGTTTATCATCGTTTGCACGGAGCGGAAAAAATCAGAGGGATTGATCTGATCGATAGCGTCGTTACTTCCACCGGAAACAATCACGATGTCGGGTCGACGTACCGGAATTGATTCAATAAAGCGAACCAAAAGTTGGTCAAGGATATCTTTTGCAGCTGGCTCATATATATAATCCCAGTGATGAGCCATCCTGTCGTCTTCAATAGGTTGAAGGGGTAACAACTGTCTCAACGTGGGCTCCTGAGTCATAGTGTTTACAAAATCATTGTAAACAATCTCTTTGCCTTCGATACGAGCGTTTACTGCTGGCAATTCTTCCAATGCCATAGTACAAGCTTTCGTAAAGAATGACATGAAGCCCAACCCTACACCGTGTGTTTC
>JAUIMJ010000395.1 GCA_030433295.1 bacterium | reverse complement strand
CGACCTCGCCATCGATGCGCAGGCCGCTCTCCTTCATTGCTCGGTAGTGATCCCCTCGCGCAATGAAAAACACCTCTGCTCCGGCTGCCGCTAAATTCGCCCCGTAATAGCTACCGACTCCGCCCGCACCGATAATTGCAATTCGCATTTCAGTAGCTCCTTACTAATGATTGTGCTTAAACAACTCTCCCCTGCTCGCGTGGGCACAGCCCCCGGCACAGGATTTTCCTGCTAAGACTTCCCTTTTGCACCCTGGCTCGTCACAAGGTGCAGTCCGGTGAGAACCAGAACGCTCGCGAGTGCGAAGGAAATCCCGGGCTTCTCCTCAAAAGCAAGGACACCCCAGCCCAGCGCTACCAGTGGAGTCACGTAAAAACTCAGGCTATTTTCTACCGCTCCACTTCGTGCGAGAGCAAAGAACACAAGGTAGAAAACAGTCATCAGGACGGCATGCAGCAGTATTGCATAGTCTCCCGGGTTCGGTCTGCTAAACGGCACATATATGGTATCCGACAGAAGCATAGCAAACAGGCTGATTAGGGCCACCGTGAGGAAAAGACCGAGGGTGAGGGAGGAGTTTGAGCTTTCTGCGGGCCGCAGATGTGTAGCAAACAAACGATTAATGCTGTAGTTGAGCGGAAGCAGCAGCGAAAACAGAAGCCAGAACCACGGCAGGGGATCTTCTGCTCCCATGACTCCCGGAAGAAACAAAAGCGCCGTTCCGAGAAACCCGAGAGCAAGGCCGATTACTCGTGATGCAAGCGGGCTCTCACCAAAGAAGAGCAGGGTAGCAAGATACACGAGAATTGGCGTGAGCACGCAAATGATACCGAGCACGCTCGCCGGCAGGTGCTTAGCCAGAGTAAAGAAGAGGGACTGAGAAATAATGATATTGGTAAAAGCACAGAAGAGATAGTACGCGAATTCCTCTCGCCGAAGGTGCAACGATTCGCTGCGCAGACCTGCAATTACAAGAAGGAAAAAACATATCGCAGAAGATTCCCAGAAAATATACGCGAAGCTGGGAATCGAATGATGTTCAGCAATCTTTATCAGGGGATACACGCTGCCACCGCAAAAGCCAGACACGATAACAAGTGACAGTATTCTGTTCATAGATAGCTCGGAAAAATACCCCCGCCCGGCATACGACCAATCTCAGTCTCTACGAGCAAAATCCTCAGACCCAACCCTGTACTGAGACAAAGGCCCCTATGAAGGTCAGAAATGACACAAGAGCAGCTACATTACACGTACGCACTACCATAAGCTCACTGTCCACTTCCTGATTCAGAAACGCCTCGGCTAACTTTGGAATAAAGTAAAAGGAAGGGGCGACGGCAAAAAAGCCCAGAGGAAGATATCCAATTGGTGATAGCGACACCGCACAGGCCGGTCCGATAATGAGCACGGCAGAGTATAACTGACTGATACCTCGGGGCACTACGCGCTCTACACCTTTGCGCGTCATTCTCTTTGCCGAATAGTCCCAACCTGCCTTCTTTAGAACGGCAACATTTGACGCTACAAAGGCCGCCGCTAAAACCGTGCCGGGTATTAGACCGAGTATCGACCATTGCAAAGAGATTTTTGTCTGCAAGGCAAAAACCTGGGTAAAGACGCCAAGCGTAGCAAGCACTCCCATTTCTACGATCAGGGAGAGAACGCGAAGTATGACGTGGCGCGGCAGACTCACTGCCAGTAGCTCACTGAAACTAATCAGCACCATCACCAGCGCCAGGAGCACAGTCGCCTGCGGACTGTTGACCAGAGAGAAATAGGCAAAGACGAATCCAAGTTGAAGAAGATAGTAAAGCAGGACGAATTCGCGTTTGAACAGGATGTCTTCTCGTTCGCTTACTGCGGAGCTGGCAAAGCTAAAGGTGATTGCGGTCGTAAGCAGAATCAGCGGTATCAATTGGTCGAGTACAATACCCGAAGCAGCCCAGGAGCCGAAGAACAGGGGGGACACCCGAACAACGCGAAACAGACCTGCCGCCTCATCGGCGTACAATCGCTGCCACAAACTCTTCTTCTCTGGTTTTTCCTTTGATTTCTTTTTACCCGAACCGGAACCGCTGGCAGAAGCAGACATCGATGGCTTTTTGCCCTTGCGTGGCTTCGGAAGAATGAGCTCGTCACGATCGTGAGGAGAGCCGGCCGGCGATCTCCCCGGGGAACTTCGTTTGGACTTACGCGTCTTTTTTACACCACGGCGAGCCCGTTTTTTCTTTTTTGAAGACTTCCCCATAGTGGATGCCGGAATTCCAGATTCAGAAGCAAGTAGGAAATAATGTTATTGTGTTTCAGGCGTTTACTATAGCATTTGCCCCGGCAGGGGGCTAGAAGCGACTCCCCGGCCACATGACAAGACCCTCACTTCGTGGTAGTCCCATCATCCGAGTCAGGATATAGGGAGACGATACTCCCCTGCCTTTGACGACGTATGTGAAATGTAACCGCTGTTACCAGACGAACAGGCCCTATTGTGAGTGAAGCAGTCCAAAAAATGTTCGCGTCAATTGCCCAGCGATATGACAAGGCAAATGACGTACTGAGTTTAGGCATACATCGCTTATGGCGAAAGAAAGCTGTCGCCATTGCCGGAATCTCTGAATCACAGTCGGTCCTCGATCTCTGTTGTGGAACCGGTGATTTCGCTTTTGCCAGCGCCGCCGCGGTGGGTCCCTCCGGACGTGTTGTCGGACTGGACTTTGTTCCTGAAATGCTGGTGCTTGCAAATGAGAAGCAGGATAGTGCCAGAGACGGTGTTCAGGACCAGAATACCTCTGCCGTAGTAAAATTCATGCAGGGTGATGCACAGCGTCTCCCCTTTGAGGATGATGAGTTTGATGCGGTTACCATCGGCTTCGGGATTCGAAACGTCGATGATCCCTCTAAATGCCTGGCTGAAATATACCGGGTACTAAAGCCATCAGGTGTCGCCGTGGTGCTGGAATTCGGACAGCCGACTCTTCCGGTGTTTGCCCAATGCTTTCAGCTTTACTCGAAATATCTGATGCCAAAAATCGGCGCCTTCCTCACCGGCAATCAACAGGCGTACGAATATCTGCCTGAGACCTCAAAAAGCTTTCCTCGGGGAAAAGCATTTCTCGATCTCATGGAAGCCGAGAAGTTTACTGAGCTGGAAATGAAGCCGCTGCTCACAGGGCTTGCCTATATTTA
>JAUIMJ010000394.1 GCA_030433295.1 bacterium | reverse complement strand
GATTCGTCCATATCAGCACCAAGGCGATTGGGAGAAACCCAAACCAGCCCATACTCTGCAGCGCTTCTATTCTCCCAGTTAGTTTTTTGTAGAGCCAAAGAAGTCCGATCAAGAGCAGCACGGGGAATACGTTCAGCGCGGTAGAGAAAAGCATATTTTGACGTTTCGATTGAAACTGTGCCGCCAAGGCAACCGCGGCTCCTTGCGCGTCAAAACCAGCAGACAATGCACAAATGACGTAGATGAACGATGGGACGACGAGCGCAAAAATGAGAAAAAACTTTCGCATTAGCTATCCTTTTGCCGACTCAGATACATCTCGCGGCCTCCCTCAATATCCCACAATCGTCCTTGACCATATGGCAGCTCCCTCATTTTTGGTATTCCTGGTCACTGACTTGCTCCATCCAATCTACCGCTTTCCCATCTAGTTTTTCTTGAATAGCGATGTGCGTCATCGCGACTGTAGCGGAGGCACCATGCCAGTGCTTTTCTCCGGGAGGAAAATGCACCACATCACCTGGGTGGACTTCTTCAATCGGACCACCCTCTCGCTGCACCCAGCCACAGCCACTGCTAATGATCAAGGTTTGACCGAGTGGATGAGTGTGCCAGGCGGTCCGGGCACCCGGTTCAAAAGTAACATTTGCAGCGTTTACTCGTGCGGGCTCTAAACGATCAAAAAGGGGATCAATTCGCACCGAGCCCGTAAACCAATCCTCAGGGCCAATCACTGACTTTTCAGCACCAACTCGCGTAATATTCATCTACCTACCTTCTACAATTTGGAGTTATCATTCTGGAATAAGTTCTGCGGATCATGGTACGCCTTTTTTGTACTTGATTTCAAATTGCCGCGGAAAAGTAGGGGCAGTTTTCGGTAGCTCCAATACATTTCAGACTCTTTTCTTTTGGACTCCCCTGAGTTCCAGGTTCTTTGAATTAGAGAATAGTGAGAATAGTGCGTCAAGAACGCCTTTTCGTCTCCCAATGCTCTGCCTCGGTGCCGCATTTGGCCCTTCCAATCTAATCGTGCATACTCAGGCAGGTCGTTGTTGGATACTCTTTCTCCGAGCAAGATTATGAAACAAACTCTCTTCCGCCTCGTCTTGTCATCCTTCTTTCTCCTCCCCCTTTCCTGTTCGAGCAGCCGCGAAGGGGTCCCGATGACTTTTAATTTTAACGGAAACTGGCAAAGTACCGAGCTAACGCAATCGCGACGCTCTGGACTGTGCGAAGATATACTTGCAGTGATTCCACTAAGATTCCCGGCGTTCTCTTACAACGTTGAACAAGTTGGAGAGAACATTACCCTTCGCGATGATACCGGAGTGCTCACTGGAGCAGACCGTGGTGACAGTTTTACCGTAAGCGATGAATCCGCCAACCCTGGAGAAATAATTGATCCCGCAACCCTCGAACCTCCATACAACGACCCCACCCGCTTTGAGTGCCGCGTCTTTACCTCCATAACCTATGTGGGCGATTCCGAGTTTAGCGGGTCG
Source organism: bacterium (assembly GCA_030433295.1). GTDB lineage: Bacteria > Bdellovibrionota_C > UBA2361 > SZUA-149 > SZUA-149 > JAUIMJ01. The sequence goes on along the minus strand of JAUIMJ010000394.1, from coordinate 1,698 downwards.
ATTACGGTTCGTTTCCGTTTCGAGTGCCTGGACCTCATCGATGGTCTTACCGATGATAGCTGCGTGATAGAGTACAGCGGCTTTTCCGATAGACTGTAGGCTGAGAGGCGAGCGCTTCGGAAGAGTGGGGCGCAATGTTCTAACAGCGGGAACCCCTCTGATGCCCCGGGTAGGCTTGTATTCCGAGAATACGTGAAATTTTGCTACTTCCTTTGCTTGATTGAGCATAATTACTCTATCAGCGTCAGCCTATGCCACCGAGGTTTAGAAGGAGGTATTCCATGGGATGGTTTCGCAAAGACCCTAATCAAGAACGTCTAAAAGCAGCGCTAAAAGCGGCTCTTGAATCCGAACAGCGTCATGAGAAAAGAGCTCATAATCCAGCTCTTTCAGGAAAAAGGAGCGCCGACGCACTTCGCGCGGCCGAACATGCGGAACGCCAAGCGCTGTCTCGTTTTCGCGTGAAGTCTTAGCTGCTTCTGCCAAGCCCTACCTGCGCTCCTGTATGCGTTCTCGTTTTTATGCAACATTCTGCCAAAACTGGACTATAACGCCTTTTCTATCTCTGCATTCGCAGATCACTGAGTAGAAGAACTGCCCTTTTGCCTCCAGCCGAGGCAAAAGGAAAGCTTAACTCTCAGTAAAAGCTAGGCTTTTGCTGAGAGTTAGTAGTAGCAAAAGGTTTTTGTTTCGCATTTTGTCGCAGAGTTGTCTTGATACTCCTTGTCTTCGCGCTACGGGGTCTCAAGACAACTCTGCGGATGTTCCGCAATGAGTTACTGGCCATTTTGGCCTTCGTAGTCCTCGTTTCGGGAGAGAACGAAATGCGAATGTTAGTTGTTTTGGCTCTGTTGGGCTGTTTGTCCGCCCCTACGTACGGCGATGAGCAGCTGCGGAAGATCGCAACAAAGCTTGTCGATCAGCACGCTTGTGCGGTCCTACCCCACCTCCTCACCGCTGAGAACAACGCCGTCTACTTCACGATGCCCAGCATCGTGGTCGGCGCGGCGATTCGAGAAGGTGCGGCCGGTGAAACCCGCGATGAGTGGGACAAGGTCCTCGGTCTGAAGGACGGAGAGGAGGCCGAAGTGAAGCGCCTTGCTGACTTCATCGCCTCTCAGGAGTCCTTCCACTACCGCAGTGGCTCGGCGGTGTTTCTGCCGCCGACCGCGCAGGTCTTGCCCAGTTACCTTCGCTACGTGCGACGGATGCACGGTGCTGAGGTTCGGCCAGTGGACTTTGGCAACCCTGCCCATGTGGCGGAGATGAACCGCTGGTTCAAAGCGAACAGCGGTATCGACGACGTGCTCAAGGAAGGCGAGCTGGCAAGGAACACCGAGATCGTGATCTCCTCTGCGTGCAAGCTTGATGTGGATTGGGCGTCTAAGATGACGCGCACCACGGATACCTTCTACGGTGATGGAGACCCGATCACGACAGACTTTGCTGAAGGTGAGTATGAAGGTCTGAAGCGTGGAAGCTTTGCCGGGCACGAGGTGATCGTGAACGGGGATACCGCGCTCCATATCGCGCCATGGTCCATGAGTGGAACAGGTCCGAACGGAGCTGCGGTCGAACAATCCGGTCTGTCGGTCGCGGTGCTGCGGCGGCAGGCCGATGGAGGGTGGAAGATGGTCATCGACAATCCGCACGGACAGATGTTGCTGGAAAATTGACCTGAGGGAGTGTCAGTGCGGT
>JAUIMJ010000069.1 GCA_030433295.1 bacterium | reverse complement strand
GATTACTTCGCTCGCCGCGCGCGATGCTTTTTTTAATCCAATATCCTGGCGGGGTCGAGCGGGTCTTATTCGAAAACGGCTGCGCAATGATTCGGGGTCGCTGGTTGCGCAGGGGCGGGGTGGATTTGGTGTGGCGCATCGCCCATTTACCCGAGCACTGCTCTACGGTCTGGCCGACGGCAGCATGGAATTCTCACCTCGCTATGGGAGCGAAAACTTCGCTCTTGGTTTTGGGGGCAGTATGGGAGCCTATGTCGACCTGAGCGAGCGGTATCGTCTGCATCCCTATGCGTCGATCATGCGGTATGCACTTGGTGATGAGCACACCATCGCAAGTGTTGGCCTGGAACAGCGATACACGCTAGGAACTGACCTTGACCTTCGACTCAGTATCTCTCGTTCAAGGGAGGTACGCTCGTATTGGACCGATGCTATTCTCTCCCTGCAGTATTACTTTTAGGAGGGACGGTGGTGCTGAAACGCAAACAAAGCATGTTGCGAGGGATGTTGCGGCTGATGCTGCGGAGCAGTGTCTGCCTCGTTCTTTTGCTGAACCTGAGCGCCTGCAATTCTTTTTTTTTCCACCCGCATCGCATCATCTATCAAACGCCCGCTGAGAGCGGGATGCGCTATCACTGGCTGGAGCTTCGAGAGCTAGGCGAGCCAGGCTTATCGGCCTGGATTCTTCCGGCAGAAGAAGAGAAGGGCCTGGTGGTATATCTGCACGGGAATGCCGAGAATATTAGCACGCATTATCGAAGCGTGTATTGGCTGCCCGATGAAGGGTATACTGTTATCGCTTTGGATTATCGCGGGTACGGACTTTCTGAAGGGAGCCCGAGCTTTGCTGGTTTGCAGAGGGATATTGAACGGGTCATAGAATACGCGGCCTCTCGGCCGTCGAAGAAACTCATCGTGCTGGCCCAAAGTCTTGGCGGGGCGATGGCAATCCCGGCTGTCGTTTCCAGTGAGCATCGTGCATCTATTTCCGGAATGGTAATCGACAGCGCCTTTAGTGACTTCAGGGAGGTCACCCGTGAAAAACTGGAGGTCTTTCTCATCACGCGCCTTCTGAAATGGCCCCTGTCGGGACTTATATCGAACGATTTGAGTCCAAAGAAATTCGTTGCGCGACTGGCCCCGATCCCCACATTGTTTCTCCACGGCACAGAAGACACGGTCGTGCTCCCAAGGCATTCTGAGATCCTCTATGAAAAAGCCCGGGAACCGAAGAATTTATGGCTTATTCCAGGCGCAAAGCATACGCAGGCAATGCAGTATGTCTCTACCCGGCGAGGAATTCTCGCTTTTTTAAACAAGCTCCCGAGTAAAACGCATCACAATAGGTAGTGCCAGGTAGCTGAGCAACCTTTGGAACCCGGTCGCAAGTCCGCGCGGGGGAAATAGTCTGCTCTAGCCCGTAGGACCTTTCTAATTACACATAGGGTGCAAGGCGTTTTGGGAGAGGATGAAACATTTAAAGGACTACGTCGTTGCGCGCTTGCACTGACGGTATTCACGGGTGCAACCGGTCTCGTCTATGAGGTCGCCTGGCATAAGTATCTGGCAAATTTTTTTGGTAGTCAGGCTAAGGCTGCTGCCCTGATACTCGCGATTTTTCTCGGCGGTCTTTGTGTCGGCTACGAAGTGTTCGGCAGATTCTCAGAGGGGCGTTCCCCGAAGAAGTTGCTCAGAATGGTTGCCTGGATCGAGGTGGGGATTGGCATCTGGGCCTTCGCATTCCCCCTGCTTTATTCTCTCATCTGGGATATCAGCGGTGTTCTCTCCTACGAGGGTTCGGGCATACTCGTCGAGTTGACTATCGGAGTGTGCCTGATCGGTGTACCGACAGTACTTATGGGGGGCACGCTACCGCTGCTCACGCAGGGACTTTCCAAAGATATTGAAGATTCCTCTCCGTTTCACGCAAAGGTCTATGCGATAAACACCTTCGGTGCCTTTGCGGGCTGTCTCTTGAGTGGTTTCTACCTGCTGCCGAACTACGGACTTACCGTAACTATGCTGATCGCAGCGCCGCTCAATTGTATTGCAGGATTTGTGTTTCTTTTCATCTCTAACCGTCTCTCTGATGTGAGAACGGATAGTGAAACCTCGGAAGCTGAAGATGGAGGCGAGATACGCGAGGAGTCTCCCGCGATGCAGCTTGTAGACGATGGTAGTTCCGCACGACATCTCTCATTGCGACGAGCCGCGGTCATTGCCCTGCTCGCAGGCTTCTACTCAATTAGCCTCCAGGTAGTACTCATGCGGCTGGTGGGACTTGCCGTTGGCTCTTCTGAGTATGCATTCTGTATGATTGTGGCAGCCTTTATTCTCATGCTCGCGATTGGTGCATGGGTTATTGCGAGTGGAGAAAAGTTTGTGCCGCCGGTCTGGGTGAATCAGCTTATCGCGGTGGTTTTTTCAGTCGTGCTGTATTCGCAGGCAGAGAATGCGGGCTACTGGGTTCACGTGGTGCGTTCCCTTTACACCTCGCAGTGGCCAAACTTTTACACCTTTCATACCACACTCTTTGTTCTCATTTGTTTGATACTTGCCGTTCCGGTCGGTGCGATGGGTAGCACCATGCCTCTCTTGTTTGGTGCGGTTCGTTCGGAGTTCTCTACCCTTGGGGGCTATGTCGGAAAACTGTATTCCGTTAATACCGTAGGCTGCGTACTGGGGGCACTCATCGGTGGGTATTATTTGCTGTTTCACATCAATCTGGACGACGTCTTTCTACTTTGCATCGCTTTGATGCTCGCCACGGTGGTACTGAGCGTGCCCTACCATCGCGGGATGCGATACTGCCTGATCCCCTTTGCTTTTCTGCTTATTTGCGGATGGTACGTCTTCGAAGCTGACGGCTGGAGTCCCAAGCGCATCAATGCCGGCCTGTTTAGAATCAGGTTAGCAAATCAGTATACCTACGACGGTCCCGACGAGTATTTCGCGCATTACCTGACGAGCAGTAAACTGCTGCGGCATGTTGATGGGCCGAATACGACGGTCGCTATTACTGAGCGTCCAGCCGGTGCCGACGAGAGGGAATACTCGAACGGAAAGAAATATGTAAGGGCCATACGCGTAAATGGTAAATCTGACGGAGAGACGGTGGGCACTGATATGGGTACTATGCGTATCGTTTCGCATTTACCGATTCTTTTGAGTGCGCAGGAAGTAAAAAAGGTAGCGGTGATAGGCTTTGGACTCGGGGTTTCGCTGGGGACAGCCGGACTGTATCCGGAGGTTCAGGATATTCAATGTATAGAAATATCTCCGGCAATTAAAGATGTTGCGCACTTTTTCGATTTTGCAAACCACGGTGTAACAAAGGATCCACGAATTTCCTGGCGGGTAGGGGACGCGTTTCGCGTACTCGGTGGTAGTGAGGAAACCTATGATGCGATCCTGTCGGAGCCGAGTAATCCCTGGGTCACCGGGGTCGAACGAGTGTTTGCCAGAGACTTCTACGAGATAATAAAATCCCGTCTGTCCCCGGGTGGTGTGTATGCACAGTGGTTCCATACCTATGCCATGTCGGAAGATACCTTCGCGATGGTAGTAAAAACGTTCAGCGAATCATTCGAGCACGTGAAAGTTTTCAATATGAAGGGTGATGTCATTTTCCTGGGAACCAAAGCTAAGATTGACTCACTCGCCCTGCAGCGGATGGCGTATAGATACAATGGGCTTCCCGCTGTGCAGCAATCTCTAAAGGAAATGGGAGTTCCGAATCCGGAGGCACTTCTTGCGACGGAACTTCCGCTGCCCAGTGCGCTGTATCGCCTCGCGGAGACCCATACGCTGGAGTTTCCGAAACTTGCGTATGCGGCGGGTAAAGATTTCTTCATCGCGGATGAGATCGACCTGCACAGGATCTTGAGTCGTCGTTCTTATCGACCATGGGCGCGACGACAATCGACAAAATTACTTATTGGCGACTGGTTAAAGCAGAGCAACGAGCAGCTGCTTTCTCTAAAACGCTATGCGAAAGCGGCATGTCGCAGCGAAACCGTTGAACTGAGCGATCGATGGCCCATCTCGACGAAAGCCTGCAAGAGCGCGCTGATTGCACTGGTGACCATGGGTGAAATCGATGCCAAACCGGAGACGCCCTACGGATTGAAGGAGTCTGATGTTGAACTTATCAGAGCACTCATTCGGGCGCCGAACGATGAACTCAACGAAGAGTTTTGGCAGTCGTTTGGGGCAAAGCTTCCGATAAAAGAAGTCGAGACCATGATAGCGGTGTACAGGGCTCACGATTCCGCGTTTCTTCCCTTATCTTTGCGTAAGCTGGTCTTCTCTGCCTATCCTTGCCTGACCCAGAAAACGAAAGAGGCCCTGCGTTGCCGTTCGGAGCTGATTGATGCGATTGCGCGCAATGGATACGGGCGTTTCGCCTACGCGCTTCTTAAGGATTTTCGCAAGGATGGCGGCTATCGCCTGCCCAAAGCAGTTACCCGTCGCCTCCGAAAACTGGTGGAGCAGGCAGTCGATGCAGAGCGTCTTGTTGGGGTCGATGGCTATACAGTCAGCGACCCAAGTATCCCTCGGGGTTAAGCCTCCCGAATTCCACAACATTTTAGCGCGAAAATCCGCACTGGGGATGAAACACCTCGCGGCTATAGACTCATAACTTAGGGTAGGGAACAGAAGCCATGTCGGCTCTGCACGTATGGCGGGGCAGCTATCCGGCTACCTCCTCCGTTTCTCTGCTGTGAGAGTATAGTACAATTCCAGAGCAGTCAGAAACGTATATCGTTTTGTGTTTATCCGAAGGCGGCGTTTGCACGTTTTTAATAGAATAAGAACTCTATGCAGTCACTTAATGACTTACAGCTATTAGTAAAGACCGACCGCCGGATTTGGGCAGCTGCCGGATTTTTGGTGACGGTGACCTTCGTGTGGTTCATCACGGGTGCCTGGCGCGGTGAGGATCCGCCCATACCTGAGGAATATATCAAGGTACGAGTTGAGAACCCTAAGATCGACGACATGGTTAAGCACTTCAACAGGACCTTGAAAGAAGGTCGAGAGGAGAGAAAGTATTTACAGGATTACCTCGCACGCGTCTCGAAACAGGTTGATGTAGGAAAGGATGAAATCGACTGGCATGTAAATATTCTCGTAAACAAGCTCAATGATATGACCGAACGGGTGGATGGCCTCGCTATCAAAGTTGGTGCGAGTTCGGTTCATAACGCACAGTTGCAGAACAAATTAAAACAGCAGAAAAAGAACTCACGAAGAAAACGCGCTGTCGACAGGAGTAATCTGTAAGACCGTTAAGAGCGTTTCGAGGTTGCGTGAAGAAGAAGGGGGGGGATTTTGCTTACAAGAACAACAGAGAATCGAATAGGAATTTACTCGTCAGTGCTGGCAGTTGTTTGTCTTCTGATGTTGGCGGTAGCGCCGGTGCACGCTGTTGAGCTAATTATCAAAAATGATTTGAACCCACGAGAGCAGGGTTCAGAGTTACAAATCGATGATGCTGTTTCTATAGAAGCACCAAAAACTAAGGTGCGCTTTGAAGTGCTACCAGGAGAAATGAAACGCATTACCGGCGGTAATGTCGTGAGTTTTGTAATTATCAGAAAATATCCCCGGCACAAGCTCAAGTACGAAATTTCATGTCCTGCTACTGAGGGGGCTGCCGTCAAAATAACACCGCTCGATATACATAATCATAGGCTTCCGGGTGATTGCAGAGTGGTGCGACAGGGTCACTGGTCAAAGCGCTCAGGTATGAGCTGGGAGGCGATAAGCGAGCCACATCAGCGACCAAATACCGGTCCGACAGCGCGCGGGCGCTTCGAGATGTACTGATTCTTTATGGCGGGGCTGATGCCTCCTGTGGTTCCGATACGCACCGCTATGTAACTCTTCTTCACTTCTGTCCTATGTTCCGTGCTGCTTACCTTGGCACCGCGGGCTGTGCGGATTCAGTTGCGTAGTCCTCCGGCTCGTGTGATGCTTTGCGGGAACTTTCCACGCAAGGAATCGTGACCTATCTGCTTTCATTTATTTTTGGATTTCTCATCGGTCTGCCCATGGGGGGACTCGGTGGGGGAGGCGGCGTTCTGTTGTTTCCGCTGTTGGTGTACGGCATCGGCCTGGCTCCGAAGGTTGCAATTGCACATTCTATTGTGATTGTCGGATGCACCTGCTTTTTCGCATTCATGCTCTACATAAAAGAGCGTGCATTCCGCCTACGCGAGGCAACAATACTGGCGACGCTCGGCGCCATTGCCGCGCAAGCCGGTGCGTATGCGACTGCTCTTGTCACCGAGCAGCTAATCCTGTTTGCCGCTTCGGCCCTCTTGTTTAGCGTCGCATTTCTGATGTTTCGCTCCGCAGCAGATAACAGCGGGGGGGCGGCGCTAGAAAACACTCCGCTCTGGATCTATGTCCCCATTGGGCTGTTTGTTGGTTTCGTCACCGGGTTTCTGGGGGTTGGTGGCGGTTTCCTGTTAGTACCGGCCTGCACACTGGTCGGCGGGATGTCGGTCTCTACTGCCGCGGGTACTGCCTTACTGGTCGGACTGCTTAACTCTATCAGTGGGCATTTGGCTCATCAGGAAACCCAGCTGGATATGGGGATTGTTTCTACCTTTCTTCTTGCATCGTGCATCTCAAGCGCGCTCGCAAGGAGTGTGGCGAGAAAAGCACCTGAAGCCCTTTTAAAAAAGGTATTTGCGAGCCTTTTGGGCTTGATTGGTGCGGGAATGCTGTTTGATGCCGTGATTTAGAGCAGTCGCAGGTTAGAAACGTGCTGTAGAATCGTATTGTAGAGTTGGACTAGAGTTTTCCCGGCACTGCTCTATCCGGTGTTCACAAGTTGGAATTCTTGACGTATGATTGTCCCTCGTGATGAGCGGCGCCTCATGCGCAGGGATGTATAAACGTCGTAGAGAATGCGACTTAATGCGGTCTGCAGATACTAACCCTGGGGAAGAATCCTGCGGGATAATAAGGAATAGTTCAGTGAACATTTGTGAGGATATAACAAAAGCGATCGGCAATACGCCTCTCGTTCGTTTGAATCGAATTACTGATGGACTTGGTGCTGAGGTCCTTCTGAAAATGGAATCCTCTAACCCTCTTTCCAGTGTTAAAGACCGCATCGGTCTCGCAATGATTGAAGCTGCGGAGAAAGAGGGCATGTTGGACAGCGATACAACTATCGTAGAGCCAACCAGTGGTAATACGGGAATTGCGCTGGCGTATGTCGCCGCGGCAAAGGGCTATAAACTCATACTGACTATGCCGGAGAGTATGAGTGTAGAACGTCGTCGCATCATGTCCATCCTGGGTGCTGAACTCGTGCTGACCCCTGCTGACAAAGGCATGGGGGGTGCGATAGCCAAAGCAAAAGAGATCTTCGATAAGGAAGATAAAGCGTTGATGCCGCAGCAATTTTCAAACCCGGCAAACCCGAATATACACTTCCGGACGACGGGGCCCGAATTGGATAGAGCCACTGAGGGGAGTCTCGATGTCTTTGTGGCCGGGGTAGGAACCGGTGGGACTTTTACCGGGGTGTCCAGGTATTTTAAAGAGGTGAAATCCTCTTTTACCAGTGTGGCTGTAGAGCCTTTGGGATCCCCGGTCATATCCGGTGGGGACGCCGGTCCTCACAAGATTCAGGGTATTGGCGCGGGATTTATCCCCGAGAATCTTGATACCGCTCTTGTTGATGAGGTTATCAAAGTCACCGAACAGGATGCACAGGCTATGGCCAAGCGTCTCGCTAAAGAAGAGGGCATTCTCTGCGGGATATCCGCCGGAGCTAATGTCTGGGCTGCAGTTGAATATGCAAAGCGTCCGGAGAGCAAAGGTAAGAAGATAGCCACCGTAATTTGTGATACCGGAGAGCGATATCTCTCGACGTGGCTTTTTGAGGAATAGAGCAGTTTCTCTGTTGCGGCACGGACTAAGGTCCGTGCTCGATAACGCTCAGAGACGGGGGCCTTAGGCCCCGCCGAGGTCTTTAGGACATATCTTTGGGGCTCCGAAGGGGTATCCTTTGGGGCTCCGCCCGGGGAATTGTCTTCCGGGCGGATTGTCCTTTATCGTGTAGACCTGCTCGTCTTAGGCCGGCTTGAAGCTCACCATGCTAAGGGTGATGACGACAAGTACGCTCAGTACGCCGATGAGCATTCCCTTTTTCTCGGGCATTCTGAATGCAAGTCCAATCAGAATAGATATCAGTAGCCAACATGCGATTTTCACATTTACCCAAAGCGGAAATCCGGTTTTCAGAATTCCGGTTAAACCGAGTCCAAAAATAATGGCAAGGAGGCCGGCACTTCCCTGTAGCCCAAGATACCGTTTTCGAAGCTCGGGTATAGGCGCCACGATGGCTGCTGCGGTTAATGCAATCATCGCAAACACGCTACACAAATGAGCGAGGTGAAAATAGGAGTAATACTCAGCCACAATAGAAATCCTTCTTCATTCTAAAATGTTTGAAAATAGAGCAATATTCACAAAAGTATAGTGAGCCAATGCTTCATGATACGCCCAGGTAAGCCTCTGACGTTAAGAACCAGATAAGAAGCGAGAGAAAACCTGCACGAATTATTGAGGCCGCTTGGCGAAAACCTTATACCATGTTCGGGCCCACTTGCATTGCGGTATGTACGTCTGGAGCCTACAATCACATTTTTTAGTTGAAATATCGCTATTCGGGGCCCTTGTGCAGTGTGCGGCTATGCAGATAAAAGGCTAGTGCGCGGACGGAGCGCAGAGGTGAAGAGCAAAGGAAATCCCATGATGCTGAGATTGTCATGCACTGCTATTCTTACGTTCGTATGTGGCATCTTCTGTATCACAGGCTGTAGCCGTAATAGCGAAGCAATGAAACCCCTTCAAATAGAGAACCAGCACGTCCTTGTCTTTGTCCCGGGCTTTAAGGGCACCTCACTTGTTGATCCCGCTCAAAATGAAAAGGTTTGGCTTCGCCTCGGTGAACTGTTATTTGGCAATGCGACACTGGCCTGGGATAAAGAGGGCATTGCGATTCCTGGTGCACGTGAACTCGTTCCAGAGGAGGTGCTCACGGAGTTATCCGTGCTTCCTTTGTTGTATACCTATGATATCTACGGAAGCTGTCTCACTACTCTGCGCGATTCTCTTCCTGAGAATTTCCGGTTTATTACATTCCCCTATGACTGGAGACGTGACAACGTAGAGACCGCTGAAATGCTGATTTCCGCTCTCCGCGAGATACGTGCAGGACGACCAAGAAGTGTGACGCTGTTGGCGCATAGTATGGGTGGGCTGATGACAGCGTATATGCTGCGGTATGGCGGGCAGCAGGCTTCCGATGCTGAAGAGTCGTGGGAAGGCGCCCGTTTGCTCGATAAGGTCATTTTGGCCGGCGTCCCCTTTGAGGGAACTATGCTAATGCTCCGAGATATGCAGACAGGGGTGCGGCAGGGACTAAACCGCGACCTGCTCAGTTCTGCAGCTCTTTCCTCATTTCCCTCCTCATATCAGCTGCTGCCATACCGTATGGCTTTGGTTCGAGATCTGTCCTCTGAGAGCGAAGCCTGGCTTGATGTATTTGAGTATACTAAGTGGGCTGCGCATAATTGGGGTTTGCTTGCTGAGAATATTTCCGCAAGTAGTGCCCCCGTAGAAACCGGCGCCCATCAGACAGGCGACTATCGCGAGTTAAGAAAGAGCTTCGTTCGCCGGCATCTCGGTAGAGCTGAGCGGTTTTTTGAACGAGTGCATGCAGTCAGTACGCGTTTGCCGACTAGGAAAATACCACTTCTCAATGTGATTGGGGCTGGAACGCCGACCCTGTACCGTGGGGCTGTGACTGAATCGGGTACGCTGGTGTTCGAAACGGGCAGCATTGAATCAGACAGAAAAGATTCGAACGGGGCGGCCACTCCACTTACCCTCCCTCGTTTCTTTGATGACGGCGACGGGGTAGTCAGCCGCACGTCAGCGGAAATACCGGAGCCTTTTTCCGCTGCGTTTGACATAGAGAACATCGAAACCGATGCTTCTCACGGACGCCTTTGTGTCGAGAACCGTGCAAACAAGCGAATCCGCGATTTTATTCTACAGTAAGCTGTTTATTTGCTGTCTTGCCGGCGCTGCCACCAGGCTCGCGCAATTGGAATGCTCTGGGTCGAAAGATAGTAGCCTATGGTAGGTATCAGCGCATTTCGAAATGCCTGGGGCGAACCAATGAGGTGAAAGACGATCAGGCAAATCAGATACGTGATGGCCGCGATGAGGGTGCTGCGGGTTTTGCTCGTCTCCCAGGCCTTATCTGTTTCCACGCGCTCGTTTCTTTGTTCTAGCGCGGCAACTCTGATTTGCATTGAGCGCAGCTCATCCAGGAGTTTGTCCGATGAAGCGTTTTCTTCTGTCATGGTCATCGATTTCAGCTCCCCGCTCCCTTAGGAAACGGAACGCGCGAGTTCCTGTATCAGCGCCGGCCCGTGGTAGACGAATCCGGAGTAGAGCTGAATGAGATCGGCTCCTGCATCCCGCATATTCCTAGCGCCGGCAAGTGAGCCAATCCCGCCAACGCCGATGATTGGCATGTTTTCGGGTACCTGGCTTCTCAGCCTTCGGACGATTTCAGAGGAGACGCCATCAAGTGGTTTTCCACTAAGACCTCCTGCTTCTCCCGCATGAGGATGTCCTTCGACTGCAGTACGGGAAATGGTCGTGTTGGTGGCAATCACGCCATCTATTTCAAATTGTCGCAGCACTTCTGCGATTGCGTCCACAGCAGCCTCGTCAAGGTCGGGTGCGATTTTAACGAACAAGGGAACCGGCGAGGAGGACTTTGCGAGGAGCCGGCTGTGTTCCTCTTTCACAGCGCCGACCAGCTTCTGAAGTTCGTCCCCTTTTTGAAGGTCGCGCAGGCCTTTGGTATTTGGGGATGAGATGTTGAGCGTGATGTAGTCAGAGACGGGAAAGACCGCTTGCAGGCACTTCACGTAGTCGCTGTCAGCACTCTCATTTGGCGTATCAAAATTCTTGCCTATGTTCGTACCGAGAACATAGGGGAGCGTTCCCTTTGCGCGCAGGTTTGAAATATTTCGCACAAGGTGCGCCACGCCTTTATTGTTGAAGCCCATACGATTGATGATAGCCTCATGTTCGGGTAATCGGAACAAGCGGGGTTTTGGGTTGCCGATTTGCGGACGTGGGGTAACCGTACCCACTTCAATAAAGCCGAAACCCAGAGAGGCAAGCGCTTCGATATGGTCGCCGTTTTTGTCGAATCCGGCCGCAAGCCCGACGCGATTCGGAAAGTGCAGTCCCAGGAAATCGCATGCATGGTCCTTGCTTCTGTCACGAGCGATACACAGCGAGAGTAAACCGATGCGTTCTGCCAGGGTTAGGGAGTGCATGGCGATCTTGTGCGCCGTTTCCGGCGGTAGGGTAAACAGGAGAGATTTGGCAAGAGGATACATGTGATAGCTCACTGCTAAGCGGCATGCGCTGTGTTTCTAAACGAACCCGGCGACAGGCTATGGTATGCGCTGCCTGACAGATCAGGAAGCTTCGGGCACGCAACCCGGTCTCTTTCCCGCTGCGGGTATTTCAGCTAAATCACCTATATCAGGTAGCTTGCTGAGATGCTAATGCCATACCGCCCCGGGCGCTGCAGGAGGCCCAGCGAAGATTTTCCTTGCTGACAGGTATTTGTTCTTGAGATATAATTAAAGTAGTGAGCGCAGGCGACGAAGAGTTTCGCTAGTAAGGGTTTCGGAAACTCGGAACGGTTACTCCAGTCCCCTAATAGAAACAATTTAATCTAAGGAGGTGATTCAGTATGAACGACAATTCCGATAGGCCAACAATGCTTGAATTTCGTATCGCTGTGGACACTTCCCCTCGGAGTGATTGCGAGTAAGAAGGGTCGCTTCGATACGATGGTGACAAATAACATATGGCTTAGCGTATAAGCCGTTTTCAACTTTGTTTGGCTGAACTAGCAAAGATGTAGTCGCCGTTCTTTGGAAGAGGGAAACAGATATCTACTGTTCCCTCTTTTTTTTTTGCCCTTTTGCCCATGCGTTGCGAAAGTTCCGGAATGTCGGACGTGGATTTTGCTTCGCACGGGGCGTAAACTGCATACGCAATGAATATCCTTCTGATCCTCGGTGTTGCCATGTTCGTCGCATTTGCGCTCATCGGCACCCTGATTCTCTGTCTGCCCTCAAAAGTGCTCGGTGATTTGCAGGCCTGGTTTCTGGGTACCTCAGCCAAAGACCGGGAGAAAACACCCGAAGAACAAGAAGACGCCTAGACCGCACTAAGACAAATATGTCCGGGGAGCAACATTGGACAAACGTATTCCACGACTGCTGCGGCTTTTCGGCCCGGTTCGCAATTTGAGTGGGATACCGCGTATTGAATGGGGATTTTGACAGGCTGTCGGCCCGGAAAAAGACAGTATTTTTCAGAGTGCGAGATTATTGAGGTGTTTTACTGTGCCTGGCTGTGGTTTTGCCGCTGATTTTGCCCGTGATTTTTCCGGTGATTTTTCCGGGGTAACTGATGAATCCACATGGCTTTCTTCAATCGGGCAGGAACGTTCTCCGTGGCGTCCGCCACAGCAACTGCGTCTGGCGAGCCGAATATTGCGCAGGTGAGCATACACAAGCAGGATACTCCCGAGCACGGTAAGGAGGGTTTCTGCTGAAAAGAAAAATCCTCCATGGCCCTGATGTCCTGTTTCGGTATGTGTATGCCCGTGATGCACATTGCCGTCGATTGGCAATGCGCTATCCACCGGGATAGTCAGGGCTACAAACAGGAGGGCGATTCCGCTCAGTCCGAGCAAAAGGATCATTGTATTTTGATGCTTTTGGTAGCCTCTGTGAAACGCAAGGGCACCGACGAGCAGTATCACGATGGCCAGGTATCTGTGGGTATGGTCATCAGCGAAGACCTCTAAGGCCGGCAATACCGGAATAACGAAAGGCAGCAGAACGCAATGAAGCATGCAGGCCCAGGAGAGGACTATGCCGAAGTAATCAAGGAATGTTCCGATTCGTGCTTTCATTACCTCATCTTCTACGCGGAATTATCATTTTATGCAAAAAAATTGCATGAAGGAAGCTGCAAAGCAGGTCTAAGTGGAGATTACCTAGATTAATCGCGTAATTTCAGGAGCTTATGAAAAGCGAGAATAATCCCTTCGACCCCCAAGCTTTTGGGGTGGCGTCCGCTGTGGACGCATGTCGGAGAGGTCGGGATAATGATTGCCTGGGTGCGATCCCAGAACCTGTGTTACTGAGAAAGTCTTGCAAATTGTATGTTCAGCGCGACGCGTAACGGTAGCTGGTATGAAACATCACGAGGACGAAAACACCTACCTGGAGGACTGTAAGAGGGCTCTGAAAGCCCGTGGTGCTCGAGTTACGAAACCCCGGGTTTCAGTAATCCGATGTCTCTCATCTGCATCCCGTCCGCTCTCCGCACGAGATATCTATGTGCAAACCACGGAACAGGAAGATCTCGTCTCCGTCGACCAGGTGACCGTGTATCGCATTCTCGAAATGCTCTCGGAGCTCGGGCTGGTTCACCAGGTCTCGCCTACCGGGGCATACATGGCATGCTTTCATCATCAGTGTTTCCATGCACAGCATGTACTTACCCGCTGTATAGAGTGTGAAATGATCATCGAGATAGATATCCCACAGGAAACGGTGGCGCCACTGCTATGGTACCTCAAAACCGAGCTGGGCTTTGAGGCTGATGAGCACGTTTTTCAAATGAATGGTGTCTGTGCGAAGTGTGAGCAAGACAAATAAGGTTCCCAGGCTGCCACTTGTCGCTCTCCTGTTTTTACTGCTGAGCACGCTGGGTATTTTGGCGCTGCTTCGCGCGGCAGTGCAGCGATCCTCTCACGTGAGTCAGAATGTTCCTGCGTATGCCAATGCAGCGAGCGATTCATTGTCCCGGGACAATTCTTTTGCCACATCCCCGGTCGTCTATCTGTTTGGGGATATTGGAGTGATAAGGGATTCCCTGCTCGATGCCTATGCGAGGCATCTGGCAGCCGAGCGCAGCCCGAAGCTTATTGTATTTCTGGGTGATAATGTGTACCCGGCGGGAGTTCGCGAGGGTGAGAAAGGAAGCAAAGACAAACGTCTGCTGAAAAACGTCATTGAGCGACTGGGGTCTCCCTCGAGCAGGGTATTGTTCATCCCCGGCAATCACGATTGGGATTACCATTCTAAAGACGGAGCCCGAGCCATCGTACGACAGCAGAAGTTTATTGAGAGTCTGCTCGGTCCAGAATCGTTCTTTCCCCGTCGTGCCTGTCCGGGGCCGGAGCTGGCGTTTAACGAAGAGGGAATTCGCCTCATTGCTTTAGATAGTCAATGGTTTCTTCACCGACACGAAAAGCCTGCTCCGGATAGCGAGCGGTGCTACGGGGCTGGCAGTGCCGTGCTTAAAACTCGTTTTAATCGGCTGATGGAAGCTACGCACATCGGCCACAGCGAAGATACTGCCTCCCCTGATACGCGGCCTTCCCTGGAGATAGTCGCACTGCATCACCCCTTTAAATCCCATGGCCCGCACGGCCTGAATAACGGTTGTTATCAGGATTTGGGGTGTGAAACGAATGCCGCGGCGATGCACGAAATTCAGGCTGCGCTTCCACCGACCTCGAGTCTTCGCCTTTGTGTATCCGGGCATGATCATAGTCTGCAGGTTTTGGCCGGGGATGAGAGCTGCGCGCGGTATCTGATTAGCGGTGGTGCCTCTAAGGTCTCTCGGGTATCACGTGGAGCTGATACTCATTTCGCTGAGTCAGCCCTGGGCTTCATAGAGGTTCGCATTTTGGATACTTCTGCGCTTGAGCTGAAGGTCTGGACCATGCAGAAAGATGGAAGGGGAGTGTACCAGGCGCGTATGCGTCATGTTGAGCGCATAGAATGACCGCCTTGCAGTGCTTGCTGGAGTGCTCGCAGGATAAAATCGCCGATCGTTATCCGAAGACCGCTCCCTAGCATTTTTCATTAAAGCGTAGCGAAAAATGCTTAAGAGCAGGGACGAAAGTCCCTGCGGGAAAAGAATACCTGGAGTGGTCGCAGGATAAAATCTCCAATCGTTATCCGAAGACCACTCTAAGGACAGGCCGCATTTATTCCGTCTACGACTACTATCCCGTTGGGAGATGCACTATCGAAACAGTAGGTCCTTGTGCCCTGTGGGTGGTAGCTCGAACCGCTCCAGGAGCTTGCGTCTCCCGCAAAGATCAGGGTGACCGCGGGACTGGAGGAGTCAAAGCCAATGAGGTCGTTGATGTCACTAACGAAGGTCTCGGAATCTGCAAAGTGGGCTTCTTGAGCGGAGATAGTATTTCGCAGGTCTGAGTTTGCACGTGCGTCAAAGGATCGCGATCGATAACTCTGATACTGTTGTATCGCGACCGCGGCGAGTATTCCGATGATGCTTATTACTACGAGTAATTCGATAAGGCTGAAGCCTTTTTCTTCGGGGTTTAAATTTTGCAAGTCCATTAGTTTCCGTAGGAGTCAGTTCCCATCACGCTCATCTGGATCTATCGGTAGGAATTTGCCTGAACTTAACGAATACGCTGTTGACCGCAGATCGGGCGATTTTCGGCATACGAGGATTATTTTCGGGGTTAAGGTACTACAATCATGAAGAAATAGGCCGATGTGTTAAAATTCACCGACTTAATTAGTAAGGAACCTTAGGATTTAGAGACTAAATAGTAATTAATAATATGAGTTTGTAGTGTTGGGTGGTGAGCATGGCTCGAGTGCGAGAGAAGGCGTATAGAGGGGATATCAGTTGGATGCGCATGGCCAAGGGGGAATACCGCTGGCTGGATGCCCCGGGACGCATTCATGTTCTGCGCGCGCAGCCCCTGGGGGGCTCGCAGGTCTTTAGATATATATTCAAAACCCTCTGTGAGAACATCAGCACATTCTCTATCAGTGGTGGTTGTTCTTTACGAATCAGTGCACAGTTCTGCATTTTCGGGAACCTGCGATAGGAATTCCCATCTTTACCCACTTTAGTGAGAGCTGGGCTCTACTGAATTCCGTTTCAGCTCGAGCAGCTGGTCACTTCTCTGGAGAAATGCCTGTGGTGAAACTGCTTCAGGCGGAATGGGTAAATCTTCTCTGTTCAATTCTGCGAATACATCCTGACGGATTTTCGGTATCTCGAGAACAAATGATTTGAGCTGCGAGTTGCTGACACTGCTGCCGCTGAGCTTGCGGCTGAACTGATAGCACATGACGCCGGTTTCTACGGCGTAATAGCGAAACACATTGTGTTCAAGATTCGTACCCTGGGATATCAGAAAATCAATGGCGAAAGACGAGCCATCCTCAGACGTAAAGATCAGGGAGCGAGCGAAAGGATCACCAAGGCTTGCGCGCTTGTCTACGATAGCTTTTGCATTCATCACCGCTGCTTTCGGAGCAACCGTGGTGCCAGGAAAGAAGCGGACGGCGAACATCCTGCTCCAATTGTCTACTGCTTCGTCGGGCAGGACATACTGATGAATAGTCCCATTCACATCGGAGTCTTCGAAGACCTTTTTCAGCGTAAGATCCAAAAAACTGAGCTGCTGCGGTATGCGCGATTCCTTAGGTCGTTCGAGGACTACTGCGGGCTCCTGCTGCTCCATGGTGGCACAGCCAATAGGGCTGCAAAGAAGCAGGCCGGTCGAAAGCAGAGCGAGCGTCGCGCAGTGATGTCTGAAACGTTTCATAGTGACGAAGATGTTAGGGTTATTAGGACTATCAGAGCTCATTATTTAGCGCATTTCCTTGAATTTTCAAAGTAATGAAGACTGCTCTATCACACGGACGCAAGGCCGTGCCGCTAGCTCTCAATACGTCCGCTCAGGTGAGGAGGCAGAAGCGGGCAGGCGCCTTCCGGTGCCTGCATTATGTAACGCCGGATTCGTGCGATACAATCATATAAGAAATCGCGAATACGCCGTGGAATACATTTTAGTAGGAACGCAATAGGGCGCCAGACACCCCCAAGGCATGTCAGAACATGCAGCGCGGCTTCTGACTTTACCAGTATCTCTCCGTCCGATCTCTGAACGACTACACTATCAGGAAGTCCGTCAATGACTGATGCCTCGAGGTGCTTCTTTATTGACTCCCCTTGCATAGGAGAGAGCACAAACAACTCATTTCTGTCGTCGAGTAGAATAAAGCGCACGAATCCGTGACAGAGTCCGCAATCGCCATCGTAGAAAACACGTTCGGCTTCCTCGGCCCGCTTTTGCGAAAACCAGCCAGGGTCAAGCAGAAGAAACAGCAAAATCGCGAAGGCGCCGCTCAGCTGAAAATCGTCGACTGGCACAATGTACGAGCGGACCTGCATCAGGAGCAGGGTGAAAGCGATAATCGACCAAGCGGGAAATCGAAGACGCGCCCGCCAAACACAGGCCAGAACTACCAGGAAGCCGCAGGTAATTTGCGCTACCGCAAGGGGGAACACCAGTGCACTGTTTCTCGCAAGTATAGGGTTAAGCTCATTGGCGACCAGGTAGACCCCATCGGGTAGAAAGAGCAGCGAGCTGAGCCCAAAGGTAAGGAGCAAACCGCCGAAAAGTATCCACAGCGCCTCCCATAAGCCATCAGGCATTTGCCAGGTGCCCAGTTCCTCA
>JAUIMJ010000393.1 GCA_030433295.1 bacterium | reverse complement strand
AAGATGCGACACTGCTCGAGTCCACCGCGGAATTTGGCGTGCGGATAGAGAATGACAACCCCTTCCCGGTAGAAGTAGATGGGAGCATCCATCGCGTATACCTGAACGATGTGTTCCTTGGGAAAGGTCGTGACACCTCTCGATTCACGATACCTCGCCTTGGCACTGTAGAGCGAGATATCATTGTGAATGTTCGCAACCTGACGCTGATGCGAAATTTTCAGGAGATTATCAATCAGCCAAATATTCGATACGAGATTGTCAGCACATTCTACGGTAAAGATACCCTGACCGGAATGAGTTCGCAGAATAAGGGGGAGATATCTTTAAACACATACGTGAAGGATATGCCCCAAAAACCACGGCCCTTTCAGTATGGGCCGCCCAACCGATAAGGCTCTTTGGTAGATCTCTTTGCTAGACCTAGTTGCTACATTGGGCCGTCACCACAGCTTCCAAACGGGCAATGCGCTGAAACACTCTTCATGAAAGCGTCGCAAGAGACACTCTTGCTCTAATCGACGCCTCGCATTTCGATACTGTAGAGCAGGATTGGAGATGCGGGTTTTTTAAAGCGAAGCCGGAAGAAACCGCTCAGGTTGTCCGCAAGGAATGTTCGATAGATCTGATTCTTCCCCTGGTGCAAGGGAATCTGAATTCGACTATGCGTGTTGAAGCTATGCTGACCGTCTCTGAGAATCTCCAGAAAAATTTCGCAGTCCACCGCAACTTCTATAGACAGTGACAGAGCGACAAAGGTGCATCGCGGTATAAGCGTCATTGGCAGGTAGACAAATCCGACCGGGCCATCAACATAAATCTGCATCCCCTCCGCAATGCTCGTTGCATTACAATCTTCAAAAGTGCAGTGCATCGCCAGGTTGTCTTTCGGAAGACTGATCGTCGTATCACTTGCGTGAAATTTCTCCGGATTCCAGTCGACTTGAGGATTTGCGTGCTGCTCCAGGTTCGGATTCTCTCCTACACGAATTGCAAGTCCCTGTACGAGCAAAAGAATCTCTCGAACCCATCGCTGGGAAGCATAAAAAGCCGGCTTCAGTCCCATCATGCGGGAAGTAAACTCATCGGATACAAGGCTCTGTTCTCCATAGCGTCTGCGCAACAGCGGTTTCGGGATGAAACAGC
Organism: bacterium; assembly: GCA_030433295.1. Classification (GTDB taxonomy): domain Bacteria; phylum Bdellovibrionota_C; class UBA2361; order SZUA-149; family SZUA-149; genus JAUIMJ01. The sequence goes on along the minus strand of JAUIMJ010000393.1, from coordinate 2,068 downwards.
AGGACTGAGGATGCAGAAGCACCGCGCGAGAATACAGCTCCCTGATGCTGGCTTCCCTTGTAGGAGTCAGGCAAAAACCACCAATAGACAAAAGGAAACGACGCTCGATTAAAAACATAGACGTCCCGAAGACATTACGGAGACACTGCACCGTGCTGAGCGGGCCCAGAGGCAATTCAATCGAAGTAAGCTCGCGTACGTCGTGAACAAAATGCTCTGCCATACATGAAAGAAGGGAAGAAGAAGTTCTCGCTCGGGCCGAAAGCATTGTAGGAATTGCATCCGGGGCAAGGACATCCCGGCCATTAACGAAGAGAAGAAGTTCCTTATTAGAAGTCTCCAGCACTTCATTGTACACCTCTGCCGCGGGCTGTCCGTGACACCTGTGCACTGAGCACTGATTTTGCCCTCTTCCCCGACCGAGCAAACAATCCGGCTCTTCTACGTCTCGCAAAAGAGTCACCGAAGCCTCATGGAAGAATTCCAGCGAAGCATACAGCTCTTCAAGATAAGCCGTGTCAACACCGCGGCCATCCACAATGATTTCGACGTCTGAGACATCACAATCACGTTCAGATTGAGATAGCGGAGCTGGATGGATACCGGAGACCGAAGCTTCCGCATGTAGTTCGACCCATGCTGCTCTGACCTGCGTAGGATCATACCGGGGTCGGACTGAACGAGCTGGTGCCTTCAGTGCGCGAGCCAACTGTTGAGCGGCCTTGTCCACTTCCAAAGGGAACAAGGTCCGTTCTTTGTCTTCCGCTGCAATCAGCTCAGGGATTCCACCCACCGCGCTCGCAACAAAAGGAATACCCAGAGCGATGCACTCATAGACAGTAAATGGAGAGTTATCACTTCTTGACGCGAGCACTGCAAGTCGGGAATTCTTTTGCAGGTAGGACAATCCATCATGATGACTCAGCTCGGTTTCAACGGAAACCGGAACGCTCCATTGAGTAGCCCGCAGCTGGATATACTCAACCGAAGACATTCCATCGATGTCCCTTTCTTTACCCAGAAAGGACACCGGTACCTGGAGCAGCCCCTTTTCATGCAAGGCATCAAGTACATCACAGAAAAACGGCAAACCTTTGCGCTTTTCGAGGCGACCGAAGAATACAATTTCCTGAACCGTGGCTCCCTGCTTAGGCTGCGGAACTGAATACAGATGATCGGCTAAAGGATATGGAAGGACATAGCTTTCTTCAGGTAGCTGCCAGCCTTGTTCTCGCACCCAGTTGAGCAGGTACGCACTGGGGCCCAATACGGTATCAGCGCATTCGATACTCTTGCGCTCCATATAGTCCATTTCCAGGTCACTCTCGGCTTCGAAAAATCGTGAATCGTGATGCCAATGCCATCGATGGGGACTGTGAACCTCCACACATAATCTGGACGCCTCAAACGCAAGCCCGCACTTCTTGGCCAGAGTAGAGTAGTAGCCAAATCCGACCATATCGTGAAAATGAATGACATCGTATTGGCATTGTGACAGCCAGCGATACACCTCATACGAGCGACTTCTCAGCCCGTTCCCTTTAAACGGGAGATGCTCAAAAGGCAGCGCACGCAAGGTGATTCCCTTCTTGGCGTAAACCTCAACCCAATCATCGAAGGTGCCCTTCTCACATCGAGTGCCAGGAACAAATAGGATTTCTACCTCAGCCCCGGCCTGCGCCAGAGTCTCGGCAAGAGAAGTGCAGAAGGTTCCCATTCCACCATTAAAGGTAGGACCGACCAGATCCGAGGTTACAATACAAACGCGCGCGGAGCACTCCCCGGGCACACTACGTTTAACGAGATCGTAATATGAAGGGATCTCATTCCGCTCACCGGACATTCCCGGTGCTGCCGCTCTCGTTGCAAAACTACCCCGGCTCGTGACCTGACGGATATGATCAAGAAGAAGCTCGACAGAGAGCATTGAATTACCGTTCTCATCAAGTTGCTCTCGAAGAGAGACGCCCTCACGCAGCTCCGGTAACAATCGCTCAAGTTCCTGTTGAGCAAAGGCCGTCCCGGTCGCCGGAGGGAAAGCCTCGGGGTCCAGAAGTGGATGCCGGTC
>JAUIMJ010000392.1 GCA_030433295.1 bacterium | reverse complement strand
TTTCCAGACAGTAAGGACAAATAACAGGAGTGAGAGTATGTACAGCGAGGATTGTATAACGCAGCTAATTGGTGTGTAAATAGCTGCGCAGATAAAAGTTTTTTATCCAGCTATTTCAGTTGCTTAGGCGATTGGCGATCAGAGGATTCTTTCTCGTTCTCGCGTATTTGGCCCCTCAATGGATAGTTCACACTTTTTTTTTGATTTGGTCAAAAATGCTGTCTGGCCGGCGGTTTGCCTTGCTATGCTCGCGATATGGAAGAGCAGATAAAGAAACGTTACGAGGCCTACACAGACAATCGTAAGGCCCTGATGCAGCGAATCGCCGCGATGACGCCGGAGGTAGTGGTGCTGCGCCCGGGTGATGGCCAGTGGTCAATTGCCGAAGTTGCCCAGCACCTGGCGTTGGTTGAGGAAAAAATGTTTGCCATGGCTGAGGATAATTTCTCCTCGGACGAAAAGAAAAAAGCCCCGGGTCTGAAACAGGCGGTGAAAATAAAACTGATGTTTTTGTTTCTCAAGACGAGGGTTCGGGTTAAAGCGCCGACAAAAGCCGTGATCCCGGATAAAGAAGTACGGGTTTCGGATTCCCAAAAGATTTGGGAAGAACTTGATACAAAGTGGCCGGCGATGCTTGAGTCCATGAGCATGGACCAGGCAAAGCGTTCTATCGTAAAACACCCGATTGCAGGTTGGATGAATTTGCTGCAGTTACTGGAATTTCTCAGTGTGCACCTTGATCATCATCTCCCCCAGGTTGAGCGCACCCTGATGGACGTTAGCGCAAAGCTCGAGACTACGTAGTGAAGGGCAAAGAACGCGCATGGATGTAGTATTTGTCTCTGTTCCCATAGTTCTCACGTTGATCCTCTACGTGATCCTGAGAAAGCTTGCGTCCTGGACGCTTGCCGATGCTAGACTTCTGACTCTGGCTCTTGTGCCGGGTTTGCTGTTTGTCTGGAGCACCCTAGCCAATATGTTCTACTTTGAATCGCTGAATATGTTTGATTCCCAGGTGCTGGTTGCTTACACGACCGTGCAGCTATCGATTATTTACGGAGCGGGGGTCTGGGTATTGATTTTTGCCGTGCCCAAGATTGCGATCAGAGTTTACCAGAAGCGACCTTGGAAGTTGTTCGGACTGAGTTGCTTTTTGGCCCTGATCCCCATGCCGCTTGCCTTCTACTTTGGGGTGATGACGGTTGATACGGAGAAGCTTCCGGCAGACATCTACACCCCGGGCGTCGAAGAGATGCTACATCAGCAGACCCCAAACCACTGAGCCCCAAACGGTAATTAAACGACCACAGTACCGCTACTTAACTAGTTTTAACTTACTTAAACTAAAACAATAGCCGAAATTGCAAGCAAATCCCGTCCTAATCCCTTCGTTTCATAAGACAATTCCTTACTTTAAATCTTTAAAGTAAGGGCGCATATTTTGCTGAAAAGTACCTGATACCTTTTTCGGAGTTTAAGGGGTGGGACGACAGTGGTGAATAAACCTCCGTCGCCCTGCTAATGGACGGGGAACCGGTATTGGCTCAGTTGAAGTTTGTTTCGAGATACTCGTTTGTATACTCGAAGAACTCACTCCAGGGTTTGTTCTCGAGTTCGAGCTCGCGGCGCAGCTGCTCGAAGTCTTGGACCCCCTCTTTGCCGAAGAGTGCGGCGAGTTCCGTGGGGAAGCTCTTCGTCTCAAGCATTTCATCAAGCCGAGGATGTTCGATGATTGGCTCATAGATTGCCATGCATCGTTCAACCGCGCTGCCCGTCATCGGGACACGCGGTTTCACCTCCTGGGTTTTGAGAAATTCATAGAGACAGGAGTGGGCTCTCAAGAGAGCGGCACTGTCTACGTCTTCGGGAAGTCCGAGCTTTTTGGCTGATCGCTTTCGACGAGCAGCTTCGATTTCAAGGCGGGATGCCTTGCTCGTAAGTCCTACGTCTTTTGCATCTTCCTCATAGAGAGTAGCAAACGTTTCAAGTAGCTCATCCCAATCGGAATCCACGTAGCCCGTAAGTTCGAGCGACAACTCCCGCCGCTCATCCTCGTGAGCTTTTTTGTAGTCGTCAATCGCCAAAGCGATACGACCCGAGGTGTTGGGAAAGCGAACGTCACCGTATTTAGTGCTGTCTTTCCATTTTTTCTGGGCTCCTTCCCAATCGACGTCGGTGAAGTGAGCCTTAAAATTGACGATGAACTGCAGAGATTCAAGCCGCCGTCCTAGGACAGCAGCAGTGGATGGCCAGTCGTCTGCCTCCACGGCACTGATGCCGTGGCTCCGGGCAAAGACCTGCTGATTGTACTTGTTGAGATAATCAACAATGCAGCCGATTACAATCAGACCGCCCAAAAAGAAAAACACACAATACTTTTTAAAAAACACGATACTACCTGGGGTTAGTGACCTGGTGAAACGAATGCCTGAACGGCCCAAAGCGCCGGACAAGCATTCGCTCGACAAATCTCAGATTCCAGGAAGTTTTTTTACCTTTTTCACCACCGTTCGTTTCCATCGCATTGTGCCAATGCCTGTAAGAACTACGTCTGCGTAGTACTGTCGGCCTGTCGGCACAGCCTGATGGAAGCGAGCGGATGCGCTTCTACCCCTGTCGATATATCGAGGTAAATTATCAAAAATAGAGATTTCCTTCAATTGCCGGGCACTTAACCCAGCCGGAAGGGGGCTCCACGGCAGAGGATCCCCAGATAGATCGCTGGCTTAGCTCATTTCAAAGCTGAAGCAGGGTAGGGCCCGGGCAAACTATGATTCGAGGTACTTTTCTCTAAGGTAGCTGATAAAAGCCTGATGACCCGGGGCCGCTCCCGTAATTTTCTGCATGAGCTCCAGCGCCGTATAGCGCTGTCCATACTGATGCACCTGCTTAAACAGCCACTCTTTGATAAGCGAAAAGTCACCCGCTGCAATCAGGGCAGGCACATTTTTCTCTTCCCTGCAGAGCGCATTCCAGATCTCAGCACTGTATAGCTTGCCCAATGCATAGGTAGGAAAGTATCCAAACATTCCCGAATACCAGTGTATGTCCTGCAGCACACCTTCAGCGTCGTTTTTCGGTCGAATGCCCAGGTGATTCTCATAAGCCGCGTTCCAGGCCTGCGGCAGATCCTCAACCTCCAATGTCCCTTCTATCAGGGCCACTTCCAGTTCGAGTCTGATCATGATGTGCAAGGAATACGTAACCTCATCGGCATCCAC
>JAUIMJ010000391.1 GCA_030433295.1 bacterium | reverse complement strand
TGTTATTTTCGGTGAGTGCAGTAAACGCGGTATACAGCTTCTCATTCGAAACTGTGTAGCTACCGCCCAGTATGACGGCATCCACATCAGAAGATTCCACGACTTCAACCTCCTGCTCCTGAACAAACTCAATCAAGCCCGGACTACCGATTACCTGCGCTTTTTTTGTCCCTTCAAGCTCCCGAGAGAGGAACTGCAAGGGGGTATGCAATTGATGTTGCTCGAGATCAAATCCGCGATCATGTAACATTTCGAGCAAGACCCGCGGAGCATGCATGGTATTATTCGTCACTATTCCGAAGGGAAGTTCGCGCTGCCTGCAGTATGAGAGCAAATCAACGGCGCCCGGTAAAACCTCCATTGTTTTACCCCTAATCAGGACTCCTTCCAGGTCACAGAGTATGCCGGAGACTTTCATTGCAGAGCGCTATCCCTCGTTTTCTAGGATTCTTCCGTACAGGGCACTATCGCTTGTGCCCCAAAATGACTTTTTCAAACTCTTTGTAATTCTCTTTCAGGGACTTTCCTGCTGTATCGAATACGACATCCGCATTCCACACCTCGTATTCCCTGTTGCAGACATCCTCCCACGTGAGCCTTCGCCCCTGCTCCATGCCTGCACTACGTGATTCGAGGCGTGCTCGATGCTCATTGGTATCAGAGCAGATTATTTCAACTTCCAGGTAATCAACATTTGCCTTGCGGGCAACATCACGCCAGGCCTGACGAGTGAGCCCCAGCGGATTTACCGAATCAGCCACTACCGACAAGCCGTTAGCAACATTATCTGCGGCAAGGCGATACGCAACTTCGTATCCCTCAACCCCGCCAAAAGTGCCCGTCTCTTGTATCGCCTCTTCTATGGTATCTATCCGCAGATACAAAGATCCGGAGTCTCTGGCCAGGTGTCTTGCCAGCGAGCTCTTTCCCACCGCCGGCAATCCCCCGAAGATATAGAGCATCAGCACGCACCCAGTCTATGAAACAAGCAAATCAACCAGCAGCTTCGGCTGAGAGAGCATAACATCGTGGCCGGCCGCGACTTCATCGACTCTGCCACCGAGCTTTCGAGCAAAAGCCTTACAAGACTCATACCCCAGAGCAAGGTCGTCCCTACAAACAATGTATCTCTTGGCGTGTTCCAGGGTGGATATGTCAACGGTACTCTCTTCCAGATAGACGCCTAGAGCTTGCGGTGTCAGTCTGGCATATGCGGCATCTGCATCCTCGGGAGAAAGATCATTGAAGAAGACCTTTCCGGCAACATCCCTGTCAACGAGAAAGGAGTTGTCATCAGACAGTTCCGCCATTTCGAAATAGGCGGGTCTGCGATCTTCCGGTATATAATCGATAACGGACTCCCCGGGGCTCAAGACAAGCGCGGCAAGAAAAACCAACTCCTGGACTCTCTCCGATCTCTCCACGGCCACCCTCGGGATGACCGTGCCCGCAAGAGAATGTCCAACCAGAGTAAAGCTTCCATCCGGCTCACTATCCAGTGCTGAGACTACTGCCGATACATACGAACTGACATTCACTGCATTTCGCGGTGTGGCATCTGCACCATGCCCGGGCAGATCTAACGCTATCGCCTTGTGTCCGCGACGGGAAAGTTCCGCAACGCATGCGTCCCAGCACCATGCCCCGTGCGATCCTCCGTGGATTAACAAAAAGTTGGCCATGCTCTTATTCCGCTACTACAAAGGTCAGTCGCCTTCTCTCCCCTCGGTAGCAGCCCAATCCTTTAGTTCGCGATTTCAGTTTGAAACCCTGGACCAGGGATATGCGACATCCCTAGTTGCGAAGCAGCAGAACAGCCAGCAGAACGAGGACAAAGATAACAAAGGACAATATACCAGCCCGATCGCTCAAAGGATATGCCTTCTTCGACCTATTCTCGAATTCTTTAAAGGCCTCGGCGTATCGACGCTGATGTTCTTCGCTAGCATCAAGCGCCTTCTCCCAACGATTAAGCAAATTTTCGAAACGTTCCACCAAGGCCTTGTCCATACCCTTACCTCTATTGAACGATGTCATTAGGCACCGATGCAAATCTACATCGATTACTTTGCAATGAGAACTACGACTATAAATCTTCAGTATTCGAAAAATCTTCGGAGACAGGCGCAGGTTTCCTGCGTTCATTAATTACAATGACAGCAGCCGCTCCTGCGATCCCTGAAAGAACAGCAATCACCGTAGCAAACCAGTACAGCGCAAAAACGAATGTCAGAATACATCCCCCGATGAAGAAGCTCAGTCCGAGAGGCAGCTGCCAGTAGGGACAATGCAAACTGCGGATACTTGCAAGCAAAAGCACAGCAGCAAAAAAACAAAAAGAAAGTATGAAGAATTCTGCTGATATCATCGCATTACTTCCCCGCATTCACGCATCGACTGCCTGGATACCAAATATATCCACATCCACCCCGGGTGAGAAGATCGCATGATCGGGCGGGCGCATGGGGGCTGCAAAACCCGCCAGCTCCATCGGGGATGAAGAATACGATTCGACTTCGGCTTGCAGAAGGGAGTATGGCTTGTGGTAGACTCTTCCTGAGTACAGTCGCCTTCTCTTCTCCTGGTACGCAAACAAGAGATAGCGTTCAATAAGGAAAAACTCGAGACTTCCCGGCTCTGGCAAAGGGATCGACTCTGTTCCCGAGTAGATGTAGGAGGAAAGATGCTTTTGCTCGCTTCCATGTCGCCAGGACGCATACGTCACCACCTCGTTCTGAACACTGGCGCTCATCTTAGAATTGAAATACGGCAGAAAAAAGAAGCGTCGTGCCAGCAGCACGGCCAGGGACTGATTTGCATCAAGGGAATAGAACCAGACACCAGGTCTTCCCCGCTCGTCATGCACATAGGTTCTTACGTTTAACTCAAGAAAATGAGAAATACCCGGAACCGTCGGACAGAACCGTGGGCGGATGTCTCTCATGAAGAAAGGTACCACACCCACATACGCCCGACCTTCAAAAGTATCGACCTCTAAACCAGGTGGAAGCGTATCGCGGATAATCTGTGGCTCAATCTCCCAGTGAAGAAAAAGAAGTCGTCGCCACTTTTGGTACATTACGACCTGCCGTCCCATTGGACGCTGACAAATGCTTCTTCGTAGCTCCTCTGTCGGTTTCATCAAACACCTACAGACAATTGTCGTAGCCAATACAGACGAGAATCAGCGTAGCATACGCACAAGCAAGAATTTGCAGAGGCA
>JAUIMJ010000068.1 GCA_030433295.1 bacterium | reverse complement strand
CCCGGAATTGCCGACCCTTCTCTGCCCCCTGATGCTCAAGCATGTGCTGCGCCCGGTCCCCCGACACTTCGAACTCGGCATTTTCCTGTATGTCTTCTTGGCAGAACAGTACGGTATTCATCACTCAGGTACGTAGTAAGTGGCCTATATGCTTGAATTTGGCAGTCGGAGGACCTCACCTTTTGTGAGGGATACAAGGAATCGCAGCATCACCCTCGACAAGATGCTGAAGTTATTGCATAAGATAGCAAAATCAATATCAAATTGCTAACCATCGGCCGCTGATCAGGGCCTGAAGTATAGAGTTTTAGTATGGATACCTCTCCCAGTGTAGAATCGCTTGATACCATTGTTTCCCTTGCCAAACGACGAGGCTTTATTTTCCCGTCGAGCGAGATCTATGGGGGGCTTGCGTCCTGCTATGACTATGGACCGCTTGGAGTGGAAGTAAAACGAAATGTAAAAGAGGCCTGGTGGAGATCAATGGTGATGAGCCGCGATGACGTCGTGGGGCTTGATGCCAGCATTATCATGCACCCTCGGGTTTGGGAGGCTTCCGGACATCTTGCGGGATTCACCGATCCCCTCGTCGAGTGCGGGGTTTGTGGCTCTCGCTATCGCGAGGACCACATTGACGCTTCGGCACCGCCAATGTGTCCGAAGAACAAAAAGAAGCCATGCGAACTTGGTGAGGCGCGAAATTTCAATCTCATGTTCCAGACAAACCTGGGTCCGGTGATTGATGCTTCAAATACCGTGTATCTCCGCCCCGAGACCGCACAGGGGATTTTCGTCAACTTCCCGAATGTCGTTGATTCGAGCAGAGTCAAAATGCCTTTCGGAATCGCGCAGCAGGGTAAGTCTTTCCGTAATGAGATTACCACGCGCCACTTCACCTTCAGAACCTGCGAATTTGAACAGATGGAGATGGAGTTTTTCTGTCGTCCTGAGGAAATGCTTGAGTGGTACGAGTACTGGAAGACGACTCGTCTGCAGTGGTTTATCGATTTGGGGGTCAATCCGGACCGCCTTCGTTTGAGACCTCATGATGATGATGAACTTGCGCACTACTCATCTGCCTGTGCGGATGTTGAGTACCTCTTTCCGTTCGGCTGGTCCGAGCTCGAGGGTATTGCATGTCGTGGAGACTACGATCTGAAGAAACACGCGGAATACAGCGGTAAGCAGCTCATGTGGAGAGATCAGACGACCAATGAGACCTTTGTTCCTTACGTGGTAGAGCCTGCACTAGGGACCGACAGAACGGTATTGGTTTTTCTCACAGACGCCTATTGCGAAGAGGAAGTCGATGGAAATCCTCGAACCGTCTTGAAATTTCATCCGAAAATCGCGCCTACCAAGGTAGCCGTATTTCCCTTGCTCAGAAAAAACGGACATCCCGAAAAGGCAAAAGAGATTTACGACGGCCTGAAGGAACACTATTCCTGCACCTACGACGACAGCGGTAACATTGGCAGACGCTATCGTAGGCAGGATGAGGCCGGCACACCCTATTGTGTTACCGTTGATCACGACACCATGGACGATAATACGGTCACACTACGCGACCGCGATACCCTTGAGCAGCGGAGAGTTCCTCTGGGATCTCTGAGAGAAGAATTGGTCAAGGTCCTGGGATTCTAGCGCACAGACCTAAGTCCTTGCGGGAGAAGAGAGACTGGAGCAGTCGTAGGATAAAATCGTACTATCATTATCCGAAGACTGCTTTAGAGCATTTTTCATAAAAGCGTAGCGAAAAATGCTTTCGAGCACGGACGTAAGTCCGTGCGGGAGAAGAAAGATTAGAGCAGTCGTAGGATAAAATCGTACTATCATTATCCGAAGACTGCTCTAGAGCATTTTTCATAAAAGCGTAGCGAAAAATGCTTTCGAGCACGGACGTAAGTCCGTGCGGGAGAAGAAAGATTAGAGCAGTCGTAGGATAAAATCGTACTATCATTATCCGAAGACTGCTCTAACCCAATACCCCCATCTGCGCCCCGATCGGGGCTATTTTGCGCAACTTCCTCGTTCTTCTACGTTTTTTGCGCTACACCGTGCCAAAATTCCGTGCCCTCGATACCCACCGCGAAAAATTTTGCCGCTTCAGCGGCGATAACTAAAGGCTTCAGTGGCTTAGGCCGACAACTCAATAGGTGTCAATTTTCGTCACTAATGCCGGAAGGTTGTATTGCTGGCTCTCTATCATTCTCGCTATTGGTTCCAGGCAACACTCCTCAGTAAATCGGCGACTACCGTTTGGGCGCGCATCTATTCGGCCCCAAACAGCGACGAAAGGCCAACCTTTTGGTTATGAGATTTTGAAGTAGGAGTGAGCATGGCAACCTTTACCTGGGAAGGAACCACAGCAAAAGGCAAGAAAGTTAAGGGCGAAATGGAGGCGGTGACCCAGCAACAGGTCATCCAGGCCCTGCGGACCCAGCGAATCAAGCCAAACGCCAAAAAAGTAAAGGAGAAAGGAACCGGACTCGATCGGGAAATCACCATTCCCGGATTCGGACCAAAAGCCAAGACTAAAGACGTGGTCGTATTCACCCGTCAGTTTGCCACCATGATTGACGCGGGTCTTCCTATCGTACAGGGACTCGATATCCTTGGAAAAAGTCACGACAACAAGGCTATGCGCGTGGCGCTTAACGGCGTTCGCGAGCGCGTAGAAACTGGTGGAACGCTTGCCGATGGCTTATCCGAGTTCGAGAAGATATTTGACGATCTCTTCGTCAATATGGTCGCGGCGGGTGAAACCGGTGGTATCCTCGACATCATTCTCTCCCGTCTTGCTGACTATCTGGAAAAAATGGATAAGCTGCGTCGTCAGGTAAAGACCGCGATGATTTACCCGGCGGTGGTAGTTGCGGCTGCGGTAATCGTAACCGCGATTCTGCTTATTTTCGTTATACCGACCTTTGCTGATATGTTCACTGACTTCGGTGCTGCCCTGCCCGCGCCGACTCGCCTGGTGATGGAGATTTCCGATTTCTTCGTCGCCTACTACCATATTATTTTTGGTACTATGTTTGGTATGTTCTGGATGTTTAAACGCTTTCTTGCGACTGAGAAAGGTAAGGAGGTAATGCATCCGATCTTCCTCAAGCTACCTGTCTTCGGCGACATTATTCGTAAGGTAGCAGTATCCCGCTTTACCCGAACACTGAGCACCATGCTGAGTTCCGGGGTTCCCATTTTAGATGCCCTTGCCATCTGCGGCCGCACCGCCGGTAACAAAGTTGTGGAAAAAGAAGTTTCTTACATTCGCCACAGCATCAGTGAAGGTCGATCAATCGCTGAACCACTCGCCGACTCAACTATCTTTCCGTCGATGGTTGTGCAGATGATTAACGTAGGTGAATCAACTGGTGCCCTCGATGCGATGCTTGGAAAGGTCGCAGACTTCTATGAGGATGAGGTGGAGAACGCCGTAAACGGTCTTAAGCAATTAATTGAGCCAATTATGATTCTCGTTCTCGGAACGATAGTCGGTGGACTCGTAGTCGCGATGTATCTGCCGATCTTTAAGCTCGGCTCCGTTATTTAGAGAACTGTGATTTAGAGAAGTTTTTATACGTGAAGAGACATGCCCTGAGCACGGACATGTAATTTTGCGGGCGAACAAACAACGTAGAGCTGATTTTGGATACGATCTGTTTGAGAGTGTCTGAGTTTCGCTCCGGACCCAAATCTGTAGTGCATGGAACAGTCTGAAACAACGTGGATACAATCCGCAACTTCGTCTATTAAACTGATGGGTGAGTCGGCTCGTTCGAGACCACTCGGGCCAGCGGTTCGTGATTTCTTCTTCAATGAGCCGGAGGTTCGACCCACGGGCGAAAAAACCCGTTTGTTCCTCCAGCGTATTCTCTACGCGCGCGTGTGCGTGCTCACGGCGATTCTAGGTGCGGCGGGCTGGGACCTCTATGAGAATTCTGCCGGTCTCTCAGCTCGTGCAGTGCTCATTTCCCTCGGGGTCGCCTATGGCTTGAGTCTGATCAACTATGTATTGCTCAACAGGCTTGAGCCCAGCCGCAAAATGGCCTATGCGCAGTTTGCGCTTGATGCCGTACTTGCCACTGTAGCTATTTATCTCGCTGCCTCACCAGTGCTCATTTCGCTCTATCTCCTGTTGATTGTGGCAGCTGCTATCGTCCTTAGTAGAAACGGCGCGGTTATCGTAGCTGCTATGTCCGGTCTGGCGTATGGAACACTTAGTGCCGATATTGTTCCCCCTCTGACGCAGGAGGTGTTCCAGCCGAATACCCAGGAAATTCTGGGCGTCTACCTCTGCCTGGTCCTCATTGCTCTTGTCAGCGGTTATCTCGCCAGGCAGCTTGAGATTGTTCACTCTTTGGCCGAAAAGCGACAGCGCAACGTGGAAGAGCTCAATAAGCAGCAGAGCCAACTTTTTAACGATGTTTCAGACGGCATCATTACCGTAGACCTGGAGTCTACCATTACGGGAATCAACGAAGCGGCTCGTGCTATCGTCGGTATTGCTTCCATAGAGAGTTCCTCAATGGTCGGGAAGCGAATAAATGACGCCTTTAAGATGCACGGTATTGATGGGATTGGCGATCTTCTCAAAGACGGGGGAGATGCATCTATTACGGAACTGACACTGCGCTCCTCGGGAACTGACGAAGATGAGCGTCACATCAATTACTCGGTAAAGAGTATTACCGACTCCGATGGCCGTGAAACGGGCCGAATGATTATCTTTAATGACGTGAGTCACCTCAAAGATATGAAGGAGCGCCTGGAGCTTCATGAGAGAATGACGAAGCTCCTTTCTGATACGACCCAGGATCCTGCAAGTGAGCTGGGCGCTAGCGCTGAGCGAGTCTCAATTATCGGAGAAAGTCCTCTGATGCAGCAAGTGTTTGCGCTGGTCGAGCGAGTAGCAAAGAGCGACGCCTCCGTATTGATATCCGGCGAGAGTGGAACGGGTAAAGAGCTCATTGCGAAGGCTATTCACGCCAGTGGAAAACGCAGTTCACGTCCTTTTGTTGCGATAAACTGCGGCGCAATACCAGAGAATCTCATTGAGAGCGAGTTGTTTGGACATAAGAAAGGCGCATTTACCGGAGCGGTATCTGATAGTCGCGGCCTGTTCAGGCAAGCTGAGGGAGGTACTATCTTTCTCGATGAAATCGGGGAGTTGCCACTATTGCTACAAACCAAACTTTTGCGAGCCCTTCAGGAGCGCACGATACGTCCGGTTGGGGACACCAATGACATCCCCGTGGATGTAAGAATTGTAGCTGCGACTAATCGTGACCTGAAAGCGGAGATCGATAAGGGGCAGTTCCGAGAGGATCTCTATTATCGCCTGAATGTCGTCAACCTGGTGCTTCCCCCACTACGGGATCGCAAGGACGATATCCCCTTACTTGTGCGCCACTTCGTCGTTAAACAAAGTGATCCGGATTTGCCACTGCCGCTAATATCGCCGGATGCGCTTCAATTGCTCATGCAGCATGATTTTCCCGGCAACATTCGGGAATTGGAGAATCTGATTGAGCGAGCCCTGGTATTGGGCGGATGCGCGGTTCTGCCCGAGCATCTTCCCCCCGAGCTTCGCACGCAGGAATCCGGAAGCGAACGCACACCAGCAGGCAGTCCTGTGCAAGGCGAACCACAGGGGGCGGGCCTCCTAATGCCATCAGCAGAGCTGAGCATACCAATCGATCTGGAAAATACATTAGCGAAGATCGAGCAGGATTTTCTTATGGAGGCCCTGCGTCAGTCGGGCGGGGTTAAGAAGCATGCTGCGGAATTGCTCGGCCTGAATTTCCGTTCCTTCCGTTATCGTCTGAAAAAATACGGCTTAGGCGACTCTTCAGGCGGAGCAGATTAAGCGCAAAACACACCCCCTTTACGAAGCGATTTCCATTCCAGAAGAGTGTGCCTGCTCCAGGCAAGGTAATCCTGCACCGCCCTGGCTTCCCGTGGTTCTGCACACTCTTTCCTCACTCAGAGGACATCCGATCGAGCACATGAGCAGCAGATACCCTGCTTACTGAGAGGGCACCCTTGAACCCGGCATTCAGAAAGACTCGGGCCTTGTTGTTACTGCTTTGTCATTACATTTCGCCTACCTGTGTCCCCGCAATAATGGGACTGTGAAGGCAGTTGCTCCTCGCCCGAACGAGAAGATTGAGCTGTGAATGCAGCCGCGTCCGCGCTGCGGTATGGGAGAATATAGGTGCGTGCTTTCCGTCTCAACGGGGGGTGTATGAATTATTCCGTTTTGCACGGCTTTTGAAGGTGACAAAAAATGACTCAAGACTGGCAATTTACAATTTTTGGCACTCCCGGGGACATAAATTGCATCCAAAACGACTGAAGGACGCCTACTACACAAGGCGTCATCGGGAGGGTAAGTCACCACGATAATGAGGGAATTGCCAGTGACAAAATTTAGCTCAAGTTTATTTTAGAATTTCACGAGTATGGCATTAGGCTTGCTTAGTCTAGCCACACAGTCTGGTAATCGCCCTTGGTACCTTGACTGCACAGATTTCGTTTACACCGGGGAGAGACTTCGGGGTTACGTTTTAATTGAGCAACACCAACAACATAAAATAGGAGTGGTATCCACTATGAATAATGAAAAAGGTTTTACCCTTATCGAACTTCTCGTTGTAATTGCAATTATCGGAATTCTCGCCGCTATCGCGATTCCACAGTTCGCTGAGTATAAGACTCGAGCATTTAACTCTCGTGCACAGTCTGATCTCCGAAATGGTTTGACTGCTGAAGAAGCATATTTCGTTGATAACGAGGCATATGCAGATTGTACAGACGCAGCTTGCGAAACTACTCTTCCTGGTTTCGTATTGAGTGCTGATGTAGAGATCGAGTTCGACGCTCAGGGTTCTGCTGACGAAGAGTTCAGTGGAGCTTCTTGTCACTCACGTGGTGACCGAGACTACGAATGGCAGTCTTCGGGCGCAAACAGCAACGTGATGCAGAACAGCAGCAACGCTGGAACCTGTGCTCCATCTGCTCCTAGCGTATAATTAAACGACTAGGAACATCAGCGGGCCAATAGCCCGCTGATGCACTTGAGGAGGCTCTTTTTTGAGCCTCCTTTTTTTTTGCTCTCGTCTGGCGGAACGCCCTGGGAAGAGGCACTAAATCCCTACCCCTCCCCTGTATGCGAATGCTAGACTGCAATCTGTTGTTTGTATGCTCCGGAGGGACCAGATCCCCGGTTTTTTGCTTTTTAGGGGTGCGATACGGAAATGAAGCGCCATAGCTATGCTCTGGTAATAGTATTGTTACTGTTGCTTGTTCCCGGCCTTGTCTACACGAAGGGGGTAGCACGCCTGCACAAAGCGGAATTATCCACCCCCGACGAAGGTGTCCCACTCTACCTTCCCTCAATACGCTACGTCCGTATGTTCACTTTTGGCTTTGAACGTACCACCGCCAATATACTCTGGTTCTCGACGCTGAACTACTTTGGAAAGCAACTGGAGCAGCATGCGCATATGCCCTGGTTTGGCCACATGTGTGACCTTGTTACTGAGCTTGATCCTCGCTCGAGGCAACGCTTTGAGTTTTGCAGCACACTTTTGTCCTGGGTGGCGGACGAACCGCGGCTGAGTGAGAAGCTGTTGAGCAGAGCCATTGATGCAGATCCTGAATATTGGAGATATTATTACCTGCGTGGTTTTAATCGCTGGTATTTCCTCGAAGATCAGAGTGCTGCAAGCAGTGATTTTATCACCGGCGCAAAGAAAGCCGATGCACCTTCTTTTATGGCGTCTCTGGGTTCCCGCCTTCTGGTTTCCAGAGGTGACACAGGAACGGCGATTAGAGCTCTCAAGGAAATGATAGATTCAAGCGAAAGTGAAGATGCCCGTCGGGCTCTTCAGGAGCGACTCACCCTCGTCTATATCAGTAGGGACATCAAATATCTTGACCGCCTCGTGGCTCGCTATCGTGCTGATAGTGGTGAATACCCCAAATCACTTGCGGTCCTCGCGGAGAAGGGGTTGATTAAGGGAGTGCCTCTGGACCCCTTTCGTAAGCCGTATCGCATCGATGCAGCGGACGGAACTATTCGCGCAAGCAACGGCAGTAGAGGTCTTGAGTTTGCCGGCAAGACCGCCAGGACCGGTCTGGCAAAAAACGAACGATTAAGAAAGATGAAGCGATCAGCGGAAGGAAAATCGATGGCAGAAGAGCAAGGGCAGCAGCCATGAGTTCTCCCATCCTCGAACTGCGCAATCTGGAAAAGAGCTTTCTCTCGTACTGGCTTTTTAAGAAAATGCCTGCAGTGAAGAACGTAAGCTTCAGGCTTCCCGAAGGCGCGGCCTACGGATTCCTCGGGCATAATGGTGCCGGAAAGACTACCACACTAAAATGCATCACGGGGATTCTCAAGCCTAATGCTGGCGACATTTTCTTTGAGGGTGTGCCACTTTCCTCGGTTCAGCAGCGAGAGAAGATAGGCTTCCTGCCCGAGTACCCCTACTTCTATGATCATCTGAGTGTGAGGGAATCCCTGAGCTTTTTCTCGAAGCTCTACGGCATGCGAGGACGGGATGCTAAGAATCGTATCACGGATGTCCTTGAGCAAGTCGGCTTAGCGCATAAGACCGACGCGAAGATTAGAACACTCTCAAAAGGCCTGCAGCAACGTCTGGGGCTTGCCCAGGCAATCCTTAACGACCCCCGACTTTTGATTCTCGATGAGCCGTTTTCGGGTCTGGACCCCAATGGGCGTGCCGATGTGAGAGGGCTGATTATTGCCCTTCAGAATAAAGGAACCAGTATTCTGATGTCCTCGCACATTCTCTCTGACGTAGAGGAGATCTGCTCTATGGTCGGCATTATGTCGCAGGGAACTCTCGTCACGGAGTTCTCATTGGCAGATGCGGAGGATCTGTTCCCTAAGCGCTATTGTCTGTCGATTGGCGCGCCACGAGAGGAAGTCCTGTCAGTGTCGACTTTTGCGGAATTATTGTCTTCTGAGCAGATTGAGTTTGAAGAAAACTCGAACCGTTTGGGGCTTACTACCATGTACCTCCCGGATACCGCTGCCGCAGAAACCGCGTTGCGTGCTGCCCTGGCGGCAGACCTGAGTGTGCAGCGTTTTGATTCAATAGGTCAGAAGCTCGAGGAAATTTATCTCTCTGTTACCAGTAGAGAGAGCAGCGCCGAGGCTGAAACGCTATGAAAGTGTTTGCAATAGCGATTAACACGTATCGGGAAGCGGTGCGTAACCGGATCCTCTACGCCGTGGTGGCCTTCGCAATAGTTCTCGTTTTGCTCTCTGCGTTTTTTGGTGCGGTGAGCATTGGTAATCAAGCCGATGTTATTAAGGACTTGGGTTTGTTTTCTCTCTCTTTTTGCGGTGCGGTCCTGACAATATTGAGTGGCGTACATTTGCTCTACAACGAGCTTGCCCATAAGACGATCTACAATATCCTCTCCAAGCCTGTGCATCGCTGGCAGTTTGTACTTGGTAAGCAGCTCGGGCTAGCGCTTATGGTGGGAGTCATGGTCGCTGCTATGGGCCTCGGTCTTGTGTTCTTTGTCGCACTCTTTGAAGGCAGCCTTGATTTTCGTCTCTTGCAGTCGGTGGTGTTTATCGTGCTCGAAATGTTTGTTATTTCTGCCGTTACGATTTTCTTTTCTTCTCTCGTTGTCACCACCTCACTTTCCGGGGTGTTTGCCTTTGGGACTTATCTGGGTGGTCGTTCCATCGCCTATCTAAGAGGCTATGTCGCGCAGAATCCAGAAGAGGCTGAGGGCTTACAGGGACTTGTGGCTCTTTTTGATGCGGTCCTTCCCGACTTGAGCGTATTTAACGTGCACGACTACATCGTCTATGGCGGTTCGCTTTCCTGGGCATATCTGGGAAGTGCCTTGCTGTACGCCTTGACCTACTCAGCAGTAGCGCTGCTGCTGGCCAGCCTGATTTTTGCCCACCGGGAATTGCAGTAGCGGCTCGTAGGCGCCCACGGTATGCGCCGCACCGATGGGGCGGCGAAATCACACAGGGATCTCTGCGGTCTGCTTATTACTGATTCTCGTCTGTCTTAATGCGAGGCTGTGGCATTTCTCGCATCACAAAGCTTTTTGGCGGTACGCTCTTTGTAACGAAGACGTTACCTCCGATGGTAGTGCCGGCTCCGATGACGGTGTCTCCACCTAGGATGGTAGAATTCGAGTATACGACCACATCGCTTTCTACGGTGGGGTGCCGCTTGATATGCTTTATCGGCTTACCATTCTCATCAAGCGGGAAACTCTTCGCACCGATGGTGACGCCTTGATAGAATTTTACGTGCTCACCGATTTCCGCGGTCTCACCAATTACGACGCCAGTGGGGTGATCGACAAAGAAACCTTTACCGATTGTTGCTCCGGGGTGGATATCGCAACCAGTTTTTGTATGCGTCCATTCGCTCATTATTCGCGGAACTACCGGAACATCATTCTTATATAGTTCGTGGGCTATCCTGTGGGAGGTGATAGCGACTATCCCCGGGTAGGCGAGAATAACTTCCGCATAACTCAGGGCTGCCGGGTCTCCATCATACGCCGCCTGCACGTCGGCGATGAGCATACTGCGTATATGCGGAAGAGAATCCATCAGTCTATCAACTATCGCATGTGACTCTTCCTCAAAGTTAGCACTCTGCGGTTTGGATTCAGAATCCCAGCGAAAAGGAAGCGCTCGCTCGATTTCCGGACGGAGATATGCCGATGCATCGGCTATTCCTTTCACGAGATACTCCTGGAGATCCTGCTGACCTAGACGCGCTGCATTGATACCCGGAAAAAGAACTTCGAAAAGACAGCGAAGTCCGGCAATACTGTTTTTCGGATCCGGATATCCCTGGAGCACCGCGTCGGGGCAATCCCCGGCCCCCTGCGAATACAAGGGTCTCAGCTTCTCAACAATGCTTTCTATCTTTTTCGCTTCCAAACCGTATTTTTTGCGAGGAGCTAATCGCCCTGCAACTCCTTTGCTTTCAGCTTTAGCAGTTTGCTGTTCAATTGCACCGTTGTGCCATCCAGATATTTGATCTCTATCAGCCAGCCGCTGTCTTTTACTTCTACACTTTCAGCTCGATAGCCTCTCCGCACTGCGCGAAGACGACGCTTCTGTTCGTCGGACAGCTCGGCCTTTTTCTCTATGTCTCGTTGTGCTTCCATTTCGTACTACAGTCTGCTCCAATTAGGACAATAGTTCTTTAATCATTGAGCTCGCTTTACCGCCATCAAAGCGTCCCTTGAAATTTTTGTTTAACTCCCCCATGACCTTGCCGATCGAATCTGCGCCATTGTCGATCAGGCTGCGTATCTCAGTTCGAAGTTCGTCTTCATTCAGGGGAGCACCGAGATACTTTTGGAGAATTTCGATTTCGTTCTTGTTCTGTTCAGCAATATCGCTGCGATTGTTATCCTCGGCAAACTTCAGCGCATCCCTACGTTTTTTAACTTCTTTCTGAATGACGTTGAGCACCGTCGCGTCGTCAACATCGGCACGGGTATCCACTTCGATTTGCTTTATCGCGGCCATCAACCCACGCAGGTTTGTCAACAGCACCTGGTCACGTGCTTTCATTGCCGTTTTGATATCGCCCTGAATTTTTGTTTTTAGTTCTGACATAATTCACATTCTTGTTCGGGATATTGCTACTGGTAGTGCAGGCCATCTGTTGCCTGGGGCAACTACGATCGACGGCGTGCCTCTAACTCGTCATGGATACGCTGCTGCATCGCGTCCTCGACTTCCGCCTCATTCGAGGACTCGATCTCTTTTGCCGCCTGGCTCCTACTACGGAGATAGTAGAGAACAATCACCACAAGCGCTCCGAGCAGGATGATAAACATGGCCGGAACGATCCAGGCCATGAGCCCCACTCCTTCGGCGCGCGGTGTTCCTCTGACTTCCTCGCCATAGGTGATAATCAGTCGATTACGCACTCCCTCAGGGGTAAGCCCCTCCTTGAGCCAGATGACGATCTGCTCGCGCAGCTGCCTTGCCTGCCCGCTCGGGCACGCCGATATGGTTCGGCCGGGACAAAATGGACTCATCGTCGTCGCTGATATCTGCCTGCCAATTTCCTCAAGCTCGGCTGCAGTCTCGGGGTCGAGCGTGACGGCCTGCGTGCCGCTCTTAGCACTGCTGTCCTGTGCGGAAGCTCCCATCGCGGTGCTCAAAATCAGAAAGCCTGACAATAGGAGAAAATGTCCGATGTGCTTCAGAGAGGATTGCATAATACCTAGTATCTTAGTCCGTAATGTTTCCCGGCACTCCACTTGAATGGGAGCTCGCTTGCGTTATGCGATAAAACTACCCAAAATACCAGTCTGTTCAGGGCACAGATAGTCTAAAACATCGTAATTGGTTTCGTTTTTGGCCGTTCTGCTACCCTGCTATTGTCGATCAGGACACCGCTTTTGAACAAAGGGAAATATCACCAGGTATGAATAAGAGTCCTTCTACTCCCGAACCCTCTACTCCCTGCCCCACCTGCAAGGAAGCCGTGTCCCGTGGGGGAAGTCCTGCCTGGCCCTTTTGCAGCAGCAGATGCCAGATGGTGGATTTAGGACGCTGGATGAAGGAAGACTACCGAATTCCGGACAAAACGCAGAGCGCTGATGTCGAGGCGGCTGCTCAGGCTGTCGGCCAACTGGACCCCAGTGATTCGTTCGACTCCTCAGAGGAGTTCTGAGCTACCAGCGTCTGACAAATTTGTAAGATTTTCTGGTCGATGTCACTGGAGCCGGAATCGAAGTTTAGCTGCGCACACTCCGGAGGCAGGCTCTCCCACTCAGTTTTAGCGGCCCTACAAATCGAGAAGTATGCGGCCTGCCGCACCCAGTGTTCACAGTGGTCGTCCTGAAACAGGGAAAGAAGCAGTGACATTACACGAGCCTGAGACTTGTCGAGGCTACTATCGTCCGGCGATTCGAGAGAGGATTCCGGCAAAGACGAGAAGAGAAACTCGCCAAGAATTTTAATAGCGGATTGTTGAACGTCCTGATCCTCATCCCAGCTGACACCGAGAGCAAAATCGAGAACACGCTCCAAATACTCATCCACAAGTCCCCAATCAAGAGCCAGGGTCTCGAGTACCAGCGCTGCCGTAAGGGGGTCCTGGGTATCGAGATAAAACTCAAGCACTCGGCGATGCTGGACTGCCCCGGCCTTACGCAGGACGACGAGGTATGAGTAGCGGTCATCAACCGACAGTCCCCGGGGTTTGCCCTCGGTACTGTCTTCCTTAAGAAGTTCCGCGATATGGTCTATGATCTCCGGATCAAGCGTCCCCTTGTCGCTGAGCTGAACAAGAAGTTTTTCCGGATCTATCACGCTCTCGTCCGACATAGGCCTCTCTTTTACAAGTCCTCATCATCGAGATCGTCGCCGGAGTCAAATTGGTAGGCATCTTCGGAGTTTGCGGGAACGGGCGCAGCATCCGCAGGTCCCTCTGCGTCAGCGCCTGAAACGCCAAGCATATTTTTAAGCGTGTTGGTGACTTTTTGTATGCCGCTGGGTTCGCGGGTGGCGAAGTAAAAGGGAGTAGAGTCAGCAAAAAGCGTGTGGTTGTGACTGTTCTTGTCACCCAAATCATCGATTACGGTGATATGCCCGCCACGCTCCGAAAGAAAATCCTTGATACATTCCTCGAGCTCAGCCTTAACATAAATGCGCTTGGCCTCCTTCACCTTAGCCCATTTCACACCAAGGAGGGGTTTTTCGGCTTCTGCCTCGCCTTCCTTTATGGTGACCAGAAATGCTTCGGTCAGCTCGGGATACAGTTCAAGTGTCGGAAGTAACTTTCGCTTGAGTTCGGGGTAGAGGTCTTCTCCTGACCGCACCTCGATTTCGCCGTAGGGAACCTCGCTGAGGGAGGCGACAATCTCGGGAATAGCTTCAACTCCCTGCCGTAGCCGTTGTATTTCCCACTCAGTGATCTCTTTA
Source organism: bacterium (assembly GCA_030433295.1). Classification (GTDB taxonomy): domain Bacteria; phylum Bdellovibrionota_C; class UBA2361; order SZUA-149; family SZUA-149; genus JAUIMJ01. Next base: position 3,767 of record JAUIMJ010000068.1, on the reverse strand, counting down.
CCCACTTCCTGGTTCGGGTTGATGTACATCCAGTTCTCATCGCCGACAAGCCAGAGGAGTGATTTAAAGGATTTTCTTACAAAGGGTATCTCTCGTTGCGCCCACTCAAGAAGGTATTCCTCCTGACTGAAAATCGGGAGACAGGGTTTGGAGTCGTATACTACGGTGAGAAAGCCTCGCTCTTCCGCGCTGTCCTCTCCCACAAGAGCAACATCGGCACCGGACTCTTCAGTAGCCCCGGGCAAGCCTCTTAGCGGCACATAGACATCACTAATGAGCAGACGCTCGAGAAAGGCAGCCACAGCGCCGGGAAGGCCGTCTGCGGCGTGGTTGAGCAGAAGGGTTAATTCTTGACCCTCTTTATCTATTATCTCCCCTTCCATCCCAATGCTCCACAAATGTTAATGTAAGCCGTCTAAGAGTTATAGTTTGCTCGGCGCTTTTAAAGGTATATACAGCATGTGGCTCGCCCGCAATTATGCTAGCCATTACCTAGGATATTGTGTGCTCCGTTTCGCCAGCTGCGTTCTAGCGCATAGCAGGAAGCAAACCCAGAGTTAGATGAACAAAAATACTAAAAAATTCAGAAAGTTGCTTGGAGCCAAGATACATCGGGCTACCGTTACCCAGGCAGAGCTGCATTACGAAGGTAGCATCACCATTCCGCCGCATCTTCTTGAGGCTGCCGATATCGTGGACTACGAGGCGGTGCAGGTTTGGAACGTTACCAAGGGGACTCGCCTGGAGACCTACGCCATATCAGGGGCGCAGGATTCAAAGGATATCTGCGTGAACGGGGCTGCGGCTCATCTTGCTAAGCCTGGCGATCTCGTGATTATCGCGTCTTTTGTCGACATAGCTGAGGATGAGGTCCCCTCCCATGTCCCACGTCTTGTCTTTGTGGATGAGAATAACCAGATAAAGCATCTTGGACCCGAAATACCCGGCCCTGCGGAGCGTAAATCCGGATAGTTTTTCCCTACTGTTGTAATATGCTTGACAAGCCCGGGTAACTGGGCGAAAAAAGCATGCTCCAAAGGCCTACGTTCCCCAGTAGCTCAGTTGGTAGAGCAGGTGACTGTTAATCACCCTGTCATTGGTTCGAGTCCAGTCTGGGGAGCCATTTCTTTCTACGGTGCGAGGTCTTCTCTATTTTTTTGGTAGAGCCGTAACTAGTCCCCTTCGGGGAATCCCTCTTGGCAGCTGGAAGACAGCTATTCCCTTCGAGAAATGCCTACCGGCGCGCTACTCCCTGTCATTACGCTATTCCCCGTCATTGGTTCGAGATAAGTCTGTGAAGCGAATCTTCTCTTATTTTGTGTTGCCTTCGCGGCACTGGCTTTGAAATCATTATCGACAGTTCCTACTCCAGGATACTTAAATCATCCGGCGGTCTGAGCCTTGTGCTGCCGCGATACGGTACCGAAAGAATCAGTGGCTCCGTGGGGTCTGGCACAGGTACTGCAACCTAGAGCTGGTTCGTTTGGGGTCGTCTCACCTCTATATGGTCCTTTTTCTCGTTCAGTGGTTGTCTTTGCGCCCCCGATCGTTAAGCAGGTCCTTACAGATGACGACTGTTTTCGACAGGTTTATCCGTCGCCATACACCTATAGCTATATCGAGGTTCTTATGCAGTTAGTTGATTTGTCTGGAGCACCGAAAGTCGACCGTCTCACCGCCGTTCGGTTCTGGCTTAACTATCTGTACCGTCATTATGTTCACGGCACAAAACACGGTCACTACGGCCCCCCTTCCTCACAACGAACCTTAAAAAATATTGAAGAAAAAATCCTCAAAGAGGCGCGTAAAGGAGGAGACATCAGGGAACGAGATGTGCCCCGTATACGGGTGCGTGATCTCGACGCTGAAACATTTCAAAAGATATACCTCACTTCGAACACACCGGTGATTATTGACGGACTTGCAGACAATTGGGAGGCCGTACAGGAGTGGTCGCCGGATTACTTCGCGGAACAATTTGGCGAGCAGACCATACCAGTCCGGGTAAAAGGCGATGAATTATCGGATGATGCTTTGAAAATCGAAGACATGCCGCTGAGGCGATTGACCGACAACATCCATGACGGGGGTAACTTTTTCGGTGCGAACCTTGCAGATATCTTCAATAACAATCCCTCACTGAGGGAAATGCTTGATCTGAATGTCTTGACGGACTACATGGTCTCAAATCCGAAATCAAAAATCGGCTCAACCCAACTGTTTCTGTCAGGAAGCGGGACGCGGTCTGGTTTCCATTGTACCGGCGGAATTAACCTCTTTGTACAAGTGTATGGTGAGAAAGAATGGACCTTTGTTTCGCCAAAACATTCCATCTTCATGTCACCGATGACACGAAGAGATATGTTCTACGCGGCGACTCCGTTTGACTGGAAGAAGCCTTATGATGAAATAGAAGCGTCTGGATACCCTCTCTACCGCTATATTCCGAAGTTTCGGGCTAACCTCAAACAGGGCGACGTGCTTTTCTCCCCCCAATGGTGGTGGCATGCCGTTGACACACCGACTCCGGCTATCGGGGTCGCGGTGCGTGCCATGAATGAGTTCATGCTTGGCAACCTGGTTTTCGCCACTATCTGGACGAGCTCAAAAGAGTTTCGTCAACTGGTGTTTGAGATCATGAAGCATGGGTGGGGCACAGACGCAAAATCGGGAGCTCGTCTGGCGTTTGAGCAGAGCTTCGTTGATCGTACCACTGCGTGACCAAGGCACTGGCTTTAATGCCAAAACAAGAAGCTACACAGCCTCTTTCTGGCCGGTGCTAGCGGAGCTGAGGTGCCCAAGAAGTGCACCCACAACTACTGCTACAAGGGCAAAGGCTATCAGAAAAATGCCTGCACCGCGTACGGCTGTGGAGATAACAACCACAAACAGGGGCGTCAGCACAGCAAGGAAGAATCCTCGCTCTCGCAGGCCTGGAAATATCCAGTGCAAGAGCACCACCGCTCCCAGCGATAGAGTGATAGCGAGAAAGAAAAAGGTAGTATCAATAATATCTGCAAAGAAAATAGCGCAAAATACCGCCAATCCACAGAGAAGCAGCATACTGATACGCATTAATCGGACGGTTGTCGCGCTTTGCTCACGATTAAAGTCCTGACAAAGATCGCACGCAATCGAGGCGGCGGCGGTAAACAATAGCGTGTCCGAAGTGGACATAATGGCCGAATAGAAAACGACTACCGCAAGACCTGATAGACCAACCGGCAACAGGCTATGAAGTCCTGAAACGAGCGCGGTATCCGGGGTGAGTCCTGGAAGCGATTGCTTAATGCAAAGGGTAATGGCAAGGAGAGTGATACCGAACAGAATGTACATACTCGACGCGATAATGAGACTGCGCGCCAGGACTTTCTCATCGCGAACCGCATACACTCTCTGCCACATCTCCGCTGATGCCAGCGGCACGAGCACACCGGTGACAAAAAAGCTGATTGTTTTACTCAGTGGCAGACTCAACAGCGACAGGTCCTGATACCAGGTAGTATCAGTAGTGACAAAAACTACTAGTAATAGGATTACGAGGCAGGCAATGCCAAACAACTGCACCACATCAGTTCGTACAACGGCGAGAAATCCCCCGCTCAGAAGGTAGAGAGCTATGACCGTCGCGACAATACATGTAGAAAGGGTGTAGGGGATTTCCGAGTAGCCGCTGAGAATTTTCCCACCGCCAATGAGAGTAATTACCAGCCACCCAAAGAGATTTACTACCAGCACAAAGGAAACGAGTTTCGCTGTCCCCGAAC
>JAUIMJ010000067.1 GCA_030433295.1 bacterium | reverse complement strand
TGTGCATACGAGCTTCGTTGGATCGGGAGTAGAATCCCTGGAGCTTCTAAGGAACAGTAGGATAGCGTCCTATCGTTCAATTAACACCCTGGCCAGAGTGCTATCAAATGTAGCGAGCTATTACGCCACGCTTGAATCTTTGCTTGCCGAGGAAGCCCCCTCCATTATCCGGGACGATCGTCCGGTCCCGAGACACGCCAGTTTCCTTTCTGACGTCCGCTCATCCGGCTACGAAAACCTCACCGAGACAGAGGCGAGGGAGTTTCTCGCTGCCTATCGGCTGCCATTTTTGGACGCTCAACTCTGTATTTCCGAAGCCGAGCTGCACGACGCCCGTGAGCACTATGGTTTCCCTCTCGCTCTGAAAATTGTGAGTCGTGACATACTCCATAAGAGCGACATCGGTGGCGTCGTCCTTAATGTAGCAACAGAGGAAGAATTGCAGCGTTCCTTCAAGCGGATACTGCAGCGTGCGAAAAGCCATTGCCCGGATTGCGATATAGACGGAGTATTGGTGTCACCCATGGCTTCACCGGGCCATGAGTGTATCGCCGGCTTTTCGCGAGACGCGACCTTTGGGCCCATCGTGATGTATGGGACCGGAGGTACCCAGGTAGAGCTCTTTAAGGACGTGGCGCTGCGTGGATTGCCTTTACCGGAATCCGAGGTGCGAAAAATGCTCGATGAGGTGAGGGGAACAACTTTGTTGCGGGGCTTTCGTGGCAGTACCCCGGCTGACGTTGATTCCCTGGTCGCGATTCTTAGCGTCCTTGCAAAAATTGCCAGTGAACATCCGGACATTGCCGGACTGGATCTTAATCCGATTATTGTCAACGAGCATGGGGCTCAGATTGTGGATGCTCGAATTACTCTGGTGAGAAATGTCTAAGCCAACATGTACTACAATCAAACTTAGTTTTGACGCCTCAAATGCGATACTGACTATCGCTCGTCCCGAGGTATTGAATGCAGTCAATCTTGCATTCTGGCAGGAGCTTGACGCATCGCTGGACCATTTGGAGACGCTTGACGAAGTGCGGGTGATCATAATCGCAGGGGAGGGCAGGGCCTTTTCAGCGGGTGCTGATCTGAAAGAATCCAGCACGAGGAGCATTGAGCAGTATGAGGAGTACCTGCAGCTCCTGCAACATGTTACCAAACGCATTCTTTCCTTTCCAAAACCCTTTATAGCGGCCATCCATGGTCACGCCATAGGGTCGGGAATCGAGCTTGCGCTAGCATGTGATTTTCGGCTTGCCGCCAAGAGTTCTAAAATCGCCTTACCCGAGGCCCGGGTGTCCTCCAGTGCAACCGGCGGAACCCTGCTGTTACTCCCGCGCCTGATTGGCGCCGCAAAGACCCGCGAACTCCTGTATCTTGGCGATACGATAGACGCAGACGAGGCGCTTTCAATCGGTCTTGTGCATCGAAGCGTAAGCGACGAAATTCTGCTGGACGCTGCAAAAGAGCTCGGTCTTTCAATTGCAGAGAATTCTGCGGAGTCACTTCGACTGATAAAGCGCGGCTTATTCGAGTCACTGCAACCACAACTCGACAAAACCATGGCGTTTGAGGTCAGAGCATGTCTGCTGGCCGTAAGCGCAAAAGACAGGGAAAAGGCGATAGAGCGCTTCAGCAACAAATAGGTAGTCCTTCTTTCAAAACGCCAAATGGGCTCAGGGACGTCCTAATTCAAGCCATCTGGGGGAGAAAGACAACTCAGAGGTTCATCCCGCTGAGCGTTCTGCTTTTTGATAGCAGGAAGATGCTTATGTATCACTGCGATCGCTTTTTTCTGAGACTCCGCTTCAAGTGAAGCAATCCAGGCCTTGATATCGATATGCATCCTGCTTTTGCGCATATCCGTCCAGACGGCGTATCCCGGCAGCGAACGCAGCCCGAGTCCACGCAGTTCGCGGTTAAGCTCTTTAATCATGAAATAGCTCGAGCCATAGAGAGGCTGATTTCCCTGCTCAAGATGGCTCTGCCAGCCCGACCAGTCGAGGCCTTTTTCCTTAACAAACAGCTCAGCAAAGTACGTGCTCAAACCAGCGGCGTAGCAGTCATGCAAACGTGCGTTCAGCAGGAAAAAGACCTGATGAGCAAGCTGACCCACAAAGGCATATTCACCGGGCTTACGGTTAACATGCAGCGCGAACTCGCCGCGTTCTTCGTCAACGATCTCAGTAACTCTAAAGTCTTTCTTCAGGGCGCTGTCGGGCTTTATCGGCGTGCTAAGACGCAGATACACTTTGGTGACAGGTATTGCTTCCGAACCGAACTTTGAGCGCAGGGAACTCAGGGCTTCCTTGATAAGAGTATCGTGCTGTGGTGAGTCAAGACTTTGATACTTTTTGTAGAAGTCGCTCTTCTCAGAGCCGCGGAGGCAGGCAGAGCTGCAGAGCAAAAAGAGTATGCTTATCGTTATCAGGGTGCGCATGGCCTAATATATAGCGCAGAACGGCCAAACCGGCTTTATATATGGCATTTTGCCCGATAACTTTACTTATCGGGCAATACGCCACAGGAGCCAAACGCGGCCTTGTACTCCTAAGTGGCCGGACGCACAGCCTCACAGCGCCTTGATAAGGATACTGAAACGCTCTAAATTCCACTAAAGACGCAGAGTCCTTGCGATGGTCTACGTAAAGCATACGCAGAGGAATTGCACACAAAGAGATTAACAACAGAGGCGAACGGAAAAATGGGCTTCAACTTGCAAACAGCACTTTCGCAGCATCTAGACGCCGATGGAACGGTTCCCTTTGTTGGAAGCGGTAAAACAGCCCCGCGTCCAGGCCTTCACCGGCCCCTGGTCTTTCGCCACTATGAGCGCGAGCGTCCCATACGCTGGCTCGGCCAGACACGTACAATAGCCGAGGTCATTAATGCCGCACTTCCGGCCTGGCATCCGGCATCGCTCCTCGGAACGCCATTCAGCTCGGGTTCGGTCGTGCCTGCGGTCGATCGGCCCTTCACCCTTGGTGATACCTGGAAGTCTGTGAGCGAGAAGAAAGTTGACGGCCTGTGTCAGATCGCCAGAGCCCTCGGCATTCCTAATCTGACCTTTCATGCGCAATGCGACGTCGTAGAAGAATGCGCGGATGATGTGCTGGAAACAGGCAGACGTCTCGAAGAAGTGACTCCCATATGGAAAAGCACCCTGTCCGAGTATGGACTTGGAACGCTCTGGGGCACGGCAAATCAGTTCTCCAACCATCAGCAGATTCTCGGCTCAGCCACCTCTCCTTTTCAGGACCCCTTTATTTTAACCGGAATAAAGCAAAAACAGGCCCTTGATTTCACCCATGCTCTTGGCGGAAAGCTCTTCATTGTCTGGGACGGACAAGGCGGTGAATACGATGCTGACATCTCCCGCCCTGAGGTGCACTTTGCGCATGGCGCATCTATGCTGCGCAAGGTGGTGCACTATGCTGACTCTCTTGGAATAAAAGTCGCCATAGAACCAAAACCCTTTGAGCCGAGCATGGGACAGTTTCACAGAAACGTGATTCAAACCCTCTGGCACATCGAGCAGGCAAAACTCAGCGGTAAAGTTGGCATCAACCCTGAATTCGATCACGCAAAACTGGACGGCCTCGATATTTGCGCAGAGATTTTGCGTGCGGGCGACAGTTTCTATACCTGCGATGCGAACCAGGGTGACCTGCGGGTCGGCTACGATGTAGATCGCTTCCTGAGAGATCTGGTGTTATCGGTGCGCTACTGGTTAGTGGTACATCGTGTCGGTGGTTACAAATTCGGTGGCGGCACGAATTTCGATGCAAAGCCGGATGTAAAAAGCCCATCACTGCTTCATCTGATGAGCGGTCTGTGTCTCACCCTGGACACACTCGCGGCCGGACTAAAGATAGCGGTACGCATCATCGAGGACGGTGAACTGGAGCGAATAATTGATAGCATCTACGGCACCGAGGCGTTTCCGGAGAAAAGCACCCTGCTCTCCGATACGGTCGCCCTCGAGGATCTCGAAGCCAGAGTTAAAAACGGCTACTCCTTGAGCCGCCCGCCCAGCTTGCCAGCTGACACCGCTCATCATTTAATCGCCAGTTACATTGCCGATGGTGCCGCAGATTCCTGATGCACGAAGCGTTTTCGAATGCCTTCGATCCTCCTGCGGTTTACCCCGAGATCGTACACCCCGACGCGGGACGCTGAACGCACGTGAATACACTTGCTTTCATCATCAAGGAGAAATTCAACATCGTCGACAAACCTGAAGACGGCGCTGCGAAATTCCAGATGCATATAGGGATAATCATGAACAAACATACTCGCCCGTTTCTCATCAGCCAGTATAGTGATGAGCCTCTTCCAGGCATCTTTTGCAGGGCCGGTATACTGGATTGGTAACACGGCCTTGCGTCCATCTGTTTCCACGCTGGATACACAAGTGAAGCAGGCCGGACAGCCGCGAATCTGATACGCCCTGTTATTGCCCATGTGGTACCAATTGCCCAAACGACAGTCCATCCGACCGCCTCAAATCTTTGACTTCCACACTCCCCTCTCCCGTCGGCGGTCCCTCTGTCTGTATCTTGTTCTGCGTATGATTCTGCTCCGACTCCAGCCCCTGAGCCTCAACGCTGGCGGTAGTGGCCGTTTCCGTGAGGTCGGCAATCTGCTCAAGCAGCACGAGTTTTTTTCGCCCGTTCCCTGCATTGTTTTCACTTGTCGTAAGGCGAACAAAAGAATTCGGATAACGCCAAAGAACGGCCGCGCTGTCTTCTTCGGATACTATGTAGTACGCCCTCTCCGTGCCTTGCAGACGCTCGAGAGAAGGTACAAGCGGTATATCACGGTCAAAGTAGAACCTGGTAGTATACCAGGTCGAGTGTAACTCATATACCGGGAGACTATTGGCCTGTACATACCGTTGTACGACCGTCATAAAGGGCCGCGGATCGCGAGAAGCAACAATCTGAGGAAGAACGTATCCGACCGCGATGAAATGCACGGAAAGGATGCTGAGAGCAAAAAGACAGGCCGCAAAGACAGCCCGTTTGCGCTTCAATAAAAAGGCCGCGGCCGCGAGTAGTCCCACGACCGCAAAACCACTATAGACCACTGCTCCCTGATTTCTCACCGCTTCGATTCCGCCAAACACCTTATTAGCCCAGGCATCATTGAAAAAACTGTCGCTGATAAAGAGCACCAGGCGATCGACGATGTCCGGAGACTGCACGGTAGCGGCAAGACTCAGGACGAGAATCCAGAGAACAAGCGATGAAATTGTCAGCATTAGATATCCGAAACGAATTGTGTACGGATACTCCAGGGGCTCCTTGTCCGCACGGATAAAACCATAAGAAAGTATCAGTGCGAGAAAAGGCACGCAGGGCAAAAAGTAGACGACACGACGACTGCCACTAAGAGAGACCAGAAGAATAAACACCGCGACAACCGACAGACTAAAATACAGTATTCCGGTATGCTCAGACGGCTTGTTATTCTCGATCCTGGATCTGACTCGAAAGGGAATCAGTGCATAGGGAAGCAAGAGCGCCCAGGGCAGAAAAACCGCAAGGGATAAAAGGGGCAGCAACAAGATAGACTTCTGATGCCCGCCACTCCCAGCAGCCACCCGTGAAACATTCTCCTTCCAAAGCTGCACCTGCATAAAGGCAGAACCCTGCTGAAAATACGCCAGCAAATACCAGATTCCGGCAGCAGCTATCGCGAGCAGCGTTGTTAGCAAGAACCATTTTATCGGAAAGGTCTTTGCGAGTTCAGACGGTCGCAGACCGACACGCAGAACGTGATACAATCCAAAGACCAGAGAGAGAACTACGACAGCGGCAGGTCCCTTGCTGAGTATTGCCGCAGTGAGACAAGCGACAAACAATGCCGAATGCCATGTTCTCACGCTTGTGCCAGCACAGAGGTTTTCATACGCACGATAGGCCAGAAACAGGCCAGCCACCAGGAAGGCACTGAACGTCATATCAACGCGGGCATGAGAGGCTCCTCGCAAAAACTCAAAGCTCGTTGCCAGAATGAGAGAACTCAGAAACGCGAGGCGATATCCCGAAGCCAGAAAGGCAAAAAGAAAAGTACTGAGGAGCATGAAGGCAGCCATAAACGCTGAAGGGCTCCGCACAGAGAATTCATCGAGGTGACCTGAACTATGCGCGGCGAGCGAGGCGAGCCAGTGAAACATTGGGGGTTTTGAGGGGATATCTATCCCATTTCGAAGCGGGAGAACATAGTTGCTCTGATCGAACATTGCCTGCACGACAATAGCTTCTCTCGCCTCCCCTCTGGTCCAGAAGGGACGAGAGCCCATGGAATGAGCTAAATAGAGCAGAGCTATAATGAAAATAATTCCGGCCGCGAGATATGTGCGCCGGGTAAGCGTCCCTGGGTGTACGGCACTCTCACCGTCTGCCTCTGCATCTGTGTTGCCGGTCACCTACGCTCCGCCACCTGTTATGCCTCTCTGCTGGAACTGTCACCCGAGAACCATTACTGACGGAGCACACGCCAAACAGCTACCCGTCCCATTCACAGATCAGACCATTGAATAAGAACTGCAGATTAGTCTTCGCAAAATCTACGGGCAAAGGGAGGACCGCATAGACGCCGACGTTTCTTCTCCGGTGCAGGAGTCGGTTCAACGCGCTTAGCAGCCTCTTCTCGTGCTTTACGCGCTTTCTCGATACGAGCGCGCTCAGCTTCAGCTTTTGCCTTTCGAGCAGCTTCTCGGGCTTCTGCTGCTCGCTTTTGCTCAGCACGTTTTTTCGCTATTGCAGCCTGACGTCTGCGCTCAAGTTCCTCGGCAGAAGGCCCTTGTTGCTGCTTAGCCGCCTCCCTGGCTTTACGCGCCGCTTCTTCTTTGCGCGCTATCGCGGCCTTTTGCTCTTTGAGTTTGCGTTCGGCTTCCTCAGCCTGCCGCTGCTGCTCCGCTTCGACCCGCTTTCGCTCAGCTTCCGCGGCAAGGCGACGGCGCTCTTCCTCAGCAGCAGCACTTTGCAGCTTCTCTCTCTCTAGTCGAGCCGCCTCCTCTTCCAGCTTGAGCTTTGCCTCTTCCTGTTCAATACGTATCCTCTCGGCCTCAGCTTCAGCTTTGATACGCTCAAGGCGACTATCCTCGGCAGCTTTGGCAGCAGCAGCTTCACGCTCCTGTTGCTCCACCCGCTGAATTCTTAAACGCTCTCTTTCAGCAGCCAGGCGTTCTTGCTCTTCTTTGATTCGCTGTTCAGCTTCCGCGAGTTCCTTTCGTCGCTGCTCGGCGAGCTTTTCCTCCGCCTCTCTGGCGGCCCTTCGCTTTTCCGCTTCTCGGCGGCGCCGCGCCTGAGCTTCCTCTTCTCGTTTCTTCGCAAGCCTCTGCTCCTCCGCTTCACGCTCAAGTTCTTCGGCGCTTTTTTCGGGCTGTGTTGGCGTCTCGCCCGGAGGAACCTGCTCACCACCAGAATTCAATTCGGACATCAGCGCTTTGCGTTTTTCTTCGTCACTGCCTGAATCGGAACCACCCGAGAGAAAAAAGGCCCCGCCCAGAAGCCCCAGTGCGGTCAAAACAGCACCGCCTACGACAAGTTTCTTTTTCTTCGATCCAATCTTAATTCCCGAGGAAGACAGACCACCTAAAGAAAAACTGTCAGTTGAAATAGATGAGAAATCGAGGTTAGAAGCGCTTATGAGACTATCGGAAAACTCCTTGGCGGTCTTAGGGCGATTTGCCGGATCCTTCTCCAGGGCCTTCATCACCACTTTAGCGACAGCGTCGGAAACGTTTTTAGCGCTCTCCTGTTCCTTAAGCGGCTTAGGCGGTTCATTGATGTGCTGCATCGCCACTTCCATGAAGGAGGCCGCGTCAAAAGGAGCTTTTCCACAGATGAGCTCATAGAGAATGATGCCCAATGAGTAGATGTCGGTTTTCTGATCTACGGACCGAGAAAGTACCTGCTCCGGAGACATGTAGCGTGGCGTACCGATTACACTACCGGTACGGGTCATGGTCATTCCCGCTTCTTCACCTTCGCCCCCTTCTGTGAGAACCTTAGCGATACCGAAGTCGAGGACGTGTGCCCACTCGCTACCATCATGACGTTTTGAGATCATGATGTTGTCGGGTTTGAGATCTCTGTGCACAATACCCAATAGATGGGCTTCGTGCAGGGCGCCACACACCTGCGCCATAATCGGAATAATTCGATCGAGCGGCAGCGTTCCGGTTTCCTTGAGGACCTCCTTGAGGGTTTTGCCCTCGATGAACTCCATTGCCAGGTAGGGAAGGTCTTCAGCTCCCTCAACCGTCTCTACACCGTAATCGTAGATGGTTATCGCGCTGGGGTGCCTGATCTGTGATGCGGTTTGTGCTTCGCGACGAAAGCGCTGGAGGTATTCATCGATGTTTGATTCATACTCTTTGGGTCGCAGCAATTTGAGCGCGACGGTACGACCGATAAACGTCTGCTCGGCTTTGTACACAGTACCCATCCCACCTTTACCAAGGAGGGAGAGTAACTCATACTTTCCACCTATTGAGCGCCCTATAAGCGGGTCAGTTTGCTCCATCACCTATCTTCAACTCTAAAAACGCACTGCCTCTGCACCCTGAACGACTCACCCGAATCGGGCGAAAGGACCGCAATCGTTCAGCTATGGATTATCTGCACCTGCCGAAATGACGAAAAGCCGGGGCGTAAACTTACTGTGATACTAAGCACAAGTGTCACAAAGGAAAAGGAAAACAATCATTGATGTATCGACGGCCTACTCACGAAAAGTGCTACCGAACAACGCTGGACCCTCGACTTGTGATGCCAATCAGTATTCAAACTTCCTACTTGTTTAATGAGCTTTACTCCTCCCCATTACACCGGGTCCCCCGTATACCGGGGCTCATCTCACAAGAACAGCAGGATTGTACTAAAAATCACCTATTATTACCATGCCCTAATAGGAGCAAAACGCCGAGAATCCCGAGCAACAGGCCCCGGGTTCTCTCTTCCGAAGCTCCCCGGCGACCTTGAGCAGCGAGCAATAAAAAAGGGGGCATAAAGCCCCCTTTTATCTCCTCCTGTCAAGTCTTTACGCTGGCACAAGCCGGACGAGGCAAGTACGCGTTTGTGAAAGGAGGAGATTGGAAATCCGACCCGCCCTTACAGGCTAAAGCCGGTGTCGTAACCCATGTCTATCGAGAAGTAGAAGTTGTTTTCAGTCCTCTCATTTCCATTGGCATCCTTTTCATCAAAGCCAAAGCTGTAGGTAAATGCCGGAGTAACCATGAACTTGCCCCAGGGGACAGAGAAACGGAAACCCGTGTTGATGTGCTTCAGGCCTGATTTCTTGTTGTATGAACGCTCCGCATTAGTCGCAAAACCAGCGACCACGAAGGGTGTGATGTTGAAGTCGTCGCCAAACCAGTCTGCCACACCTTCACAGCTTTCGCTGTCGATGCGCTGACTAAGACCCAGGGTATAGTACTCAGACTCAAACTCCCGGTAGTCATGATAGACCATGAACTGGGGGTTAAGCACAGTATCCACTGCGAAACCACCATAGACTTCTGCGGTGTCAGGCGCTGAAGGACCACTTTCAAAGGCTACACCATTCACACGGATTTGAGGGTCTCCTCTGTGTGGATCTGTGTACCAAATATGTCCAACAGAAAGGTATACCGGGCCCAAAGCCACGTCGTAGGAAATAGTTGGGTCCAGCTCAACAAACTTATTGCTGGTCTCAAACTCAATGAGGTTCCCCTGTTCGTCGACGATGGAACCAGAACCCTGGTCATCACCGAGCGGGACGTGCATCCATAGCGAGGCACCGAGAGTTCCAAATTCCCCGAGGTCATAGAACAGACCGGCCGAGGGCTGCAGTGCTGCCTGGTCGTAAAGCTCAAAGCCACGATAGTAGTAGCGATCAACCAGACTAAGCTTGGCGCTGAAATAAAAATTATCAGTTTCTTCGACTTCCACAGCCGAAGGGTCAATTCCCTTACCACCCTCTCTCTGCTGGGCCACAGAACTCGCAGGAGCAAGCAGCACAAGCGCAGCAAGAGCACCGGAATAAAAAGAACGTTTCATGTCTCACCTCGTCCATTTGCATGTAAATCAACAAACTCCCGAACAGCTGTTCAGCAGCAACCTCTAACCTAAACGACAAAAGCTCATTTCGTCCACAACTCTTTGAAAATCCTATAAAAAAAGAAATGGGGGAACCCGCGGGGCAATTTACGTGTATTTACAGTGACTTAGCTTCAATATCACGTTCACTTAGTCTTTGTGCATAAAACTAGTAGAGCTTTACTATTAGTATAACAGCAACTTATGGGCATGAAATTACAGAACATATTCTACGCAGGAGGGAAATCTTTTACGCGGGGGCTGCTCGTATGCACGACAGCATTGCTATTGGCTACTTCATTCACTCTTTGTACGAGCGACACTGCCGAAGCAGAAATTAACCGGGCCGAGAAACCCGAGCCCGATAAACGAAAGCGACGATATGTGCATCCCTGCCCCGCCGGTACTGAACAGTTCGGCAGCGGACCACCTGATGCCTATAAAGCTCATTGCCGTAAGCCGGTCGTTGGAGGTTACAAGCGTCACGGAAACTCTACGACCTGGTATCCAAACGGCAACAAGCGAGTTGAAGGGGATTATATTCGCGGAAAGAAACACGGGAAATGGGTCACCTACCACAGGAATGGCACAAAGAAAGCCGTTGAGGTCTATTACAACGGAAAGCGGATGAAGAAATCCAAATATGACCGTAACGGAAAGGAAGTCGCAGAAGTGAACCGTCGGAAGCAACGCCTGAATCGACGCAAGAAATACAAATGGCGCAATAACGCCCGGTACTAGGCCGTTTAAAACGTCCCCGCAAGACACCTATTCATGAGGAGTACAATGTCTTAAGTCATGATTGGCAGTTGCCGATCATACTTCTGAATGCTTTACTCCTCAGCACATGAATAGCGAAATTCAAGAGAATAACGTCGACCAAATCGAGGTAGCGGGTAAAACCGTCTATCTTGTCGGTACAGCACATGTCAGTCGAACCAGCGCTGATCTGGTAGAGAAGTGCATTAATGACTATGCGCCGGATACGGTGTGTATCGAACTGTGCCCTTCACGCTACGAGTCCCTCAAAAATCCCGATCGCTGGCGGGAGATGGATATTTTTAAGGTAATCAAAGAGGGTAAGACATACGTTCTGCTCGCACAGCTGGTGCTATCCTCCTTCCAGAAGCGTCTCGCTACAAAATTCGGCATTAAGCCCGGAGAAGAAATGCATCGGGCGATGCAGCTTGCCGAAGAAAGAAATGCTCATCTGGAACTCGTTGACAGGGAAATTCGCACAACGCTGAAGCGAGCCTGGGCACGTGCGGGCTTCCTTACCATGTGTAGAGTCGCGGCCACCCTGATAACGTCTATTTTCTCGAATGAAGAACTGAGCGAAGCCGAAATTGAAGAGCTCAAGGTAGGCTCTACGCTCAGTGCTATGATGGCCGAGTTTGGTGACTTTCTGCCGGGCGTTAAGGACGCACTTATTGACGAGCGTGATTCTTACATGGCCGAGAAGATTCGACGTGCTCCCGGCTCGACCATCGTCGCCGTCGTCGGAGCCGGTCACGTTCCCGGAATGAAGAAAAAAATTCATACCGCAATCGACCTCGAGCAACTTGACGAAGTACCACCCCCCGGAAAATTAATTAAGGTCATCGGTTGGGGCATACCGGCGCTGATTCTTGGAATGTTTATATTCGGCTTTTCGCAGTCTGGAGCCGACACCAGCATCAAGATGATAATCGCGTGGACACTCGCCAACGGGGTTTTCTCCGCCCTCGGGGCGCTTATCGCGCTGGCTCACCCGCTCACCATAATAACCGCGTTCGTGGCAGCACCTATAACATCGCTAAACCCGACAATCGCTGCGGGATGGGTTTGTGGCCTGGTGGAAGCGCTTCTGCGAAAACCCCGGGTCTCTGACCTTGAGACAGTTGCTGATGACATTGCATCGGTGCGCGGTTTCTGGGGCAATCGTGTGACGCGTATATTTTTGGTAATGCTTCTGGCAAATCTCGGTAGTATGATAGGTACTTTCGTGGGTGGAGTAAAAGTTGCCTCGTATCTTCCCTGAGGCAGAGACCCCGGAATTTGATGACGGCAGCAGGTGTCGAAAACCATCGTGCTGCGTCCACCAGGTATCGCTATTTTTGGTTAAGCCGGAGTTTGTTGATACATGTTCACGCGTAGCCTTTAGTGTACGCGAGAAAACCTCATCTTTGCTTTGCTTCATTTTTGCTTCCGAGAGGGCGAATGGGTATTGAAGATTTTAACATTGAAGAAGAGGACCACGCCGAGTCGATTCTCCTTGTTGGAGGAACGGTACAGCAGCGCGAGAGTATTAGTCGCGGACTGGATTTACGGAAATACGAATGGCAGCACGTTGACGACCTTGCAAAGGCAAAGGAGTTGGCGGTCCGCAATCTTTTCGATGTTCTCATTTGCGTATGCGACGGAGAAATCGTAAATGCGGCGTCCTGTACCCCCGAAGATCTTCATAGCGATATCCTCAGCGATGCAAATCTAAATCGTTCGCAACACATTTTTCTGCACGAAAATGCTGACGCCTATACGGATGGAAACGGTTCTATTCTTGGACCCGAAATTCCGGTTCTGCCTCTGCCGGTAGAAATAAGTGCGCTTCTGGTGAAAGTTGCCACCCTACTTCGCGTGAGAAAAACAAAAGTAGAGCAAGCTGGATTTGAGTCACGTTTATCCGCACAGAATGCAGAACTACGTGACCTCAACAATAGGTTCAAACACGAGCTCATTGAGGCGAAGCGAATCCAGGAATCACTTTTGCCCACCGCACTGCCGCAGGCACCTGGCGCCGTATTTGCCGCCTACTGCGTGCCCTACGAAGCGGTCGGTGGCGATTTGTATGACGTCTGGAAAATAGACGAAAACCGGTACGGACTGTTTATAGGGGACGTCACCGGTCACGGTATGCCGGCGGCCTTTATCGGTGCCATGACCAAAATGGCCCTGACGTATTCATCAAATGCAAATCCGCAGCAGATGTTCACAGACGTTAATCGGGGGCTTGCGCGACACATCCCGGATTCGAGATTCGTCACAGCTGCCCTGGTCTTTTTTGATGCGAGTAACGGCGGCATACAAATCAGCCGGGCAGGCCATCCACCACCACTGGTTTATCGAGCAGAAACACAGACCGTTGAGTCCATGGACGCAAAGGGACTACCACTCGGCGTAATGGAAGAGGCGCCGTATCAGTTATCCGAAACCAGGATGGACTCTGGAGACAAACTCCTGATGGTAACAGATGGTTTCACCGAAACGGCGAACATGAACGGCGACATGCTTGGTGTTGAGGGGCTATCAGAACAGTTTCTAAAGGCAGCTAAGGCGGGTGACATCGCACATTGTATTCAGCATATCCTGGAGCATCAGCATGAGTTTAGCAGTGGGCGTTTAGTGAAAGATGACACGACAATCGTTGGCCTGGAAATCGTCTAACGCTGAGCTTCCGTCACATGAGACAAACCTTGTCAGATAACTTGCCTGTCTACCCCGTGGTTCCCGCACGGGGTGTGTGCTGCCAGCGATGCCGGTATACCGGGAGAGCTCCTCATGCTTAATCCGCATCCCCCGCTTGCACACGCGCCACTGTTGCTGTGCACCATATTGATTTGCGAATTCCTCCTGAGTTCGAGCAAACGCTGGACTTCGGTAGACGTTCATCCGACCTTTGCAAACTACCTGCTCGTCCTGCTTTGCCTGATATCACCGCTTACCTACTACTCGGGATACTGGGGTGCGGACTTCGCAAATGCAGATTTTACCGTTCCTGAAGAAGCTATCCTGTCACACCAGTCGATAGCACAGCTTTTTTTGATTTCCCTGATACCGCTTGCGCTTTTTGGTGTACTTCGCAGGCAAAACCCATCGGCGTTCACCGCTGTCAGCTACTTTCTCTTCTTGCTTCTTAGTTTTGGAATCGTAGTTCAGGGTAGTCGCCTTGGCGGATCTCTGGTCTATGAACATGGAGCCGCAGTACAGATAAAAACCCCCGAGCAAAAAAGCCCTTTACCTGAAGAGTAACTACCTTCGAGTTCGCAGCTTGCTGCGATCAATCGGGAAAGCCCTGCTAGACGCTTTATCCCATTGGGGAACCTGGAGCCCCTCCTGCTTCAGAGACCATCTGGCGAGAATGAACATCAGATCACTAAATCTGTTTATATACTTGAGAATCTCAGGGCGAACAGCCTCCTCGTGATACAAATGAATGATGCTGCGCTCCGCTCGCCGGGCAACCACGCGCGCCTGGTGGAGTACTGCTGCAAAGCAGCTACCCCCCGGGAGGATAAATGAGCGAAGCTCCGGGAGCTCGGCCCCAAAATGGTCACACAGGTCTTCGAGACCACTGACCTGTTCCTCACTCACCTGCGTCATGCCTTCGTACTCAGCACCCGCCGGCGTAGACAGTTCAGCGCCAAGGTCAAACAGCTCCTGCTGTAGATACACCAGCACATCCTTACATTCACGAGTGTGCCCGCTAATATGCTCTCCGGCTAGTCCGAGCACGGAGTTGAGTTCGTCGATGTCACCGTAGGCAGCCACCCGGGGATCGTCCTTTCGGGCTCGCGTCCCGCCGAGCAAACCGGTGGTACCATCATCACCACTACGCGTATATACTCGGTTGATACGAATCGACATCTTAGAGACGGGCTCCCGCTTCTTCAAAGGCCGAGTCTAACGCAGTGGCGAGGAACGCTCGCTCCTCGCGCAGCTCCTTCGCCACAGTCCGAGCGGCGCTTCGCTCTTCCTCGGTGCCCGCGGTGCGATAGAGCATCAGAGCGGCTTCGACGGCGACAAAAGTACTGCGTCGCACCAAACGCTCCACGCGCTTTCGCGTTTCATCGCGTTCCGTCTCAGGGTCCTGCATTTTCCCACGAAGATAGGCCAATGCGGCTAACTCCTGTACTATTTCTTCAGCGCCTATTTCACGCTCCCCCTTAGGCCAGGAATCGGCCGTAAGAATCGCCAGGTCGAGACCTTCAAGAATTCGAAAGGCATTCTCAAAATCCCCCGTGGCAATATTCCGCTGCGCCTCATACAGGGGAGTAAGCTTCGCGTAAAAGGTATCTCCATATTCCTGCCGCAACGTTTTGATACTCTGGTTGAAGGCTTCAACCTGCATTTTTGTGACGTCCTCGGCACTGGCAGCTGCTGCGTCATCAGCTTTTTGTCCGGTATCCGTAGCCGCAGACAATATTACATCGGGATAGGCATCCTGTATCTCACTTAAGGTCGCAGAGGCTTCGGCTCGGGTTTCATGACGCGAGCTCTGATATTTGCCCAGAACCCAAACACCAAGAAGGACAATCAGCAAGCCACCAACCAGAGACTGCCAGTTGCGCGCAACCGTGAGCGCCAGGTCCTCATCGAGTCCCTCAGCTTCCTGCAAACGCTGTCCCAGGTCTTCGAGACTTGAGCCGGTTCGCATCTCCTCTTCGACGGATGCTCTTTCTTCGTTTGATTCGTTTCGTTGTCCAGTCTCGTTTGTCACGTGTTCTTATTCCAATAGCTAAGCAATACTGCGAGGGTCCCAGGACCACTTCCGCTTTAGTAGTTCATATCGAAATTGCTACATTTTATATTTGAAATCGTCCGGATCCATCTCGGCGAGTATCTCGTCCCATTTCTCTTTATCGATGTTCGCAAAATTCCTTCGCTCTGATTCATCATCCGCATTCACTACTTCAAATTCCTCAGCGCCGTCTTCATTTGTAGAAATTGATACGAGCGTGACCTGCGCCTGATTAAGTACTTCCCTGGAAACCATTATCTGCGCCTCCGAACGGACGGCAAGTGCAATTGCATCACTTGGTCTTGCATCGATCGTATGCACCACATCCCGCAGAACAACCTCGACGTTAGCGATGAACGTATTCTCCTGCAGATCGGTAATGATAATTTTGACGACCCGTCCCCCAAGCTCGTCGATAACGTTTTTGAGCAAATCGTGGGTCATCGGACGACTGATTTCCACCTTCTTGAGACAACTCGCGATGGCGGTAGCCTCCGCAAGCCCGATCCAGATCGGGAGACAGGTTTTTCCGCTCTCATCTTTAAGAACGACAATCGGAGCATTTGATGCCGGGTCCAGTACCAGACCAGCAACAAACATTTCAACTTCTTTTGGTTCCTCCTCTTCCACGACACTCCCAATTGTAAGCGGACCGACCGGGTCCGGATAAAAAAAAGAAACAGCTACGCTGTCGCCTCAACCGTGCCACGCAGACCGTGGGGACTGGCGTGCTCAATGCGCACGCGCACCATGCTTCCGACGTCAATTACCTCTGCACCTTGCTCACCGCCGGGCAATACCTCCACGAGTGTATTGTGCGCAATCCGCCCTCGCATGGCCGATGGTATATGCTTATGCTTGCCTTCCACAAGCACCTCCAGAGTTTGACCAAGCAATCGTTGATTAGCCTCCAGACTGTGTTCCTCCTGCAGTGCCTGCAAACGACGCAGACGCTCCTGCGCGACTTCCGGACACACCTCCTGCTCAGCGGAATATTCAGCCTGAGAAACCGTGTGAGGACGTGGGGAATACTTGAAGGAATAGGAGGCGTTAAAACGAACTCGTCGCATGACGTCCAGAGTGTCCTCAAATTCCTCCTCTGTTTCAGTAGGAAAACCAACGATGATGTCCGAGGTCAGTGCGATGTCCGGACATTGCTCTCTCAAATCATCGACGATTTTCAGAAATTTGTCCCGACGATAATTGCGGTTCATCGCTTTTAAAATGCGATCGTTCCCGGACTGCAATGGCAGGTGGATGTGAGAACACAACTGCGGAAGCTCACCGTATAGCTTGATGAAGGCGGGCCTGACTTCGGCAGGATGGGGACTGGTGAATCGTATCCGATCTAATCCCTCGATCTCTGCCAGATGGCGTATGAGCTCCTCAAATCTAACGCGCGGGCTAAGATCAAGACCATACGAATTAACGGTCTGCCCGAGAAGAAGGACTTCTCGGGCACCAAGACGCACTTTGAGACGCACCTCTTTGAGGATTTCCTCCAGGGAACGACTTACCTGCGGACCGCGGGTATTGGGCACCACACAAAACGAACAGCGTTTATCGCAGCCACGTTGAATTGCCACAAGGGCGCGTGTAGACGAAAAATACGAGGAGGCCAACAGGGTGTCTTCAGTGCCGTCCCCCCTCGGAAATGCGTTGAGATCATCCGGAAGCTCTTCCCACTCATCCCGATAATCTACCGCGACCTGCGAGGGGAAGCCGGATCTCGCTCGCTCAACCAGTGACGGTAACAGCGACAGATTATGAGTTCCAAACACGAAATCGACATACGGACTGCGTCGGACTATTGCCTGCCCTTCCTGTTGAGCCACACAGCCCGCAACACCCAGCACCATGCCGGGGTTTTTTTCTTTAATTTCTCGTAGAGAACCAAGAAGGCTGTACATTTTGTGAGCTGCTTTCTCTCGCACGCTACATGTGTTTACGAGCAAGACTTCAGCTTCGGCCGGATTATCAACCGCTTTGTGACTCTTCTTTAGCAGGGAAAGCATTTTTTCAGAGTCATACTCGTTCATCTGGCAGCCAAAGGTCTTAATCCAGACCCCCGCTTTCGACGGCTCCACCTTTTCTGACAAGGCATCAGACAGATGCGCCTCGCCTTCTCTGGCCCCCTCCTGCGAAAACTGCTCCTGCGATATATTTCTCGTGCTTTCCGACATGCTCAATTGCTTACATATATTCTGTACTAGC
>JAUIMJ010000066.1 GCA_030433295.1 bacterium | reverse complement strand
GTAGACAAGAGGAAGCCCCTGATACTTGGGCTCTAGAGGATACCTTGACTCCTGAAGAGTCTAAAGTGTCCGTACGTCTCGAAGATAGAACTGTGCACGTTGGTGCTTGGAGATACCAAGTGCAAGGGCAGGACGATCATAGTATTCCGGTAGTGCTGCTCGATACCAATTTGCCTGAAAACAGCGATTGGGACCGGAGCCTGAGCGATCGCCTTTACGGTGGCGATCAGTATTATCGCCTCTGTCAGGAAATAGTTCTTGGCATTGGGGGTGTGAGAATGCTGCGTGCTCTCGGGTATGAAAACCTCGAGCGGTTTCACATGAATGAGGGGCATGCGAGTTTTCTGACCTTGGAAGTTCTTCATGAGTGCGCCAAAGAAAATTCGCGTTCGATGCCGACCCATGAAGATGTCGAGATGGTCCGGCGCCGCTGTATTTTTACGACTCATACTCCGGTGCCTGCCGGTCATGACCGCTTCCCGATATCCCTCGTCGAGCGAGTATTGGAATACCGGGAGACACTGCACATGAGGGAGGTTTTTTGTTGTGAAGGTGAGGTGAATATGACCTTTGTCGGATTCAACCTCAGTCATTTCATAAATGGAGTCGCAAAGAAGCACGGGGCTGTCTCGCAGAGCATGTTTCCGAATTATCAGATCGATTGGATAACCAACGGCGTCCATGCAACTACCTGGGCGGCAGAACCGGTCGAGAAAGTTTTTGATCGCTACATCAATGGCTGGCGGACGAACAACAGTGCTCTGCGCTATGCGCTTAACATCCCCGAGGAAGAACTTTGGACTGCACACCAGCAATGCAAATCGATCCTGCTCGAGCACGTAAAACGGGAGACGGGTGTGACATTGGCTCAGGATGTGCTGACCATTGGCTATGCTCGCAGGGCGACTGCCTACAAACGCCCGGCGCTGCTCTTCCAAGATAGGGACCGCCTGCGGGAGATAGTAAGGCGAAGTCAAGGAATCCAGGTGATCTACTCCGGAAAGGCTCACCCGGCGGACCAGGAGGGCAAGAAGCTTATCCAGAGAATAGTCGATGCCGGGCGGGAGCTCGGGGAGCAGGTGCGCGTCGTGTACCTCAGCAATTATAACATGGATTTGGCGCGAATTATGGTTTCCGGTTCTGACGTTTGGCTCAACACCCCGAGACCGCCACTCGAGGCTTCCGGCACGAGCGGTATGAAAGCAGCACTAAATGGGGTTCCGTCGCTTAGCGTGCCGGACGGCTGGTGGCTCGAGGGATGCATTGAAGGGCGAACAGGATGGGCGATTGACGGGGAGAGAGGGCATATCGGCGATCTGTCCGATGAGGAGACTGCTGAGGCTCTATACCGCAAATTGGAGGAGCAGGTTTTGCCGCTCTACTATTCGCACCGGGGAGAGTATGTCGAAATGATGCGCCACTGCATCGCGCTCAACGGTTCTTTTTTTACTACCGAACGCATGATGCGGGAGTATGTCCTTAAGGCCTACTTTCTGTAATCTACTATGCGAAGAATTTTCTCGACGCTACTGCCAACCACCCGGCCTCAGTTCAGTTTACCAGCCATTTTCTGACTTTCGATTTCAAAATCGAGGGAAGCACCAAGTCATGCCTGTTCATGACCAATCTTTGTAATTCAGGCTTGGTGGCCCTTAATTGGCCCTTAAATTTCGAATTGTGCCATTGATTTATTTCGCTCGACTTGCTTAACTCTGCGAAATTATGGCTCCCCGGGACGGACTCGAACCGCCGACAGGGTGGTTAACAGTCACCCCATCGTGCCTGGAAATTCCGTTTCGCAACGTCTGGCCAACTTGGCACCAGTCGGGCCGGTAAAGCAGATGCTCGGCCCGAGTGAAGATCCTTATCGAACGACGATCGGAGCCCCGAGCGGCAGCATGTAGTAAATCGAAGCCAGGTCACTTGATGAAACCCGGAGCCCGCCTACGTCGGGGGACCAGACGGCACCACAGTGAATCGGAAACGTCGTTGTCGGATAAAGCGCGTAACGCCCGAGGGCTCCGCGTCGATACCGCAAACGATCACCGGGTCGCGGGGTCGCGAGTTTTCGGTTCTCGAAATACTCATCAGGGGCGTACCAGAGGGGTTCTTTCTGTTTGTGCTGCAGATAGAAATCGCCGGGCCCTATGTTGATGTTCCCTTCTGCAGCAAACACCTTGAGTGGGTTCTTTCCTTTAAACAGAGTAAGTTTTTTGGAGTCTCTGTCGACTTCCAGCCAGGTTTCGTTATCTGCGGGAACGTAGCCCTGCACCGGCGGGAAATAGCCAATGAGCGGCGCGAAGGTCTTAGGGGCGATATCAGCCAGCGAGTTTTTCTGCCAGCTCGAAGCGGTGTCCGAGGAGCTGCCCCCGGCATGCGAAAGCAGCGTGTCGCTCTGGGTATTCACCTTCGGCATCTGCCGACTCAGGATGATTGTACCCGAGCTGAGATAGCTAGAGTCCTGTCGCAGAGAGCTCAAAAGCTCAGGCGCCGCGGGAAGCTTGCTGGAGCTACAGGCGCTCAGACCCAGAATACAGGCAAACGCCAGAGAGAATTTCAGCAGGGAAGTACTACTGCGCACCGTGGTTGGCTTCTTCATTTCGACCTTATTGCTTGGAAGTTCATTGCTTAACAGTCCGTATTCAGCGGTAATTTTACGGCCTGATGGGTGGCTTAACAAGATAAATTATTTGGAAAGATTTAGATGGTTAGACCGCCGGGTATCATGGCAGGCTTGCCGAGCGTTTTGAGCTGCATGAAATCTAGGGTAGTATCATGTATCTATTTGTCGGAGTTGCGAAACTCGTTGTAATTGTTCAACTTATTTCGCTGTGTGTATTGCGTATCAGTAGAGAACGAGGATTTCGTGCGCCGTAGTTTTCCCTGTTTCCTTTTATTGCTGCTCCTGTTGTTCGGCAGCGCATGTTCAAGCAGGCCTCGGGAGATTGAACCAGCCCTGCATCGTCGCGCGGCGCTATCCACGTCGAGCGCACCGCTCATCGTTCGCTCGGCTGATGACCCACAAATTCGGCTCAGAGACACGCCGGAGGTGCGCATGCAGTTGCGCCTGTATACTTCCAAAAGGCGGCCCTTTGTCGTTGACGGCCTCAAGAGACGCCGGGAATACCTGGGCATGATTCAGAGAATTATGCGGGAATATGAACTGCCCGAAGATTTATCAAATCTGGCCTTCATCGAGAGCCGTTATATTCCTGACGCGCGCAGCGGCAAAGGTGCGGTGGGTATGTGGCAGTTCATGAAAAGAACGGCTCGAAAATTCGGACTTACGGTAGGGATCTGGACTGATGAGCGTAAGGACCCGGAGAAATCCACCCGTGCTGCCGCTCGTTACCTCAAGCGTCTTCATGGACAGTTTGATGACTGGCTTCTTGCCATCGCCTCCTATAACGCCGGCCCTGGAACGATTCGGCGTAGTATAAAGGCCTGCGGAACAAATGATTTCTTTGCGTTGAAGGAGTGCGGTTTCGTAAAGCGAGAAACCAGAGATTTTGTGGCGCGCTTTATTGCGATGACGATGATAACGAATCACCTCGATGTCTATGGCTTCGAGGAAGAGCAGAATGCTGATGCCGTCGCGTCAGGGCGTGACATCTCAGCGGACGAGAGACCGTGAGATGCGTTTAATTCGAAAGGGGATATGCTGAGAATCGGACAGGGGTATGATGTGCACGCCTTCGCGCAGGGTCGACGTCTTTGCCTTGGCGGGGTGGAAATCCCCCATGCCCGTGGTCTCGCCGGACATTCAGATGCGGATGTTCTGCTACACGCCCTGACCGACGCTGTTCTGGGGGCCCTGGCCTGGGGGGATATCGGCTCCTGGTTTCCCGACACTGATGAGGCCTTTCGCGATGCCGATAGCACTGAACTTCTCAGGGTGGTGTGGGAAAAGGTGCGCAGCGAGGGCTGGGCGCTTGAAAACGCGGACTGCACCGTCATTGCCCAGGCGCCAAAACTGCGGCCCTATATCGACAAAATCCGCACCTCTATTGCCGAAACCCTCGATCTGTCGGTAGAGCGTATCAGCGTAAAGGCCACGACCACAGAGCGTCTTGGATTTGAAGGTCGGGAAGAGGGGATAGCTGCCAGCGCAGTGGTGCTCCTCAGTAAGGAAGATCCGCATGGCTGATCGAAGACTGTATGTGATTATACCGGCATACAACGAGGAGTCCTGTCTTCCTCTGGTATTGTCCTCCCTACCCAATTCTACCTGTGTTTTTCAGGAGGTGATTGTTGCTGATAATGCCAGCGACGATGCTACTGCCGAGCGTGCTCGGCGCGCGGGTGCCACCGTGGTGTATGAAGCAAACCGTGGTTATGGCTCTGCCTGTCTGAAAGGGATCGACTATTTGCGTGCCACCGGTGGCATGGTCGCCTCTGATATTGTCGTCTTCATTGATGGTGATTACAGCGACTATCCGGAGGACATGCCTGCCATCCTTGCTCCCCTGCTGGAAGAGGCGGCAGACTTTGTCGTAGGTTCACGCCTTGCTCTTAAGGAGCACAAAAAAGCGGTTCCGCCGGTAGCACGCCTCGGGAATGCCTTTGCCATGTTTGTGCTCCGCCTGCGTCACGGGGTGCGCTTCAGTGATATGGGGCCCTTTCGTGCGATTACCTGGGAAGCGCTTGAGTGGATCGACATGCAGGATAAAACCTGGGGCTGGACCCTGGAAATGCAGTGGAAAGCGGCGAGGGATGGTCTGCGCTGCATGGAAGTTCCTGTGCGCTATCGAGAAAGGCACTCCGGGAAATCTAAAATATCTCAATCTTTTAGTGGCGCGCTTAAAGCGGGAAGTAAAATTCTCTGGGTGCTCGGGCTTTTTCTGCTCAGAGATATGCGGTCCCCGCGCAAAGCTAAATTAAAAGCCAGCTCATTGTGTAAGGAACAGAGCGAAACGCGCGCTGTTTCATAGTTCGGGAATCGACCTTTTGCGCTCTCGTTCCGAAAACTTCGGATCGGGAGTGTGAGGAACATTTGTTTTTTGCGCTCATCACTTTTTTTCGTTTGGAAGGAAGGATGGTTCAAATGGGTTTTAGCGTAACTATTGATTCCGGTGGTGCCACCTGGCATCGCAAGTTGAAACACTGTGCTCGCGCGGACAATCTCCTTGCGGGTGCTCAGCAGCAGTTTCCCTTTTTGGGCAGCGATCCCTGTCTTGGGATTCAGCTGGTCGAGAAATTCCTCGAGAGTGTGGATGAGGCGTATCGCTTTATGCGAGAGAAGCTATCCGGTGAAATCGGGGATGGCGAAATCGGGGATGATGTTGACGGCGTCAGCAAGGTGACCTGGCGAGAGGATGTCTGGAATTTGTCTCAGCTTCGCGGCGCGACAAACCTCCTTGGTGTTCAGCTCGTCAAAGAAAATGCCGAGTCTCAGCCGCAACCGCGTCTTTGCATTTACTTTCGGTCCCAGGGCGCATACCCGCCGGGATCTGATATGCAGGCGGGCTCCCTGAAGATCACCCTTGAGAGTTTCACGGAGCGAGAGTGCCTCGATTTCATGCTTTCCGTTGCGGGGCATGCCGGTTGGGGCTCACTTCGCGAATATAGTTGCCACTTCGCGGGAGATGACACTGAGTATGAGGGTCCGTTTGGCGAGGTGCTGACCGCCCTGTTCATCTCGGAGACGCCTCGCTCTTTTGCCGCTTCGCGTGCGCCCCATCGCGAGTCTTTGGGGTAGGCACTCGTTGCCTGCCATGAATGACAATTAAACCTTTTTGACAGCGGGCAATGGATTTTCAACGACGACCCTGATTCGGTTCATCAGTTCCTTCCACCCCGCTCATTTTTTTGCGACAGGCTCTGCGCCCGGGCGCTACTTACTCTAAAAATCAAAGTACTCTCCGGGTGCAAGCGTCACTACCGAACTTTCGCTCCCTTCGCAAAGCCGTTCAAACTCTTCGGGCGTTCCCGTCAGAGCGGGGAAGGTACTGTGATGAATCGGGATAACGATTTCGGGTTTGAGTATGTCGACAGCCTGTGCGGCATCATCCGGGCCCATCGTGAAACGGTCACCGATAGGTAGCAGGGCTATGCGAGGGGAGAATTTTTCCGCAATGAGTCGCATATCAGAGAACAGACAGGTGTCTCCTGCATGATAAATCGCTTCGCCGGACTCAAGTTCTATAACTACACCACAGGCTTCCCCGGCGTAGTGTGTGCTGCCATCTGAGCACTGATACGAGTTCGAGTGCATTGCCTGGACCAGAGAAATTCGAATCTCATCGATGTCTATAGAGCCCCCTTTATTCATTCTCTGGAGGCGATCTTCGGCAATACCATCTACGGTAAGCAGAGAGCAAAGTTCATAGGTTGCGCAGATTTCGGCATCGCTCTGCTCGGCGAGCGGTAGCAGGGAGCTTACGTGATCGTAGTGTCCGTGAGTGAGACAAATAATATCCAGTGGGCTGGGATTTTGCAGGTTGTCGGGGCAGAGTGGATTCTCCTCGAGAAAAGGATCAATCATGATGCGCTTCCCGGAATCGGTCTCAATCAGAGTCGTCGCGTGACCGAAAAAAATGAGTCTAGCCATTGTTCGTTCCTCCCTGCGTTGAGCCTTTGCTACGTGCTTGCTTATTCGTTTGCCCTTGCCTCCGATACACAACTTATCAGAGCTCTGTCTTCTGAAAGAAAAAGGGCACTGCTTTGCGATAAGGCATAGGTGCCGTCAGAAAGTTTTTTCCAGGAGATGTTGCCACGGGCTATTTCATGAATTACCCGGGGGAAAAGCTTATGTTCCTGTTTTAGGATTCGCGACGCCAGTGTTTCTGCCGAATCTCCATGGTGAATCGGCACGACCGCCTGACCCAGGATTTCTCCGGAGTCGACTTCCTCGTTGACGTAGTGAACGGTGCAACCGGAAAACTTTGCCCCGGAGTCGATTGCACGCTGATGCACGTGTAAACCTTTAAATGCGGGAAGCAGTGAGGGATGGATGTTGATAATTCGCCGCTCGAAGTGACGAATGAACTCCGGCTGCAATACCTGCATGAAGCCTGCAAGGACAAGCAGATCCGGTGAATAGGAATCGACCGCCTTAATCAGATCCTCAGTGAAGCGAAGTCTTCCTTCTTTCCCTTTGCTTCTCTGGACGACGCGCGTCTCTATGCCCTGCGATTCGGCGAAGGAAATTCCCTCTGCCTCAGCTTTGTCACTGATGACTGCGGCGACGTGCGTGCCCGCGTGCTCTTCTGTGGCGCTGCCGAACCGCTCGACGATGGCGCGCATGTTGGACCCGCGTCCCGAAATCAAAATGACCAGGCGAAATGAAGACATGTTAGACCGTATTTACTACTTCTGCGAACATCGAACCTTGCTGCTGCTCTCCGGGTATAGGAAAGCCTGCGCGTGATGCTGTTTCATATCATGAAATACTAAGTAGCTCACGATATTACATTCTTTTTCTGCCATCCGGTAATTCTCAGGGTGTTGTCCACAGTGGTGTTCGGGACGTTCGACTTCTTATCGTATTTATGAGTAAATCCGCACATCCGCTCCTTTTCGCATTTCGAAACACCAATTGAGTAGTGCACCCCCCATTCCTGAGTTGAATTCTTCAGCTCAGGAATGAGATTGGAAGGTTTCACCGTAGGACCTCTTTCTCAATTCTTCTCCTGTTTTCCCCTCACAGTTTCTTGAAAGGATGAGGTAGTCCTATGAATCGTACTGAGTTTTGGCGAGTGTTGAACGGCGCCCTTGATGATCTCGTGGTGCATCGCGAGGAGGTGAGAGGCGCGACGTTTCTGATCGCCCCGAGTGTGCCCGCAATGGGCGAACTGGCAGGTTTGTTCACGCTCGGGCACTGGCTCGAAAACCGTGGACGAAAAACCCGCATGGACTTTGCTCGAGCACCGAGCATGGTCGACGCCTGGCGTACCTGGGCCAAGCACTGGACCCCGGAGATGCGGCCGTCGTCTTCATTGATGGTTCCCTTCGATGAAATTCGTGGGGGCAAATATCGCCGTCTGGAAGCAGAAATGCTGAGGTCGCTCGTGCCTGCTGATTCCCTGCCGCCGACGTTGGACATTGATCCCGGCGATGGCTCGCAGATGCAGGTGGAAGCGGAGGTTGAACGCCTCAATACAGCAATCGCAGACTTCATGGGAGCGGATGTCGCGGCTTTTGCCCTTGCCGGAACTTCGCCTAACCCGACGGTTGAGCAACTGCTTTCGAATGCGTTTGAAGCAGGGGATTTTGAAATCCACATTGCCTTTGACCGCCCGGGTCTGCCCCATGTCGAAGCTCCGTTTAAGGCGATTCCGATGAGCACCGCGGCAAGTGCGCAACAACAACGCGAGGATGTGGTCGACGAGGCGAGTTCTCTGGAGGCCGACTGGGTGGTGACTATGACGGGTCACCACCTTGCGACCCGGACTGACAGCATCGTCTTCTCCATTCCGGATTTCCGCGGCGTCAATATCTACCGTATGTTCAATGAGCAGATGAACGCTGCCACGCCGGCGACGCTTATCCAGGAGCATCCCGGTCTCGGTCGGAAAACTGATTTCGACCTGCCCGGGGTCGTCGTTTGCATGACGACCGCTTCCTGGCAGGAGTATCAGGCCGCCCACAGGCATTTCCTGGAGACGGGCTTCATTCCCGGTCTTGGCTGATCCTGAGAATGTCGTTTTTGGGCTTGTAGCTGCTCTTTTCAGAGCAGCTACAAGAGCCCTTGTTTTTAATCTCATTCCTCAAAGATGAAGTCCTGGATCGCGTGCAGTGGAATTCTGCTCGGCGTCTGCCCCGTTGATTGGCATATGCTTTGCACGTATTCAGGATATCCGAGGAAAAAAGATTCGAATACGTGCTAGAGTCTTTTTAAACGTAACGCACGAAGGAGGAAGTGCCATGAACGCAGGACGTGTGTCGAAAAAGCGACATCAGGTTACACTATTTGGATCAGGCTTAGCTGGTATCTTGCCGCTTCCCCGGGTGCTTGCTCGCCAAAGACTTGTCTGCTTGCTTGTCCTGAGTCTGGTGTTCAGTTCTCCATCGCTTGCCGATGGTTATGATCGAGGGACGGGAAGCGAGGCTCCGCGAGCTGAGCGCGACTCGGGTAGTACTTCAAGACCGGCAGACGTCAGCAGCGCAAACTACGGCAAAGATAAGCACTATCTTCCCGGAGAAGAAGTGGTCACGCCCACGGGACAGCGCCTGAAAGTCTGGTCAACCAAGGGGCCTGTTCCCGTGAGTCAGGCACCTCAGCCCTTTGAGGATCGCGAGAAGTCAGTGCTCGGTAATGTTCCTGTCGTTGTCGATGTCGATGCGAGACAGAGGGGATCTCGAAAGTAGCTGCATGGATCTGCTCATGAGCTGGTATGCCCGGCTCGGGGTATACCAGCTACATACCCTCTTTTCTTGACGCTCTCGCTGCCCCGTGTGAGTCTTTTGCTTTGGCCGGATTTTCCAGAGATAGAAAGAATTGTCCGTGGGTACAACACTTCTTGTAATCGCGTATGTTGTCATCGGCGTGTTCCTTGGTGAGCGCATTAATCTCCTGTGTGGAAAACTGGTTCGCTATCTTAGCTTCATGCTCGTGCTGCTTACCGTGTACGATGTCATGCTGCGCTATCTCTTTCAAAGTGGTTCGGTAGCCACTCAGGAACTGGAGTGGCATATTTTTGCCGCGCTGTTCCTCCTCGGCGGGGGCTATACCTATGCTCGTGACGAGCACGTCCGGGTAGACATCTTTTACGCGGGTTTCTCCGCACGTCGAAAAGCGTTTGTCGATATCTTCGGAACTCTTTTTGCACTGCTTCCGTTTACCGCCGTGGTTATCTGGGCTGCGGTGCCTTTTGTCGAGCGCTCATATGAGATCCTTGAGCGTTCATCCGATCCGGGTGGTCTGCCATATCGTTTCCTGGTGAAGGGTCTGATTCTTGGTGGCTTCCTGCTTCTCGGTCTGCAGGGACTTGCGGTCCTTGGGCGCAATCTACGTTTTCTTTTTTCTTCTTCAGGCGAGGGCTCCGGTGGGGGACAGCCGCAGGTCGAGGCAGAGCTGTCGATGTCTGAATCCCCTGAGAGTGGGGGTATCGGATGAACGGCGAGCTATTCGGATTTTATCTGAACGAAGAGTATCTCGCGCTTGCGATGGTGTGTGCGCTCTTTTGTCTGCTGATGTTCGGCTATCCGGTGGCATTCACGCTTGCGGGTGTTGCCCTGTTTTATGGATACATCGGCCTCGATATGCAGTTTTTTAACCTGCTTCCGCCGCGTATGTACGGGGTTATGAACAACAGTACCCTGCTTGCCGTTCCGCTGTTTATTTTTATGGGAGTCATGCTCGAGCGTTCCGGCATCGCCGAGCGTTTGCTGGTAGCTATGTCGACCCTGTTCGGCGGTCTGCGTTCGGGGCTTGCAATTTCCGTTGTCTTGTCAGGGGCCCTGCTTGCGGCGTCCACGGGGATTGTCGGGGCCAGCGTAGTCACCATGGGGCTTATCTCGCTTCCTATCATGCTCCGGCAGGGGTATACCCCTTCGTTTTCCTCAGGGGTGATTTGCTCTTCGGGTACGCTGGGACAGATAATTCCGCCGAGTATCGTTCTAATACTGCTCGGCGATATTATGGGAGTTTCGGTCGGTGATTTGTTCATGGCCGCGGTGGGTCCGGGGCTGGTGCTGGTACTGGCCTATCTGGCTTTTGCCGTGATCTACTGCGCGCGTACCAAACCTAATACCGGCTATGCGCATGCTGATGATGTGGCGTATCGGGATATCGTCTGGTCCGCCTTCAAGGCGCTTGCGCCGCCTGGTGTACTCATTCTCCTGGTGCTTGGCTCGATATTTTTTGGCATTGCTTCTCCAACTGAAGCCGCAGCAATCGGGGCGGGTGGTGCTTGTGTGTTAGCGCTGTGCTTTAGAAAGTTTAGCCTGAAGATTCTCTCCGAAGTTTCAGAGCGCACGCTCAGTCTGAGCAGTATGGTATTTATGATTTTGATGGGCGCTCAGGCCTTCGGTCTGGTGTTTCGTGGTCTGAGTGGAGATGACGCAATAAGAAACCTTGTGCAGGGACTGAGTTACGGACCTACCGGTTTTCTGATCAGCGTGATGATACTGCTGTTTATCCTGGGTTGTTTTTTAGATTTCATTGAAATCGTGTTTATCGTCGTCCCCATACTCTCTCCCCTGGTTTCGGAGTTTGGGTATGATCCGCTCTGGTTCAGTGTTCTCATTGCGGTCAATTTGCAGATGTCCTTTATTACCCCGCCTTTTGGCTTTTCACTGTTTTACCTGAAAGGGGTTGCTCCCGAGGGCGTGTCCAGTGCTGACATTTACCGCGGTATCATTCCCTTCGTCGTGCTACAGGCCGTGGTTATTGCCCTCATCGTTCTGTACCCGGAACTGGTAACCGCGATTCCGGAGTACTTTCGCCAATAGTGACTGCAGAGAGGTCAGTTCAGGGTCCTGAGTTACTTCAGGCGAAGGGCCTGGGCCATGGCATACTCTCCGATATCAGACCAGGCCCGCGCTGAGGCGCGAAACCTCGAATACGATGTTTCAACTTTTTTCGCCATGGGGTCAGAAGCTGCCATGCCGGCGATAACGTCTTTAGTGATCTGCATGAGTTTCTTCAGGACTGGTGCCGGCAGGGAACGCAATTCGACCTTGTGCTTTTCAAGAAGCCGCGCAAGCGCGGGACCATTCTCCTGTTCAAATCGTGCAAGAGTCCAGGCATCCACTTCTCTGGCCACCGATTCCACGATTGCTCTCAGGTCGTTTGGCAGTTTTTCCCACTTTGCTTTGTTTATCATGAGTTCAAGCGTGGAGCAGGGTTCATGCCAACCCGGTGAGTAATAGTATTTTGCAGCCCGGTAAAGGCCCATTCGCTCATCAAGGAACGGGCTTACCCATTCCGTGGCATCAATGGTGTTTCGCTCGAGTGCGGTGTAGATCTCTCCACCCGGCATGAGAACGACGTTAGAACCGGCCTCAGCCATCACCTGCGCGGCGATACCGGGGATTCGCATCTTGAGCCCTTTAAGGTCTGCAGTAGTTCGAATTTCCTTGTTGAACCATCCGGCCATCTGCGGGCCCGTGTCTCCGAAAGGGAAGGGAACAAGATTGAAATCGGCGTACAGGGAACGCCAGAGTTTGATCCCGTCGGCTCGTATCCAGGCTCGATGCTGCTGAGCGGGCAGCCCGAACGGGCGTGTGGCAAAAAGCGGAGCTGCTGCTGCTTTGCCCGCCCAGTAGTAGGGTGAGGAGACTCCCATCTCAATAGAGCCGGAAGATACGGCGTCAAACACGCCAAGCGCCGGAATGAGTTCACCAGCGCCAAACACTTTTATTCGGAGTCTCTTCCCGGAGGCCTTCTCAACTCGATCGGCAAAAAGTACAGCGGCATCTTGCAGAATGGGCAGGTTCGGTGTCCAGGTACTGACGAGCTTCCAGCGATAGCGTTTCTGTGCATACGCCGGCGTGCTCAGCCCAAGTCCGGTGGCGACGCCCGCCCCCGCAAGAAATGTTCTTCGCTTCATAATGCTCCCCCTCCAAACCGGGTTTTCTACAAGCCTCGGCTTTACACAAGCGGATCTTCGGTTTTAGACGTTACCTCAGCAATCCACGAGAGGTAAGGCTGAAAACCATTCTCGACGGGCAGGGCAAGAATCTCAGGCGTTTCATAGGGATGTAGGCGTGCAAGCTCTGTAGTGAGCTCCTGTACGAGATCCTCTGTCGTTTTTGCAATCATCAGAACTTCCGAAGATCGCTCAATTTTGCCCTGCCAGCGGTATACACTTTGAATACCGGGAAGAAGCGAGACACAGGCGGCGAGTCTCTTTTCTACAAGTGCCTGCCCCAGCTCCTCAGCCTGAGTCTGGTTTGCCGCGGTGCTTAATACGACAAATGCTTTTGCTGAGTTCATGCGCTATATCTCTCCAGTATTCATTACTCTCATCGAATTCTGCCGGCGTCCAAAACCACGATAGTAATGACAGCGGTAGTCTACGACTTTCCATCAAACAACAAATGACTGAAGAGCGCCATGGCTCTGGAGCAGCCTTTCTTCTTCCGCGCGGACGTATCCTCGCGCAGAAAAGTGTTTTTTCGCCTCACGTTCATAAAAATGCCTGGGTCATGGGGCTCGTTTAAACCTTCTCTCCTCTGCGGCAGTGGATAAACAAGCGTATCGACGAGGTGCCACAGACGGGGTAGAACAAAACCTCACGAAAAGCTGAATAAGAGCTGAGCTGACATTGTCAGACTTTCAGCGGATAATGATAGTATCTGTAAACTCTTAAGCGTTAATAACCCACAGTCTTACTCTTAAATGCTCCTTCGCTTCAAATTGGTATGCAGAACCCTGGGGCTGCTTTCGCTTTTGCTCCTCACTGCTGAGCAGTCGTATGCCCTGGATCCTCTGCTTCCCGGAACGCTTCGCAAATACGTAGAGGAGGTCGTGGCCAAGGAAAGTCCCACCTTTCAGATCGGGATCCAGGTTTCCCTGGCTGACTCCGGTCAGGAGGTCTACTCCTATGATTCCAAAACCCGGCTTGTTCCCGCTTCGGTGATGAAATTGATTACCTCGGTGGCGGCTCTCGGTTTTCTTGGCTCGGAGTATCGATTCCCCACGGAGTTTTTTGTCGATTCTCTCGCGTCAGATGTCTCTTCGAGGCTCAACACGACCGCCGGACTACGGCCTGATGCGACCCGAAGCTGGTCCGCCGGTAATATCTATGTCCGCGGCTACGGTGACCCGAGTCTAATAGAGGATCAATTGTTTGGGATTGTTGAGAAACTGCGTGGTCACGGTATTCGTGAGGTCGAAAATATCGTCGTCGACGATAGTCTCTTCATAGACCCTCCGCGGCCCAGCGGCCCTCGACCGTATCAGGCAGGCCAGAGTGCGCTGTCATTTAATCACAATTGCTATAGAGTCCGAGTTGCGCCGAATGTCAGTGGAGGTCCGGCGTTTGTTTCTCTTACTACCGGATTGCAGGCAGAGCTAAAAAATTCCAGTAAGACCTTGCGAGAGACCGGAAACAGTATCTCTCTCGTGCAATCCCCGCCAAGTTCTGCATTCAATCCCGATGAGCTGACAAAAAAAGTCGGTTCTTTCCGCCTTCTCCCGGAGCCCGGCCTTAGCATACGAGTGAAGGGGCGCATCGGACGTCGCTCCGACATGCTCGAGTACTACCAGAGTGTGCCCAGCCCTGCGCATTATTTTGCTACGGTACTAAAGGACTACATGCTGAAAGCCGGGATTCAGGTTCGGGGACAGCTTCTTCTTGGTGAGACACCGGGGAGCGCGAAGCTGCTATTCGTTCATGAGTCCAAGGCGCTGAAGGAGATTCTCGTGGACCTGAACCACTACAGCAGCAATTTTATTGCCGGTCAGGTGGTCTATGCGCTGGGGCAGGATAGCGTGGGTTTCTTCAGGAAGGACCTGGGGTTATCTCGCGTCGCAGCCGTGCTTGAGGGCCTTGGCTACGACAAGAAGGAGTTCTCCATCAATGACGGCTCAGGACTGAGCAGGGGGAACAGTCTTACTGCCAAGCAGCTGGTCGATGTGCTGGTTGCCGGTTATCAGGATTTTTCAATGTCACCTATGCTCATCGGGTCTCTGAGCAGATTCAGTGAGAGCGGTACCCTGGTGAAGCGCAGGCTACTGAAGGAAATGGAGGGAGCTGCGGGACGAGGACAGACCTATCTTGAGGAACTACGGCGAGCCAAAGGAGTCTGGGGCAAAACCGGAACCCTGACCGGGGTCTCATCTCTGGCGGGATACGCGGAAACGAGAGATGGCGAGCGTGTGGCGTACGCGATACTAATAAATGGGTCGGCCAGTAAAAAACGTTCCATGCAGATCGAGAATGCTTTTATGAAACATCTGATCGATGTTAACAATTAGCAGTAGAATTTTTCTAAAAGACGTTCTCCGATGATATTGCAGACAGTGAAAAAACTCCGCGAGATGTTGGTAATGAAGACTCACTCAGCAGCAGAAAGAGTATTGCGAGCGGGATGCGTCCCGTTTCTGTTTGCCGTGTGTTGCCTGACGCTGATCCTTTGCCCCTTTTCGGCCTTCGGGCAGACAGAGAGCCGGGGCGCGCCTGTCTATACCGGACAATCCTTCGTCAGAAGCTCTCGCAGTTTGCCGGTGCCAAAAGGGCTTGAGGGGCGTATCGACTTCTGGCGTAAAATATTCACTAAATACGGTGATAATCACCGGGTTTTTCATCACCGTGACTATCCCGAGATCATTTATTCGGTGCTCGATTTTTCAGAGTATAACGAAAAGCTAAAGGGCCGAGCCCAGATGCGTGCTCGTGAAAAAGCGGTGGAAAATGAGTCCAGGCGAATACGAGCGTCTCTGCTTCACCTCAGTAAGTCTTCCAATGCGCCTCGGAATCCCTTCGAACAGCGTTTGCTAAAGCTGTTTGGCACTGTTCTTGGAGATTCTCGTAGGCATTTCAAAGTTGCTCTAGAGAAGAAGAACCTTCGCTATCAACGAGGTATCAAGGAGCGCTTTCGAGATGGTCTGGTCCGCTCGGGGAGGTATCTCTACGCTATCGAAAAAATATTTGCTGCGGAAGGACTACCGCTGGCACTCGGACGTTTGCCTCTCATCGAATCGTCCTTCAATTACGACGCCTATAGTTCCGTCGGCGCCGCCGGGATATGGCAGTTCATGAAAGGAACCGGGCGTCGGTATATGCGGGTAAACTACTCAATTGATGAGCGCAGAGACCCGATTATAGCGACGAGAGCAGCCGCCAAGTATCTCAAGAATTCCTATCAGAAGCTGAACTCATGGCCCCTCGCGGTTACCTCCTACAATCATGGTCTGGCGGGAGTGATGCGAGCGGTAAAGAAGGTCGGCTCCAAGGATTTAAATACGATTGTCCATAAGTATGACGGTAAGCGCTTTGGCTTTGCCTCGAGTAATTTCTATGTGGAGTTGCTTGCAGCCGTTGAAGTGGAGCAAAATGCTGAGCGGTATTTCCCCGGCATCGTTCGTGATAAGCCCGTTCTCTTTGATGAGGTTCGATTGAGCCGAGCATTATACATCAGACAACTTGAAAGTATGCTTGCAATCCCGCGATCCGATATCGAAAGGCTGAATAAAGGATTGCGAAGTCCCATACTAAAAAACCGTGTGCGTTTGCCCAAAGGATTGCTTCTGAAAGTTCCTTCGGGGAAGGGGTCTGTGCTGCTTGCGAAAATGTCGGGGAGTAAGATGCTGGAGCTTGCCGAAGGCAGCTCCTTCCTTTCGCGGGGGAAGGCTTCTGAATACGGAGGTAGCTATCGGGTGAAGCGAGGGGACACGCTTGGTGCAATCGCTCGAAGATTTAAGCTGCGTCAGTCTGATATTCTCTCTGCCAATCGAATAAAGAACCCAAGTCGCATACGAATCGGGCAAAAACTTATTCTGCCCGGATACGGTTCTTCAGCTTCCCGGAAGAAGTCCTCGAATAAGAAGTCGAAAGCAAAAAGCCTTCGTGGTGATATGCCGAGAACCGTAACAAGGGTCTATGAGGTTGCGGCCGGGGACACGCTCGGCGGTATTGCCTCGCGGTTTGGAGTTTCGCAGGCCGCGCTGAAAGCGAGTAACGGGATAAAGAATGCTTCATTCCTCAGAGTCGGTCAGAAACTGTCGATTCCCGGAGCTCGGGTAGCAAGTAGCGCTGCCGGCAGCCGCGGCGCGAGTGCCTCCGAATACCGGGTGCAGGCGGGCGACAACCTTGGCGGCATAGCGCGTAAATTTGGGGTCTCTTTGAAGGCTATGATGGCTGAAAATGGCATTAAGGACCCGAAATTTATCAAGATTGGGCAGCTACTTAGGATACCAGGCGGAGGCGAGGCCTCTGGTGCAAATACCGCACCTTTGCATCAAGTCCAAAGAGGGGATACTTTAAGCGCCATTGCCAGGAAATATGGCACTACAGTCGGAACCTTGCGCAGCCTCAATCCGGGTCTTAAGAGCTCAATATACCCTGGTCAGAAGTTGCGCATACGCTGATTTATTTGCGCATACGCCACCAGGTATTGTCGGGCCGGATGACCACTCTCCTTCACATCGTTCCCATCGCAATGATGCTGCTCTATTCGGCGGCGATGATCCTCTACACGGTGAATCTTTTCTCTACGTTTTCAGTGGGGGACTCACGTTCCGATTCATTTCGGCTTCCCCGGAATACGCTCGTCGCTGGCTTTGTGCTTCATGCGGCCTGTCTCGGATTTTTGTTTATGCGTAGTCTGAGGCCCGAGCCGTCAATAGGTTCCGTTCCCAGCCTGCCCGATTCGCTTGGCTTAATCAGCCTTTTGCTCGTCGCCAGTTTTTTGCTGATTGAGCGTCGTATTCGGGTCTCGGTTCTCGGGGTTGTAGTAGCTCCACTTGCGCTGGGTCTCCTCACTCTGTCCGGTGTCTTGTTTCACCTCGAGAGGCCCGGAACCGCCGAACTCGAATCAAATGCTCTGCTCTGGTTTCACATAGGTTTAACGATAATCGGGCATGTTGCCTTTGTCTTTGCCTTTGCCGTCAGCCTGGCGCTGATCGTTCAGGAAGCGCTCCTAAAGCGAAAACGCTTTTACCCGATTCAGAGAAGACTGCCCTCCTTAGCGACTCTGGATTACCTCAACTCCAGGTTTCTTGCCTTTGGCTTCGTTTGTATGCTCGTGGGTGTAGGTACCGGATTTGTCGTGGCGATGGTCGAAGGTGTTCCATTCCTTGATGGGGGCGCACGGGTCTTCTGGTCTGCCGTGACACTCATGATGTACGCAGTGCTTGTGGCCGCGCGTCTCTTGAGGGGATTGCGCGGTAGTCGGGCAGCCTGGTTGTCGGTCGCAGGCTTTGCCACGGTCGTTGCTTCTTTCATATCTCTTGCGTTTCTCGGTGGAGGCTTTCATGTCCACTAGAGGAACAAACGGTAATGCTCTCCTGAAGGA
>JAUIMJ010000065.1 GCA_030433295.1 bacterium | reverse complement strand
CGGTAACAGGTTTCGAGTATTTGACGTCCTTTCTCTCGTCGGCGAAATCGGTGCGCAGCGGCGTTTTGGCGGAGGCGCCGAGTCCCTGTATCTGGCTTCAATAGAGCTTTTGGACATCCTGCCTTCTCTGGACTTTGCGCTGACAAGGAGCAAGGCATCGAAGCAGCCAAGCTTCTACGCTTTGTTTAACCCGATTGTCGGCAACAGGGACTTAGAGCAGGAAGAGAGTGTAACAAACGAGTTTCGGACACGTTACGAATATGAGGAAGGAATCGCAGTAGAGATCGCAGTATTTAGAGTTGACTATAAGAATCTCGTTGATTTCGAGCCCGGTCCTCCGCCGATGCTCGTTAGCAGAAGCGCCGTTCGCTCAGATGGTGTTGAGCTCAAAGCAGATGTTGCATTGCCGAGAGAAGCTCGGCTTACGCTCGCCCTTAGTTATACTGATACGAGAGACCGGAATATTGGTAAACGTCTGCTGTTACGACCACACAAGACCGGGCTGCTACGCGTAGAGAAGCGTTTCGGCGAGACTACAGAGGGGTTTCTTTCAGGCGTTTTTCTCGGCTCACGAAGGGATTCAAGTGTCGCCACGGGAGAGCAGTTGCTCGGCTCACATCTGCTCCTCGCCCTTGGCGTAAGGCAGAGGATTTCCGAAAATATTGCTGTCGAGGCGGGGGTAAACAATCTCTTCAACAAAAAGTTATACTACTCTCTGGGTAGTCCCGGAAATGGTCTGAGCAGCTATCTTGTCCTGAGAATGAGCCTGTAATCTGCAGCGCCTCTGGTGATTTGTGAAAATGATTGCCGTCGGAGAAACAAGAACTATACTTGGGTTATTGAGTTGCTGTTTGAGCAACCTGCGTAGAATCCTATAAGTCTGGAAATGGCGATGCTTGATATACGACTGCTGCTATTGGCCACTCTCCTCGGGGTCGCGATTTCTTTTTTGCTACTCGCAGGCTCTTCTCAGCGCCGCGGACTCCGCGTCAGGGGTGTTTTGATCTCTGCTTTTCTCGGCGGTTCTCTTTTATTGGGACGATCCTTTCTTCTTTCGGGCGAGGTGCTCTCAGCATCAAAAAATATTTTGCCCGCTGTTGTATCTACTCTGCTGGGGCTTGGTATCGGTGGGCTTATTGTATTCATTGCGGAGCGACTTATTCAGAGCTTTCCGCAAAGAAGCGCGAGTGTGGTGTCCCCGGCAGACTCCCTTCGTTGTATTCTGGCATTGTGCTTCCTGTGGGTCCCGGTTTCATTGAAATCAGCGACTACGGAGCATGCACATGAGCCGCGTTCCGGTGTGGGATTGCAGGATCCTTCTTTCGTGGTTGCGGGAATGTATAAACTTCCATTCATCGGACCTCTGGACTTTGCATTTGTTGATGAGCGTCGAGGATATCTCACCGGTGGACCGGGCACCGTTGCCGCTTTTGAAATTCCCTCGGATGCAGAAGGCGAACTTACGATAGTCGAAGTGGTGGATGACCTGCAGTCGCCCCGGGGGATTGCTGTGAAGGGTGATACACTGTATGTGGCCGAGTTGGGGCCACTACCGTGCAAGTCTCCATTCCCAATGTGTAAAGAGAGTGACGACCCAAATGAGCCTCGTCTGGAATTTGAGAAGAGACTGCTGCGAGACTCGCGGGGAAGAATCCTCGCGTATGACATAGAGGCCGATCGCAGTCTGTCGAACATGAGAGTGCTGGTAGATTGGTTGCCTGTGGCAAACTCTATGCACGCGTTAAATCAGATGCATCTGGGTCCGGATGGAATGCTCTATCTGTCAGTTGGGCATGTCGATCAGTTAAAGCGTTCCGATGCGTTTATGGAAAGTCTTGCCCATCCGGGGAAAGAGTATTTGGGTACCATGCTTCAGATAGATCCGGAATCCGGTGCCTTGAAGATTTTCGCCCGCGGTTTACGTAACGTCTATGGTTTTACCTTTACCCCACGAGGGGAGATGTATGGTGTCGATAATGACGGAACAACCCGTCGTGGCTGGAGAGCCGAGGAACTCGTTCGAATCAGTGAGGGAGAGCACTATGGTTTTCCTTACGAGGGTACATTTGGAGACCATAAGATTAGAACGGCACCACCGTTCTGGATTCTCGATGGAGTCAGCACGTCAGTTTTCTGGAGTGATTCCTTTGGTCCGGTGCCGGGTTTCTTCGTCGGATACTGTGGGAAGATTGAGCACCTGCGGACCAAAACTGCCGCCGACGGTGAGATAATGAAGAAAGGTAAAGGTGAGGCTCCAGGTGTTGAATCCATCGCGTCATTTGCCGGCTGTGCGACGGCAATGGATATTAGGCCAGGAGGAAACATGGTGGTCGGTGTCATGTTTGACAACGTATTGGCAGTGATTGCCCCACGAGAACAGAAAGCGACTACCGCTGTGGAAAAGGGTGCGATCGTGTTTAAAACGGCAGGGTG
This sequence comes from bacterium, assembly GCA_030433295.1. Taxonomy (GTDB): domain Bacteria; phylum Bdellovibrionota_C; class UBA2361; order SZUA-149; family SZUA-149; genus JAUIMJ01. Next base: position 15,521 of record JAUIMJ010000065.1, on the reverse strand, counting down.
TCCCGCCTGTCACTCCTTACAAGCGGGGCAGCAATTAGTGGGCCCCTCGCTCTACGGTCTGTCCCAGCGGGGAGTTCCCCAGGGGAGAGAGCAGCGCTATGAGGAATATCTTCGTGAGTCAATACTGGCTCCGGAGGCCTATGTGGTTGAAGGCTTTGCTGCCTTGATGCCGAAACAGGAATTCAAGCCGAAAGACTTAGATAATCTCGTTCGCTACCTTCAAACCCTTTGAGTATATGATATCCCAGGGGACGAAGAACGTGAAAAGCGGATAAAAACCGTGAAGGGAAAACCCAAGGAGAACTTCGAATCCCATAAACATTGAAAATATGCCCAGCGGAATCAACCTTCTGGCCCAAACGCTCACCAAAACCAGCGGTGAAGCGGTCTCTAACAGAATCGTCCCGGCGGCGAAGAACATACACAACATCGGAGATGATGCGATGAAGAGCCCGAGCTCATTCGGAGTAGTGCCCCAGTTCAGACTATGGGAAATTAGCACCCTCGACATATGTTCTGAAACGATCCACTGCATGCCCGACGCCGAAATTTTTGCATAGCCTGCAGCGAAGAAAACCAATCCGAAGTACGCCCAGAGCAATCTGAAGGGCCAAATATACTCAGTCGGATTGCTTTGGCTTAGGCTTTCGCCCTTTCTCCTTGCGATGAGAGAGTCAAGAGAGAACCTCGTGCCACAGTTCGACATCGCAAGCACAAGCAGAACAAAGGGTGTCGCGTTATCTCTGTGAAAAACCTTGCCGAAACAGTTGACCAGCCCGAGGAGGTACAGACTGAGGGTAAAGGCAATGGCTCCGCTGAGGCGGGTTTTGAAACCGAGGCAGAAGGACACCAGCGACAGTTTCCAAATCAACGTGAGTACGGAAAGCGTGGTACTGCTCGGTATTGATAGACCTAATCCACTAAACAAGCCTATTGGAATGTACATCGATGGGTCGATCGTTCCCATGCTTTCGAAGTTTGTTCCGATATGATTCCAAAGTATAATGGAGACCGCTACCGCACGAGATATTCCAAGACGAAGGGGAGATGAGGCAAGTGAAGCGTTTGGTTCGTACCAGAAGGAATTCCAGATTTGAGAAATATTCGATGCCATTAGCCGCCCTCAGCAAACATATACTCGTAGCGAAACTCCAGCTTGTGACAGTCGTGTTTTTTTCTGGTGTCTTTGAGGCTAAGGTTCCAGTAACATCTGTAGAAGCGTATGCCCTTTATGTCCGGCCCGCTGTGGGCCCCGGCCTCTCGCGCAAGAAAATACGCTTTTTTCAGGTGCTCTAAGGCGGCAATGAACCTCTCGGGGTCGCTTTCTATTTTGGGCAATACCCTGTCTATGTTTGTCGTCGATAGACCGTGCCAGTACTTCGAGTTATCCAGACGAACCTCCGAATCCTCAGTGATGCCGTAGAAGCGAAGACGCGAGAACTCAGTCCCGTACACTTTGGCGTACATTGGAAAATGTGAAAAAGGCCAGCTCTCCTCCTGAGCAAAAATGCAGAACAAGGAGAACCCGAGGATGTAGGAAATCAATGTATTAACAAGAATGTATCTGTTTCGGGACATAGTGCTTGCGTAGAAGAGTCATACCTCTTGCGCCTATCATAGTCGCTTTTAGTAAGTCACACAGCATCTTTGTTGCCTTTGCTTGTCTGAGGGACGACAGCTCTCTCGGAAGTTTATTTCCGAGAATTATCTAGGGGTATTCCTTGGTTCATGCGGCGGCTTTCTTGCCACTCAAGCATCACAAGGGTTGATTCATGTGATGAGCCTGGGTCGGATTATCTAAAGTCCTGCACTCAAGAATAACTGAACAACGTTAATGTTCAGAGGTACGGTTGTCGGTACTCTGATTGTCGTGGATGAATCCTATACCTTCTTAAGGAAACAGGTTTTAAGTACAATCGTGGATTTCCCTTTTCCACACTCGACCTCTTCCGGTTTCGAGGTCAGCCGAATGTTTTTATACGTGGTTCCACGTTTGAGGGTTGAGGATGTGCCCTTAACCTTTAAATCCTTGATTACCTGCACGCTGTCGCCATCCTGGAGAACGCTGCCGTTGCTGTCTCTTACATCCATGATTATTGATTCTCCTGCTGCCTGAATCTATAGATATCGGCAGGCAGTTTACTATAATTCCTTTGTTTCCGCTTCATCGGTTTCCTCGTTTTTCCGGGGGCTCGTTGTCTCTCTGCGCGGCTCCAGCAGGGTAATACGTATTGAACCGCTGAGTAATTCTGAGCCCGCAAGCCGCTTGAGCAGATAGGCGGCAAGAAGCCCGCAGGGGTAGATAATCCAGCCGACAAACATCTGTGAGAATAGGGTGATTACCGCCAGGGCCTGAATGACTTCGATGATTTTCCGAAGGCTAAGCATCTCCTGAGAAACTGTCTCCAGGAGAGCGAAGACCCCAAAGGTGCAAAATATGGCGAGCAGTGAAGTGCAGGCGGGCACGAGAAGCCCCACCACCGCGACACTCCTGGCGGTATTTTTTTTATCACTATCGAGTAATTGATATCCAAAGAGCGCACCAATGGGAAATGACAGAACGACGGCAGCAAGGGGAAGCGTGACGATTCCCTGTGCGTTGCGCAAATCATCCCCAAAAAACATAAGGGTAATTCCGATTCCCGCAAGTGCGGCGACTACAAAAAAGGTAAGTCCCGCGATAGTGCTTGCCGAATATTTGCCGATATTTATTACGATGTCTTTCATACGTACTACCTTTGGAAGGGTGTTGTTAGATCGCTTTCCAGGGGCTTTGGAAATCCGAAAATGTATGGCGCAGAAAAGGAATCCGCGCAGGATATTGCAAAGAGAAAGTACGTCGAAATCAAGGCAAGCGGGTAGGCGATTAGCCCGATAAAAAGCTGAATCATAAAGGTCATAGCCACTACCGAGGCGCAGAATCGGAATATATTCTCAAGCGTTTCGAAGAGATTGAATCCGGGGTTGCTCGTAGCGGAGGAATTCTCAACACCGTGCAGCAGCGAAACAGCCGCGAGCAGTGCGAGAAGCGGAACGAGCATACCTAAGGCTGCACATCTACTTTGTGATAAGTCCTCATGGAGTATCCTGCTACCCAGGCAGGCACCGATTGGGATGCTGAAAACCACTGAGGCAAGCGCGAGAAGCAGAACTTCGTCTGTGAGTGAACCCGTCGCCTGGTGCACGAGAACTGCAATGCACAGGGCCGCCAATACGGCTGTGACTCCATACAGCAGTCCGGCAATCAGACTGAAATTCTGTTTGCCGATTCTAAGCACACTATCCCTCATTATGTTTTTCCTTCTCAGTTGCGCAGGGAATTTCAGTGTGGACCTTCGGCCAATACATTATCCCCAGAACTTTGGGTTCGGACAGCACTGATGATTTTCCCAGTCTGCTCAGAAAATACGCCCCGGCAATTCCGCAGGGGTAGGTGAGCCACCCCGTAAAAAGCTGTCCGAACAGAAAAATGAACGCGAGATCTGACAGTATATTGAGCAGGCTAAATGGACTGCGTTTGGGGCCAAACAGCTCCGCTTGAGGGGTATAGAGAAATTCCACTACTCCGAGCCCGAGAAGTGCGGTGTCGCATGCGAGGGCGGGGACCAGAATTCCGATCATTAGAACGCGAAGGCTCGTGTAGCTTTTTTTGCCATACAGCAGGGAATAGCCCAGGACAGCACCAATCACGAAGGAAGCACCGATGGCTGAAAAAAGAAGCCGTGCGAGCTTCCAGCCCTCGGAGTTGAACAAAAAGACGAAGAGAAGGACCGCTGCAATACAGGCGACCGTAAAAAAAGCGACTCCGGCAAGCAGGCTTGCTCGAAGAAATCCGATACGAAGCACTATGTCACGCATTTGAAACGGCCTCCGTACGATCCTTTGCGGCACGCGGGCGCAGCAGAACCATGGTTCTTGTCTTCGGTATTCCGCTGGCCAGTCGCAATTTTTGCAGTGCATACGCGGCACAGAATCCGCAGGGGTAGGTGAGCCAGCCCGTAGTCGCTTGCACAAACAGCGGCCCTGAAAAAAATAGATAGAGCGGCATAAGCAGGAAATAGGGATCTGCATCGAAGTTTTGCGGAGCAAAGACTAGCTGAGTCGCAAACATGAAAACGTAAAGACTAATAATAGCCAGGGAGCTTGCAATAAAGGGTACCGCTACACCTCGAAAGACCACCCACTTGAGAAGCAAGGGCTTTTCTCCATGGAGTATCGGATGCCCAATCACTGCCCCAATGGGAAATGCGAGAAGTACCGCGCATGCGAGAGGGTAGAACATGCCAAAGGCCGGGCCGCCTATTCCACCAAGAAGCATAGCCAGAAGTACTCCGGCAATCATCGCCATCAGAGAAAATGCCAGACCGGCCCAGAGGCTGGCCTTGAAACGCCCAAATATAAAAACCACGTCTGTCATAATTTGCGTGCTCCTCGTAAATACTTCTCTAAAACCGGCGGCATGAACCGCGCCAAAACGACATCTACGCTCGTCCCTGCGTAACAAAATAAATACCCACAAATATCAGAACTACTCCCAGGCCGCGGCTGTAGCTCATGCTCTCATTAAGGAGCAGCCAGGCGGCAAGTACGATAAAAATATAGCGTAGACTGGAGATAGAGCTTGCATCCAGCAGGGGCTGCGAGGAAAGGATCAGGGCCCAGATAAGCGCCGAAGCAGTCCAGGACACCAGTGCCGCTGCGCCCCAGGGAGTGCACAGAGCCTCAAGCAGGGATTTGTTAAAACCCGTTACGCCCTCAGCAACGGCAAGTTTCATCCCCACATGCCCAAGGACTGTGCTTGCAAAGAAGAGCAGCCAGACAAATCCCTCACTTATAGTTCGCATAACAAGACCTCCCGGGGGCAATTCCATCTAATCGGTATGGTGTCCGATACACCACGACTTACCAAAAGCGTGCTTCCCTTTTCGTCGAAGCGCAGTCCGTTCCAGCGCCAGAAAAATGCACCGGGGTAGAGACGGGTGCCGCGCTGTGCGAGCACGACCTGACTTCCATGTAGGTGACCTGCGAGAACGAGTGTATACCCCTTGCTCTGAACCTGAGAGAAAATCTTCGGATCGTGTGCGCACAACACCCGACGGTCGTTGGTGTATTGTGGCGGGGTCTTAGGTCCCACGATGCAGATTCGCTCTGCACCTTCGCCGATAACAAGCGGATGATCGTTGAGCCAGATCCCCCCGGCATCTCGTACGGCTTTGCGGACCAGGGATTCACCAAGAAATACATCGTGGTTACCGGGTATGGCAGCAACCGGAATGCTTTTTGATACCTCGCTGATAAAGCTCTGCAACTTCGGCAGCAGACGTTTGGACTCAGAGAGGTCGCCGCCGAGCAGGAGTACATCGGGGCGAGACTCCGCAATCCGCTCGTGCAGTTGCTGTAGTATGCGATCCGCCGAGAAGTGATTTAGATGCAGGTCGCTGGCATACAGGAGAGTAACACTGCTGCTCCCCTGTTCTGAGGAGATAACTTCTCTTCGCATTAGCATGGGGTGCTGAATGCCAAGCTCAAACTTTTTGTCTCTTAGATCCTCAGAAGACGCACGCTCGACGACCTCATTGTGCCAGATAAGCACCGCCAGACAGCCGACCGCCCATGATCTCAGGAATCCCTTTCCAAGGAATCCGCCAACAAGCATATAGGCCGCTATGTGAAGGACGGTGATGAGCACATGCAAAGTAGGTCCAGCCGCCAGGCGCAGGCGAAATGCGTCACGAAAGGGTGTTTCGCTTCCGTCGAGGGCCACAGGAAAGAGAAACACAAACTGCGACTCTACAAGATAGAAAAGTATGGCTGACAGGGGCAGAAGGAAAACGGCATCGCCAGGTGTAAGCCAGAGCAAAGGTATGAACGCTGAAATCGCTGCAGCTGCATACTTGGCAATGCCGAGAAAGGTAAAGTTTGCGTTGTGGGATTCGGATTTAGCCGGGCGCAGTATATTTTGGGCCTGCTGCATCCATTCGGCTCCCGCAGAAAAACCTCCGCGTGCAGCTTTTTGCGCAAGTGCGGGCAGCTCAGAGCCCGGCGTATCATAGCAGGCGCGCGCCATTTCCAAGAGGTGACTAGAGAGCATTGAGGCCACCTCGAACAAAGCACCAGTGCATCCAGGCAAGCCAGGCAAATCCGTTTCCGAAGACGAGCAGGCGATGGGTAAGGGTCTCGAATGCCTTGCATCGTTTGCGGTGAAACACAAATTCATCGTAGCAGATAAGGGTGCTGGTATAGAGCACGACGACAATAATCGGCAGAAGTAGCTGCAGGGGATTTGCGGCGATCGATGCCCAGCACATGAGCAGAGCCAGCGGAACACCGCCCGTTGCCAGCGCGAGGAAATGGCTTTTTCGCTCTTTCGGTCCCGCGGCAACAAAGATACGGTGATAGGTCCAGTCGGCAATACCACCTATTGTCGCAATGCTGCCGCAGATAATCAGGGTCCATAGTTCCCAGGGATAGAGGGAAGGGGAGCGAAACCAGGCAAACCTGGCATCAGCATGGGAAAGATAGAGAAGTCCGACTCCAAACAATACGGCGGGAACAAGCAGGGCAAAAAGACTGTAGAAGTCCCTGAAGACAATTTTCTTTTTGTTCTTCTTCAGCACGATGCGGCCTCGCTGTGCTCTCGGGTCTGTCCTGCGTTCCGTATGTTCGGACGTCAGCGCCTCGTCAAATGCCTTTTCCAGTATCATCTCAACTACCTCCATGATTAAAACCGTTACTGTCTGGTTTCTTTGATTAAGTTGCTCAGGACATCCAGATACCGCTTAAGTTCCGCTCTTCCGGCCTCTGTGGCGCAGTACGTTGTTTTTGGTTTCCTTCCGACAAATTCTTTTTTGATACTGACGAGGCCCGCATCATCGAGTTTCCGCATATGGCTCGACAGATTGCCTTTAGACAGCTCCAGGTTATCGAGCAGGCTGGCAAAGTCGAGCGGTTCCTCCGCAGCGCAGAGCGTTGCCATGATCGCAAGACGCACGCGGTCGGTGAGAAGTGAATCGAGACTCAGGAAGTTCTTCGGGTCCATGCTGCTTCCTAAGAAATGAGCGCTTCAGACTTAGCTACATTCAGGCGACGTCGCTCCCCAAGCACGCAGGAGATGGAAATCGCACTTATCAGCGCGATATTGGCAACCGGCCAGAAGAGAAATGGGGAGTCATACTGAAACTGCAGTATGCCACCGAAGAAACTAAGAAGCGCGAGCATCAGACCGTAGGAAACAGGCAGGCGAAAGAAACGCCCCTGCAGCAGGTAGTCGCCGGTGAAGATAAAAAACATAGGCGCAATCCATTCCGGTTTCTTTGCCAGAATCAGGGCGGCAAAGACGGCGTATTTTACGAGCAGGTCGGAGAGAAAGGAGAGATTGCGGAGGTAGACGAAGTTTCGCGAAAGAAAATGCTGGAAGTCGCGGTCACTTTGCCGGGCCGCTCGCCTGACGATGAAATACAATGAGAAGACCAGAACGCAGAGCAGGAAGGCTGTTTGTATGAGACCAAAGATGCGAAGGTTTTCATGGTGCGCAGAGAGAAGGATGGACGCGGTGTTACCGTGGTTGCTGAAGAACTCCACCACGAGAATCAGCAGGGCGAAGATGAATGCGAGGCTCTGTAAAAGCAGATGTGTCTGCAGGGTAACCGCCAGCACTATGGGGTTTGCTGTTTCGCCGGATTCTGCTTTTTGTATTGCCCGGCGAATGGTCGCCAGGTCTTCAATCGCCTGCTGAATGTGTTCTTTCTGCTCGCTCATGCTATTGCTCCAAACCAGTTTGTCATGCAAACCAGTTTACGGAAGCGTAGGCAATAAGTCAAGAAATTTAAGTCGGGGCCATATAGATAGTATTTATGGTATGTTAGTCGGTGCTTGTGCTTTTTGAGCGTCAGGCTAGCCGGTCCTAAAGGGCTGTCAGGGGTGCTGGGTTGAGAGCTTATCGGTTAATTTCCGAGTAATTGAGTGCCTCTTGGGCCTGTGCTAGTATCTCGGAAATCTCATGTCTATCGGCCGACTATCTGTCCAGGCCACTTTTTGGGTCCAGAGGAAGTCTCTCTCTTGCTGAAAGACGCTCGAATGCTGGCGCTTTTTCGCAAGAGACAGAAGCAATACAGTTTTTTCTTTGGTTTTTCTTCAGTGGACATCCCCGTGTTTGAGCTTTGTTTTTGTGTTCTGTTTCCCCCGGGTTGACGATGGAGGTTGAAAGCCATTCTGCCTGCATCGTCGGCTTTGGGAGAATCAAGCTATAAAATCAGCAGCGGAAGCGATCCGTACCGCTTCCAACCTTCGTAACACCTCGGAGTGTTCAATGAATTTGATGCAAGTTTGGATTATCGCTGCGATCGTCGTGGCATCGTGGAACTGGCGACTCGTTGTTCGGGTGGTCGACCAATGGATTTGGCCTCGTTTGGGCTGGACGAAGACGTTTACTACGGTATTTGGCTTTAAAAAGCGTTCGCTGTTTGTTGAACTGCTTCGGTGGTTCGTCACGGCGGTGCTTTTCTACCTCGTCCTTGATGTGCGAAATCCCTCGTACAGCAAAACGGTTGCGCTGTATGTTCTCGTCCTCGGGGTGATTAACCTTTTGGCGTATGTCGTTCAAATTAGCCCGCCAGCCGGGCTGGGGGATGGCACGTGGATCCGCACAAGGTTGAAATGTTACCGAAGAAGCGAAGGTGTTATGGAATGCGCATACGTCGTTTCGTTTCCGTGTCTGGCCCTCGTGTCCGTGCTCTGGCAATTCGTTCCCGCACATTACTCGGAGCGGGCCTATGTCCATTCTCAGACCACGACGATAGTCGATGACGGTCAGTTCTCTTGGAAGAGAATCTCGGTTGCCCGAGTCGATGAGATCCAGAGAGACGGCACCACCTGGTTTGAGATTTATGCGAACTGGGAGAACGGAATCGTCTATGAGGTCGAGGAGCACCCCGACCACAATGGGAAACTGAAAGACCTTGCAAAACTCGAGTCGATCAAGGTCGATCGAACAAACATGCTCGAGGTGCGATGGCCTTCGGAGGGGGTCGCTCGGCGCACCCCGCTCGGAAAGCTCGTTCTCGAAACCGAGGTCCACCCATCGGCCGTCGTCCTGGCTCAGGTGGTCTCAGTATACTAGCCTGAGAATGCTCGCTCACCTATGGTGAATCGCAGCCGTTACCAGGGAGATGGAGGTTTAGAAATCTGCTTCTGTCTTCTTGGTAACTTTTTGGTGAGATCTTTCACATCGAGATAGTTGCATACACTAGAGATAGTACAGCCGACTGTTAGCCAGACAGTCGGCTGGAACTTCCAGATGTTCGGTTTTGATCAAGGAGACACAAGCATGTTTCGAAAGATGTTATTGACTCTCCTTATCGCATTCGGACTAGTTTCGATTGCTCAGGAGAAAGCAGAAGCCCAGAAACCCACTGCAACACCCACGACAAAGACCCAAAACTCTGCGACCTATCCGGAATTGCCCCAACCCAAATCGGAGTATCGTTTCGACTATGGGGCAAACAAAAACGAAGTGATAACTTTGTCATTTCGTGGTGGGCGCACGAGGGTATTGCTGCCCAGGAAATTCGACTCAATTGAGTTTAGAAAAACTATCGAGACCGAATTGAAAGACGCGTACCTCTGCATTGAGCCACTTGGCTGCGCTCATGCCCCCTTAACGATCTGTGTCGTCGAGAGCATACACCCGAGCTTTCCGATCAAACAATCCGTTTGGAAAGTTTTCGGTCTGACCTTTGAGCACGATGGCGCATACCATATTGCAATCGTCAAAGAGAACTTTCGCTTCGACTGCATTGCCCATGAGTTGTGTCATCTCCGGCTCAGCGAACTGGGGTATCAGTATCCCTGGTGGCTGGAAGAAGGGATTTCGGAATGTTTCGAGTCATGGACCTACGCTGACGCAGGACATCTTGAGGCACTGCGCAACAAGCGAAGTGCAAGCAGGGACGAGCTGGTTAACTACAAGCCTTTGCAAGGGAACGAGGAAGGTATCAGGGCAACTGCCTGGGCAATTGCCTATTACCTCTTCGTAATCAAAAAAACGCCCTTGAAAGATCTTGCAAAGGCAGAAAGTAGCCTGGATCCGAAAGTCGCCATCGCGGCCGTGCTAAAGACTTTACCATAGGAGGTTGTGAAACAGTCTCAGAGAGCCTGCGCTCTCTGAGACTGAGGGCATCATGGAAGCCAGCTCTCTATTCTGCTTTGAAACAATAGATTTACTGTAACTGTAGGAGTGAAACATTTACCTCAGCAGGCTACCCGGGAATCCATGACGATTGTGGCTCAGATGGTCTCAATGGACTAACTCGGGAATGCCCGCTCGCCTTAGGTGAATCGCAGTCGTTACTGGAGATAGGGTTTAGAAATCTGCTTCTGTCTTCCTGGTAACTTTATTAAGCGAATCTATAAACTCTGGTTGAAAACTAAGTACGCGCCACGGTAGGATGGAGGCTATCTCCGGCAGAGCTCTTTTAATCACTCCGATCCGATAGGTCGTTTAAAGGTGGCTGAAAGTGACTGAGTTGTGCCTCTGTGGGCACGGTCTTGGTAGATCGAGATCAGCTCCCATCCATCTCTACCCAATTCATTTAGCAGTTCGTCGAACTTCTGAGGTTTCCAAGAGCCCTTGAGCCCCGCCCAGTTTCCAGCACTTGAAGAAATCGTTTTGTACTCCCATTTTTGCATTGCTCCTCCAAACTCGTTAGCTAGTTCAATAGGATTCTTACGCCTCAAGGCAGTTGCGAGACGAGTATACTAAACGCTGAGTATCGAATCCAACTATAATGTGTGGAGCAATTTATAGAAAAGTAGAATGCAATGCTGAGCATGGGATCGATTCTCTGATCGATAGTTACCAGTGATTGTTTATTCCTGCACCGCTGCCCTTGCTTAGAGTGACCTCAGGTTTGCCCAGTGGGTTGCTGGATTTGTCTATCAGTAGAAAGCACGTTCGTGCGTAAGCACTATGCTTGCTCGGCTAGCAAGCTTGATTGCGCAATGTGATTCTTAAATGAGTTCCTTGTTTTTTAGAATCTCTTCGTACTGTTTGTGAGACATATTGCAGTCAACGAGCGCAACGAAATCGCTATTAGAATCTAGCTTTACTTGCCTCCGCATTTGCGTGAGGATCTGATTATCGATCACCTTATGTTTTCGAGTGTGGGAAATTTTCGTACGGATCGAGGTCAGCTTGTCCCTGTGCCAGTAATGAAAGTATATATGATGGCCCTTTGCATCTTTCCGAAATCCTTTTTTGGGAAGATTTGTCTCAATGTCTTTTCTGTAGACTTTCATTGTTTCTACGTTAGGGCATGGAAATAATTTCGGAATATTCCTTTCAATTTAAGGGTGTCGGGGGCTAGCTGCTCGTCTGGCATTGTGCCGTAATAGTCGAAAAGATAAACAATTTCATCTTGGAAATCTTGAAGGGCTTCGTCAAAGCTTGCACCGGAGGAGACAATACCAAATGTTTCGCTTTCGGCGATCTTGAGGCCGTCAGCAACCGAAACTGCGATAGACACAGGAATCGAGCTTACAAGAGTAACGTCTCCGCTTTTGAATTTCGACGCAGGGATTTGATTGGCTCTATACGCCTCAGGTTGGAAGTCGTGGCCGGATACCGGTTCGGAAGAGTATTCAAAATCACTTTCTAAGGTGTTGTCACAAATCATAGCGCCTCTCCTTTCAAATAGCTCCGGTAGCTGTCAGTAATAATTTCCTCAAACATGCTCTTTATGTAAAAGTTTGCAGCCTTCAATTTAGCGTGCAAGTCAGTATACTCTATGGAGTCAACAACAAAATGATCAAAATCAAGGACTAGACCATCATTGCCGGAATTGTCTCTAGCGGAGGCTAGCTTAAAATTCAGATTTGCGTCGTCTAGGTTCTTATTGATGAACAAATTCAACTGCTCCAGTTCTTCACCATAGGCGCTCGCTAAAATCAATTCAGCCTTTAGGAAATCCTTAACTGGTATTACTTTTCCTACTCGAACGAAGGGAATAAAGTTTACGTAGCGGAGCCCGAATCGAACGTACGAATTTACGGAGTAGGCTTCTTCGAGAAGTCGGGCATGTTCAAGAAACCGATCAAAGAATTCGGTGTGACACTCGTAATTCTCTTCTGCGTATGAAAACCGATCCGCAGAAAGTGAAATAGACTGCTGAGTCTCCAAGTTACAAAATCGAACAGGTTGCAAAAAGGGAGACTTTAGAGGCTCAGTAGTCGGGAGCTGGATCTCCGAAAACTTGTCCTTTGTTTTATCAAAGTAACGTTGATAGCCCGACGAAATGTCAAAGTTAATCTAAAAGCGCAACTCGGCAACAACCTTAATCAAAGGCGAATTCGGATAAATATTAGAATGGCGTTCAGAAGAACCCACGTTTACTCCATCTTAGTTTAAGTAAGTTCAAGAAGCTTGTAGTAAAGCCGTACCACACAAATTATAGACGGCACCAGCCCAGAAAACCATTAACCGTTATACATAGGATGTTATGACGAGAAGATAGTTGGATGTTTCTAGTCAAATCTGAAAAGCGGAGGGGTAACGGCCATTTATCTGGGAAATAACCGCTTCAAAGGAAAAAATGGCGTCCCCAGGGGGATTTGAACCCCCGTCGCCGCCGTGAAAGGGCGGTGTCCTGGACCAGGCTAGACGATGGGGACGCGTCGTGAAGCAGGAGACTTTCTATTTGATATCGCGGGTGTGGTCAAGTCTTATAAGGGCTTATTGTCAGAACTTTGGGTATTTGTCTAAAATACCCGGGTTATTTATCCCTTAATTTGGTCGTTTTTATGTTGCGGGCGAGAGAGGCAGATGCGCAGGAGTGTGAACGGGCCGGACTTCTGCATCGGGTGTATGAACCCGAAGACGGGGGTTCCAGAAAGCGAAAGACCGTGCTTTTTGTGCACGGACGGGCAGGGGACTCCGGTGTTATGTGGATCTTCAGCAAGGCCGTGCAAAAAGCCAGGCCCCTTTGCGTAGCACCACAGGCTCCTCTTGAGGACCCCATCGGAGGCTTCAGCTGGTGGAGTCTTGTCCACAGCGCGGATGCCGAAAGTCCCTCGCCGACAGCTACCTCATATCAGGATCTCTCCGACCCGCTTGAGCGTCTGGAGCGTTTCATCGAAGCATTGCCCGAGCTGTATGGAGCCGACCTGAACGAACTCTACGCCGTTGGTTTCAGTCAGGGCGCCGCGATGATTTCTACTCTCTGCCTGCGGCGTCCTGAGTTATTTCGCGGAGTGGCGTTGCTCTGTGGTTTCATTCCGCGTGCGGTGCTTGAGCAGGCAAAGTCCCAGCCGCCGTTGGCTCTTCCTGATTTTTTCATTGCGCATGGAACCGAAGACAAAGTGGTGACTGTGCAGAAAGCGGAACAGGCCCGGGACGCCCTTGAGTCGCTCGGGTCGCGCGTCACCTACCATACGGATGCTGTGGCCCATAAGATGGGAGCAGCGGGAATCAGGGCTCTGGGTGATTGGTTCTCAGAGAGGCTGCCCCCGGAGAACACTCCGGATTCTTAGTGAATTCACGGAATTCAGTCAGGCCGAAATCTTTTCGATACTTTTCCGGAGAATATTTTATTAGGGAAGCCGTCAAAATCCCAAGTGCGGCGAGGGGCTGCATTTCATTGAGGTTCATGGGCGCGCGCGGCGAGCGATTTCCTGGTCTGCCCTGACGCAATCTGTATGAACCCGAGCGAAACGCATCGCATGAGGCGAGGTATGTCAGTTAGCGACACCTCTTTGAATGTATGAACTGCGATTTTGCAAAGGAAAGCCCCATGAATCTTCGTCCCGTCCTGCTCCTATGTAGTCTGGTCTTGAGTACTGCGGCCTGCTCGAGTGGCTTCAACAGAAGTGAGCTTCGTGCAAGCATGTCGAACTACGCCAGCAGTGACTATGAAGTCACGATAGATCGGCGATCCGGTCAGACGACCGCTGAAGACATCAAGCGAGCCAGGGCGCTAAAACCCCAGATACCATCGCCGTTTCGTCTTGCCGTTTCTCTGAAAACAGCGGGCAGTAGTCTCGATCTTCGCTGGACACAGGAAGACCGAGAGGTGGTACATGCCTGGCGAAAGACCCTTCGCGATCGCGGGGTCGTTTCCGATATTGTTGTGATGAATGACCTGATCGAAGAAGGGGATACTCTGGCCGATAGACGTCTGGCTGCTGCTCGCTACGGGGCCGATGCTTTGCTTGTGCTCGAGGTGGCCTCCGAAGTAGATAAGTATACCAATCCCCTTGCTCTGCTCTATCTGACTATCGTCGGTGCGTACGTGGCTCCCGGCACGCAGGCAGATGCTCTCGTGATGATGCAGGGGGCGGTGTATGATGTCGGAAATGGCTATCTCTATGCGACTGCGGAGTCAGAAGGTGAGGGAGACACCATTGCTCCGGTAGCCTACGTTGAAGAGGAAGATGCTCTGAATGAGGCCAAATCTCAGGCGCTGCATCGATTTGGTGACGAGCTGATAGAGCGCCTGACGTCCATGCGCTAGATTTTCGTCTCCCGTAAGAAGGTATGTCCGTGCTCTAACGTAATATGTATTCCAGAATGTCCACCGCCTGAGCGTTCTCATCGCAAACCGCAAGGGCGGCGGCATCAACTTCTTTCAGCGCGTGGTTAAACTCAGCGGGATGGATGACGATGAGTTTTTTGTTCAGTGCAGAGGCGTACCCCGCATCAAAGGCAGCATTCCACTGCCGGTATTTTTCGCCGAATTTAACGATGACGATATCCGAACGCTCAATGCCTGTGCGGATTCTCATGGCGTTAATCTTTGCTGACTTATGGTCCTTCCAGAAGTCTTTTTCCTCGGCACCGAGTATCACTGCACCACATTCGTCACTTGCTTCGTGAATGGGCTCGGGTGTGTAGAAGGCGATATTAAGACCTCGAGCGAGACTTTGCTCCACGATTTCGTCTCTCCAGTTGGAGTGAATCTCTCCCGCCAGATACACGGAGAGAATGCTATGAGTGCTCGGCGAAAATTCCATGGGTCCTTACTCGATTCGCATACTACTTAAACAATCTACTAAAAAAGCTCCTCATATCCTCCCAGGACTGCGCATCGGCAGCGGCATTATATTCAAGAGGCAGGGAAAACTTCTTACCAGCTTCATCAGCAGAGGGATTGGTAAAACTGTGTTTTGCATCCGGATAGGATCGAAAGGTGTAATCCGCATTTGCCGCGACCATTTCTGTGGCCAGCCCGGCAATGTCTATCACCGGAACAAAGGGATCTGCGGCACCGTGGGCGACGAGGACCGCTGCTTTAACCTGTCCCGCTTTTGCTCTCACATCTGCCCCAAGACTTCCGTGGAAGCTCACGACTCCTTTCAGGTCTACGCCCATACGAGCCATATGGAGAACAACGCCTCCACCAAAACAGTAGCCAATCGCGCCGATCTTCTCGGGGTCGACCGTACTCTCACTTTGAAGAGCGGAGAGGGCGGCTTTAAAACGAGCCCGTGCTCCTTCCAGGTCGCTCATAACTGCTTTTGAAAAAGCCCCG
>JAUIMJ010000064.1 GCA_030433295.1 bacterium | reverse complement strand
CCCTCAGAATCGAAGCGAGAGCGAGTTCGCTTCGACGCCCTTACATGGCCATATTTTCTAGCCGCTCCGTTTAAATTGAGAGATCCCGGAACCCACCTCGAGGAAAGCGGACAGAAGCCTCTGTTTGGGAAAATGTATGATACGGCACGACTAACCTTCGACAGTGGCGTAGGAGACAGCCCGGAGGACTGGTACGTTCTCTATAGAGATCCCGACACCTCTCTGCTCAAAGCGATGTCATACATAGTCACCTACGGAAAGAGCGCTAAAACTGCTGGCGAACCGCACATCATAGTGTACGAAGCGTTTAAGGAACTCGATGGAGTGAAGCTGGCTACGGAATGGAAATTCTACAAGTGGACCGAAGAAAAGGGGGCCAAAGGAAAACCCATAGGCCAGGCCACCCTGAAAGATTTCAGTTTCCCGTCGGAGTCAAATACCTTGTTTGTGCGACCTGAGGATGCCAGGGAGGATCCTATTCCCCAGTAGGCTAAGCCAATAGCGTATACCGTAGCGTGTCACAAAAATACGGGCGAGAGAGGAAGGGAAGCGGCAAGAATGCAGACTTCGTTACCCGGCCTTCACCGGACCGACAGAGCACTCCTACCAGAACGATCCAGAGGGAGTGCTGTCGGTCGGGAAGACTCAATACAAAGCGGGCATTCTGTTACGTGCCGTTAATGATCGTACAACTCTTGGCATAACGCAGAAAATAGACGTTAAAGCCTGTTATCTCTCGACTCATCGATGAGACATTGGTAATGCCCCCCTGCCGTTTTGCGGCAGCGACGCTGGCATCACCAAAGGCGACGAGACCCAGTATGCTTTGCGCACAAGCCATGCCACGCTTTGTACTACCGACGCCATTGTTGGCTGTCTCACCCTGAGTAACCAGCTCAACTACTGCTGGTCCTGACTTCGGCAAGCCGGCTACACAACCGGACAAAAGCAGAAGTGACAGAAGTAATCCTAATCCTTTCATAGTGTTCCCTCCAGGTTAGTCATTAAAAAAAGAGACCAACCTAGGAGCCGGCAACGCGAGTGCAGGCTTTGGCATACACACCGAGAATGGACCAAAAGCTTCTGTCGATCGTTGCAACTCGGGAAATCCCTGCCGCTCTCTTGGCCGTAGCAACAGTAGAATCACCAGTGGAAACGATACCGAGAATATTCTGCGCACATGCTTCACCCGTTTTAGAAGCACTGACGCCGTTGTTAGCCTGCACCGCCTCAGTAACCTCGGTGAAGATTGCGCCCGGGCCGGAACTTGCCAGAGGTGCTGCGCACGCAGAAACTGACAAGAGCGCCAAGGAAAGAAGTAGTTTTGAACCCAGTTGTACGTTCATTGTAAACTCCCAATAATTTTTTGGATAAATACGATACCGGCGAAGGGTATCATCTTAGAAATCTCCGGGACACTCTCTATTTCCGAGGGAAAGAACAGCCTAACTTTCTGGTTTTCCGTGAAGATTCCTTCGGCTACGATGCACGGGTTGGCAACGCAATTATAGGTAGTGATGAACGATACGCTTACAGACTACAGAATCAGCTCTAATATTCTCGGATTAAGAGGTCGAATGCTCTCCGAACTGAGCGAATCACGACTAAGAGCGATACTGCGCAGAGACAACCTTTCGAAAACAGACCGGGAAAGCATTGAAAACTACCTGAACACCCCCGCTGCCAGAACACCTGAACAAAACAGAGCGCGTCTCAAGGCAGTCTAGTACATCGGTTCGAAACTGCCTTCTTGAATGCAGTGCGCCTCAACACTGATAGGAAACAACAAAATGCAGGAACCCAGCAGTAATCTACTTGAGGCCGCAAAACGTGCCGCGCTTGTTGGTGGTGATATTGTCGAAAAGTACTATCACAAGGGTACAGAAATTCGCAGCAAGGAGAGCTACAACCTCGTGTCTGACGCGGATTTGGAATCGGAGGAAGAGGTTGTCGCCTACCTTCGACGCTGTTTTCCGGAACATTCGTTTCTGGGAGAAGAAAGTCAAAAGGACTCAACGAGCGCCGAGCACCTCTGGATCATCGATCCCCTCGACGGGACGAATAATTTCGCCCACAGCGTCCCACAGTTTTCTACCTCCATCGCCTACTACCACAAAGGTCAGGCCCAGGTTGGTGTTGTCTATAATCCAATTCGCAAAGAAACCTTTGTTGCAGAGCGAGGTGCCGGGGCCTTCCTCAATGAGAAAAAGGTTTCTGTGTCTAAAGCAAAAAGTCTTTCCGAGTCACTTATCGGCACTGGCTTCTACTACGACCGCGGAGAGATGATGCGCTCAACTCTTCGAGCCATAGAAGATCTTTTCACCCGAGACATTCACGGTATTCGACGATTCGGCGCCTCTTCTCTGGATCTCTGCTTCGTTGGCTGCGGTATTCTCGACGGGTATTTCGAGTACAAACTGGAACCCTGGGACTTTGGCGCCGGGCGCCTCTTTGTCGAGGAGGCCGGCGGGATGGTGAGCACTCCGGATACTGCAGAACTTCCCCTGAAGGCCACGCCGGTAGTTGCTTCAAACGGACTCATACATCCGGAGATAGCCGCAATTGCCCTGCAGCACTTTATTCCCTACTAGTTCCGGGCGAAGCTCTAAGGCAAATCACCCAGCTTCTATCCTTGAATAAAGTATTCAAGTTTAGGGCTCGCTCTCACCCGGCGTTCATTTTTCCTTGCAGCGTCGGCGCTTAGGAAGAAGTCAAAAATCGGCCAACATTACCGTCACGAAGCTCTGACACTTACCGAAGATATCTTGCCGAGGTGTCTTGCTCGAGCAATACCAAAGTGTAATACTTTTGGCGATTTACAGCTTTTTTAATTGGCATGTTCTGTTTGTGCACCGGAGATCGAAAGGTCTTCATCTACCTACAAACAGGCGGTACTAGTAACGAATGGGAACATATGTCTTCTCCACAGAGTTTTTTTTCCTCAACTATCGGAAAAAAGGTGGTGATGGCGGTCACGGGCTTTCTGCTCATCGGCTTTGTCGTCGCTCATCTTGTTGGTAATCTTCAGGTCTTCCTCGGCGCGGAAGTTTTTAATGCGTATGCCGCATTTCTGAAATCTATACCGGGGCCACTCTGGATTGCGCGCATCGGATTGATTGTTATTTTCGTGCTTCACCTCTACAACGCCTTTTCTTTGCGAAAGATAATAAGTGCCGCGCGACCCGTCGACTACAACAAACAAGCAACGGTGCAGGCAAGTGCTGCGTCCCGCTACATGCTTCACACCGGTGTAGTCATTCTTCTATTCGTCATAGTACACCTTGCGCATTTTACTCTGGGCTATCTGCAACCCGAACACTTTTCCAAGACCGACGCGCTCGGACAACACGATGTGTATTACATGCTGGTTCAGGGATTCCTGAACCCCGTCTATGCCGGCTTCTACATTTTCTGCATCGTGATGCTCGGCATTCACCTCAGTCACGGCATTTCCAGCATGTTTCAGACGCTGGGCTTTTGCCGACCGAACGTTAAAAACAAATTGGAACTTGCCGCAAAAGCCATCGCCGCTGGTATCACCCTCGGGTATATCTCGATCCCGCTCGCGGTCATCGCTAATGTCGTAACTCTATCGTAGGAGATTAGATAGCATGTCTTTGGATTCAAAAATCCCACCGGGACCACTGGCGGACAAGTGGACCAATCACAAATTCAAAAGCAAACTGGTAAACCCTTCCAATAAACGAAAACAAAAGGTTATCGTTGTCGGTTCGGGGCTTGCCGGAGCATCGGCTTCTGCAACACTCGCCGAGCTCGGGTATCAGGTGCACTGCTTTACGTTTCATGACTCTCCGCGTCGAGCACATAGTATCGCCGCGCAGGGAGGTATTAATGCCGCCAAGAATTATCAGAACGACGGAGATTCTGTATACCGCTTGTTCTACGACACGGTAAAAGGCGGTGATTTTCGCTCGCGAGAGGCAAACGTTTACCGTCTGGCGGAAGTCAGCAGCAACATCATCGACCAATGCGTGGCGCAGGGTGTGCCCTTTGCAAGAGAATACGGGGGACATCTGGCAAACCGCTCCTTCGGTGGCGCCCAGGTCTCCAGAACGTTCTACGCGCGGGGCCAAACGGGACAACAACTGCTACTGGGAGCCTATTCAGCTCTAAGCAGACAGATATCCCTTGGCGCAGTAACCATGCATACCCGGGTTGAACTACTCGACATCGTAGTCGATGACGGTCATGCCAAGGGCATTATCACCAGAAACCTGGAAACGGGGGAAATCGCCTGTCATGCAGGTAGTGCCGTGGTTCTGGCGACTGGTGGATACTCAAACGTCTTCTACCTCTCCACCAATGCAAAGAACTGTAACGTCACGGCGACCTATCGTGCATACAAGCGCGGTGCCTGTTTTGCTAACCCCTGCTACACGCAGATTCACCCCACCTGTATTCCACCGACGGGTGACGCGCAGGCCAAGCTGACACTGATGTCGGAGTCTCTGCGCAACGACGGTCGAATCTGGGTACCGAAGAAAGCAGGCGACAAACGTCCGGCGAACAGTATTCCCGAGGATGAGCGCGACTACTACCTGGAGCGCAAATATCCCAGCTTTGGAAACCTTGCGCCGCGGGACATCGCTTCGCGTAGCGCAAAAGAAGTATGTGATGCCGGACACGGCGTTGGCGCCACCGGTGTCGGGGTATACCTCGACTTCTCTCACGCCATTAAGCGGCTCGGAGAGGATACTATCAGGGCTCGCTACGGTAACCTGTTTCACATGTATCAGAAGATAACCGGCGACAATCCGTATGAAGTGCCGATGAAAATTTATCCGGCGCCCCACTACACCATGGGCGGACTCTGGGTTGACTACAACCTCATGAGTTCCATCCCCGGGCTCTTTGTCATCGGAGAGGCAAACTTCTCGGACCACGGCGCCAATCGCCTCGGCGCCAGCGCGCTGATGCAGGGACTGGCGGACGGCTATTTCGTTTTGCCGTACACCATCGGCAATTACCTCGCGACGGAGAAGGTTGAGATTGCCGACACTGACGGCGAAGCCTTTAAGCAAACCAAAGAAGAAGCGGTTTCCGTTATCAATAAGCTACTGAGTGTGAAGGGGACTAAGTCCTCGTCTCACTTCCATCGTGAACTTGGTAAGATTATGTGGGAATACTGCGGTATGTCTCGTGATGACGCAGGTCTCAAAAAAGCGCTGGAGCAAATACCTCAACTCCGGGAAGAGTTTTGGAACGACGTCTCAGTCCTCGGTGACAATGACTCCTACAATCAGGCCCTTGAGCGTGCGCAGCGAGTTGCTGACTTCCTCGAGTTCGGCGAGCTGATGTGCCTTGATGCACTGACCCGCACCGAGTCCTGTGGAGGGCACTTCAGAGCGGAAAGCCAAACCGACGAGGGTGAGGCGCAGCGCAAAGACGATGAGTTTAGCTATGTAAGTGCCTGGAAGTTCCAGGGAGTTGAGAAAACTCCGGAACTCATCAGAGAAGAACTTAACTTTGAAAATGTTGAACTAGCGGTGAGGAGCTATAAGTAATGGACTTTACCCTTCATATTTGGCGTCAAGACAACAACAAAAGCTCTGGCTCCTTCAAGACCTATCGAGCACTCGACATCACTCCGGAGATGTCGTTTTTCGAGATGATCGAAACAGTAAACGAGAAGCTCGAATGCAATGGTGCGGGCGATGGAAGAATTGCTCTGGAGTACGATTGCCTTGAAGGTATTTGCGGAACCTGTTCGCTGGTAATCAACGGTGTAGCCCACGGACCAAACCGGGGTGTCACGACCTGTCAGCTGCACATGCGCAGCTTTAACGACGGGGACCACATCACCATCGAGCCGTTTAGAGCAAAGGCCTTTCCGGTCACTAAAGATCTCGTTGTCGATCGAAGCGCATTTGATCGCATTATTCAGGCTGGTGGTTATGTCTCGGTCAATACCGGTGGCGCACCGGATGCAAATGCGCTGCCTATTATGCGTGATGTTGCCGACCGTGCCATGGATGCGGCGGAGTGTATTGGCTGCGGTGCCTGCGTTGCCGCCTGTAAGAACGGCTCAGCAATGCTGTTTACTTCAGCAAAAGTCAGTCACCTCGGCGCACTGCCCCAGGGAGCTCCGGAGCGCAGCAAGCGCGTGCTGAAAATGGTCGACCAGATGGACGCCGAAGGCTTTGGCTCCTGCACCAATCAGTATGAGTGTGAGGCGGTTTGTCCGAAGGGAATCAGCACAAAGTTCATCGCACAGATGAACAGAGACTACATGCGCGCATCGCTATCCCGGGAAGACTAAGACAGACAAGCTAAAAAAGGCCTTTCAATGCTCAGACATTTTTCACAAAAAGAAGTGCATTGAGAGGCCTGCCATACTCAGCGTAGAAACGCTGCCCACCAGGAAAAGAATACGCTAAAGAAAAGAAGCAGTACGACCAGGCCGTAGAATATATTCTCGTGCAGCCGCCAGCGTGCGGTGCGCCTATCAAGAAAGTCCTTCAATTCATCGATTCTCAAGTCAATATCGTTGAAAATTGAAAAATCCTGAGCCTGCTCGAAGCGTTCCTCAAAGCTTGCCGAAGTCTCTGGCATACTGTCTGCCGAAAACTCGCGCGGGCCTGAGTCAGGCAACGCAGTCAGCGGGCGCTCTTCTAAACGCTTCTCAACACGCATAAGAGAGGAGTCCACCTGAGTAATCCGCTCTCTAAGATTGTGTGCTATCTCCTCCAGACGGCTCTCCAATGCGGAAAGCTCGCTACTTTCCTGCGGCAGATCTACCTGATTGGCACTTCGCTGCATAGCATACTCCTGCATCGTAGCCTGAAGCTGCGCAACGCTCGCCTGTAATTCCTTAATTTCCCCTCTGGTATCACGCTGCTCTTCGAGCAGGCGTTCCAGCTCAGCCGTACTCATTAGCTAAATGCCAGACTGTGAAAGTGCGGATACAGATCAGGCCAGGCGAGATAGCCCAGGACAACAATCGATCCGTAAAGAACTGCGGTTGACTGCCAGCTCGGACCGAGGATCTTCAGCACCGAGGGTTTTCGCTCCCCCTTGCCCATAGCCCGCCCGACGATGTCGAGGTTGCCGTAGGCATCAATGAGAAGATGGGAGAGAAAGCCGAAAAAGGCCGCATAAGAAAGATAGAACCTGTCCCGGGGATAGGAGTCCCAGAACAGCAGGAAGCAGACCTCAAATACGAGAATCGCAGCGGGAATGCTGTGAAGCATGCCGCGATGCACGGTAAAGGCCTGCAGCCCCCGCACGACAAGGAGCTTAGTCAGCAGATAACAGCAGACTACTATGAGCGCGATTCGGGCAACCCCGCCCCCTTGCAAATGGGGGAAATATTCAAAAACGAGCAGAGGTGAAACTGCGGCGAGTATGCCGCTAAACTCCTGAGCCGATGACGTACGACCCGAATCGATATCGGGTAACATACCGGCAAAAATGACAATTGCAGAGGCGAGAACTATTTGCTCCGCTTCGACATTGAGTCCGTACAGGCCATACAGGGCGTAGAGAATCGCAACGCCGAAGGAGAAGGTAATGTGTGTTTGTGATTGTGCCATTGATTGCTACTGCTCCAGATCCTGAGCACCACTGCGCGGGAACCAGAGACCCTTTGGCTCTTCGGCACGCTCTCCTTCGGAAACCCGAAGCGAAAAGCCTCAAAACACCGACACCCGCGATTGACAAATCAAGACTAGCAACATGCATGAAATGGCAAAAGAAGAAAGTTTGCCTTTCCTCCCATCGGATACTATTTTTAGGCCTATATTGAACGTCTCCCCATGCGTAAGGACTTCGGCCGATGACACCCTCGAACCTAATCTTCGGAAACAATGGAAAAAACCACGGGAGTGGCTTTTCTCTCCGCAGGCAGTCGACCATAATCGCGCTCCTGCTTGTATTGCTTTCGTGCAGCGCCTGCTCTCTCTTTGGAGATGAGAAGAAGCGCGCCCCGGCTGAGGGTGAGATAACTGAGGCAATGCTGGATCGAGCCGCTGCCGATAAGGCTGCTCAGGAACAGGAACTCGCGTCTGCCGCAAACACCGATACCGCAGTCCCCTCAGACGATCAGGACAGCGCCGAGAACAAAGCGGACCCACGGCAAACGACCGCGGCAGTTGTGGAACTAATCTGGAAGGTTCCGGGAGGCAACGTCGATAAGTATCACCTCACCTATGGGTTCAGCGAAGACACACTGGACACCGAGCTGGTGCTTAACGTAAGTGAGTTGGAGAAGATGGATCACCCTGAATTCGGGCCCGTCTATCGCTACATTCTCAGTGGCGTTCCAAGCGGCAAGGATGTCTTTTTCACACTGCAGGCAGAAAATAAATTCGGCATCTCGGAAAAAACGCCGCCGCAGGCTGCAAAGCAAGAGTAGAACGAGTGACAGCCCTTAGGTCCTGAGTTTCTTTCCCTCGTCATCGGCACGGGTTACCAGAGAAAAAAGTTCTTTCTCGATTCCGGCTGCAGAAGCAAAGAATGAGTTCGAGAACACATCAAAGGGTGCCTCACGGTTCTCCGCAAACTCCCGTACGACCCCACCAGCCTCTTCTATTATGAGAGAGCCGGCAGCAACGTCCCAGGACTTGAGACTGTATTCTACAAAGGCATCCAGACGTCCGCAGGCTACCCAACATTGTTCAAGGGCTGCAGCACCGAGAATCCGTACTTTTCGAGTGTCGCGAATGAGAGCGTCGAGCACAAAGCGATAGTACTCCCAGTTGTCATTGTTGTCGTGGGGAAAGGCGCTTCCAACCATGGCATTAAGAATTGCCTTCTTTGAGGACACGCTAATCGCTTTGCCGTTGAGATACGCACCCTCGCCCTTGCGGGCCGAAAACAGCTCATCTCTATAGGGATCATACACCAGCCCGAAGGTGCGAACTCCTTTCTCCAGCACCCCGATTGAGACAACGCTATGGGGGATGCGATTTACAAAATTCGTAGTGCCGTCTATGGGATCGATTATCCAGGAAACTCCCTCAGCAGCTATCTCTGCGAGCGACTGACCCCGCTCTTCAACGAGTTGAGCAGAGGTCTCCTCCCCAATGACGGTATGATCCGGAAACGCAGCCTTGATGCGAGTGGTAATTTCCTTCTCCGACCAAAGGTCAACTTCGGTAACGAGATCGCTTACGCCCTTGTGTGAAACATCAACCCTGACGTCAGAGTAAACAACTTCTCGCATTCGCTGCCCCACATGGCGAGCGGCTTCTTCTGCGAGAACGTGGTAGCTGCATGTATTCATAGTCTATCCGTATCCATTAGTATTCGCGGCTAGAGCAGTACATACCTCGTACACCGACCGCTCGCAAATGAGTAGGTACTATAGTACCTGTGTGTGGTCTTATAGACCCTGCGTGGGAGCCTGTGGCAGACGCAAAAAAAAAGCCCATCCAAAATTGGATGGGCCGAACCAGAAAAGAAATTTTTTAAACTTCTTGTATTCTATCCGTCATCGCCACCGCTTTTCCACCATTTGTCATCGTTTCCGAGGACAAACTGCTGCTGACTGCCTGTCGGGTCAGTAAAGGTCGCAAATCCCTTAGATACAAACTTATTCTTTTTGATCTTCTTGGCACGGGGTCCGTCCCAGTCGTTTGCGCTGAATTGTCCACGACCCTGACTGGAAAGGTCATTGCTGTTTCTCAGCGCAAGCGTAATACGGCCCATTGCTTTGGCGGTCTGGATCTTTAAGGAATCCTCAAAGGGGACTGCCAGAGTTACTGTGCTTGAGATGCTGGTCTTTTCAGCATCGTATTGATTTACCTTTTTCGCCACTCCACCGTAGGAGAGAACTACCGCATCTTCAACCGCGACACGGGTCTTGTGAACGTTCTCACGATTGTCGAAATACGTCAGGTAGACATCTACATGAGCACCTGGGGTAGCCCAACCTTCAACACCGGTAATCGCATCCACATCAATGGTTACCGCGCGATGTCCCTGCGGGAGCAGCTCGCCGATTCCGAATGACGGAGGCGTAGAAACCAGGTTACTTCTCAGCACTGGTTGATTCGCGGGAAGCGCGCCTGCGGCAAACATGCCTTCGGCTTCCTGTAAATTGCGAATAGCACCTTCGGGAACTCTGTCTCGAGGCCAGTGAACTTCTCTCAAATATGACGATGTAATTTTCGTTCCTTTTGGAACTCTGGTAGTTGGCGCAACCAGCACCACCGAGCCAAAGGCAACTTCGGAGTCGACTGCGGCTTCAACGACCACATCCTCTCGAGCCTGAACGACTGAATTGTTATAGATTAGCAACACCCCGATAGTAAGGAGTGCAAACATTAATGTGCTGCCACCGAAGAATAGAAGCCGCTCTCTCCGAAGCGCGTTGGAGCGTTGTGCTCCCAATCCGTTAAACTTCCTAACTCCCATCTTTAAAACCTCTACGTAGTAAAGTAGTTTTGGTTACAAGATTTCGACCATACATCGGCCAGAATCACCACCATCCCACTCGCATCCGATGCGAAAACCATAAAAATATTCGTTCCAGCGCCGGCAATTCAATACTGTTATGCCTATGAAACAACCAGATTGAGCATTAAATCGCTAGATAAACGCTCGCTGCCAAAATATCCAGTTATTTGAACGAATTACCTCAATCAATAGAGAGCTCTCGGGAAAAACTACCAGCTACCACCACAACAGAGAGCTCTCTAACCGCAACACAAACCACCACCACAGGTATTCCTATAGCCACCTATCCCCCGGAAAAGAGACATTGCTTCACTTTCGGGCCGGATATGTTGCATTTAATGCCGAAAAAGTACCTCTTATTTAGTATTTACAGGCGCTTAGGATACACAGGGGCCTTTTGGGTTGGCGTTTTTTTCACCAGGAGGTGGCGAATAGGAGCGCGGATATCTGCCCGCCACCCGAAAAACTATTGAGCATGCTGATTAAATTCTCTGCGTGCTCTGTGTTTAAATTTTCTTCCACTCCAATCTACTGCCCAACGCATAATGAGGCGGATACCCCCGCTTCCGTGGTGCTGCGAGTAGATTATGAAACACAGAGCACACAGAGGATGCCATCGGCGGAGACCCTGGGCTTCCGAAACTACGACTGCTCAAGCCTCATCTGTCGGCTTTGAATTCCCGGAGTTCCTCGAGAAAGCGCCTGCCGTAGCCGACGTGGAGTTCGGCTGCGCTGTAGTACTGCCCGCTTTCGCTGGAATCATTTTTGGAAGCCGGGCTCAGCGTGCTCGGTTCTATCTGTGTCCCTTCATTCCACTCATTCCAGGAGGTGATGCTGATGAAGGGGTAGGCGTGATCGACGAATGGGTCGGCAACTTGCTGCAAAGAACGTCTGAAGAAACTCTCTGCTCCGGCGGAGTCAAGCAGGCGTGGCACCACATAGTGGTTCTCATCAGGACGAACGCCCCGATCGTTGTAACCGGGGAGTACCGTGGGGATGAAAGGTATTCCAATCGTCGCTGCTATCTGCCGATACTTGCGATACAGCGTTTCCACATCCCTCAGAAACATCTCGGCTCCCCGCAGCCCCCCATGATGCGCTCTCGACTCATCATACGGATTGTAGGCTGTCAGGGCATCAAAGCCAGCAAGTCGCTCCCACGCCGGTATAAAATCGGGCAAAAGCAAAACGCCCTTACCAGTGGTATAGATAAGAGCATTAAAGAACACCTCGTCCCCGATGACAAAGAGCTCAACTCCTGTTGTCTTTCGCACGTGATCCTTAGCCTCTCTCACGGCTTTCGCCAGAGGACCGACGAGGTGACGACTGGCGTACACGTACAGTACTGCCTTTCCGTCAATCCGCAGGTACTCCGGGCGTTTCATGTAGTGCTTTGCAAGGTACTCCCAATGCTTCTTCATTCGCCAGGCTCGCTTCCTGCTCATGAAGACCACTCCCTCGTCAGCCAGTGGAATTGGCGGGTCCCCGGGTTCACGAAGGTCCAGAGCCTCGTAATGCAGGGAAAACTTCAGACCATTAAGGGCCTTTGGGTCCCGTATGTTCTGATAGATCCTTTTTCCGATATCCGGTCGCTGCGGCCACCAATCAAAGATGAAAAAGTCGATTCCGGCCTCAGCCGCCCATTGCGTGTGCTGCCGAAATACCTCGGGCCGACTACTTTTATACTCTCCTAACTCGGGCAGCACCTTCGGCTCTAGCTTTGCCCCGATGTGACCGGCATACCAGTTCTCCGGAAACCACGAATAGTAATGCGCTCCGATCTGCACCGCCCCCCGATAGGGGTCTTGCGCAAGCAGCCCAAAAAGTAACAGCAGCGGTACCGCGGCTGGCGCAAAAAGGTCTGACACTCGTCTCGGTCCTCCAGCTGCCTCGCGGGTACCGCTTACACGGATTTCCCAAAACAAAGCCGCCAGATGAAGCACGATTGTTATCTGCCAGAGTAAAAAATGCAGCATTACGATCGAGGGCGAAACGCGCATGGCAAATCTGTGCGGGCTACCCAGGATACAGGCTTCAAGTGCGAGCGTCGCCAACAAAACGAGTATCGCAGAGCGATAGCTTTTGTACGCCGCGGCGCAATTGCTGTCGCGGGCCGATACAAAAAGACTGAAAATGTAGAAGAGAAGGGCCGGTTCCAGAAGCCGTCTCAACCAGGGGGCAACATCGATCAGGAGAACTCGAGTTACCAGGGAACCGGGCATGGCCAGGCCAACCGCCGCCACAGGGCGAGCCTCGGACAACCATTGTCCATAAAACAGCAGAAAGAGAAAAAAGCCGAACATCAGGTCGGAGAGCACTCGCCGATCATCGATGACCTCGGTAAAGGTATTCGACTCCCGAACACGGCAGGCCAATCGCAATCCCGACAGAAGGATGAGCGCAAAGACTTCAAAAATAAGCAGAGAATGCATGAATCCAAATGGTTCATGCAAAAAGGCTATCAATCCCAGAGCTCCTTGATCGTAAGCTGCACAGAAGATATTCCCTGGTAAATATTCAGTTCGACCTGATAAGCGATATCAACTTCTTTGCCTTTGCGCAAAAGCGGGTGAGAAAACATATTCCAGGCAATCGCCGCTCTCACGCAGTCACCCTGTGAGACTTTCAATCGCACATGCTCTCCCTTGAGTTGCGAACAACTCTCGATGGTGACACGACGGGTAAGCAGAATTGGTGAGGGGTTCCCCACGCCGAAAGGAGCAAGCTTTGCCAGCTGCTCGGTTAACTCAAAATCGATATCAGTGAGCGGTATCTCCGCATCAACCGAAATCTCCGGTGTGAGCATATCGTTAGTCAAACGAGCATCGGCTGCTGCTGCAAAGCCCTCCTGAAAAGCCTCTAGATTTTCACTCAGCAAGGTAAAGCCGCCGGCCTGAGCATGCCCCCCGTGCGCCACGAGAACATCACTGAGCTCTTCCAATACCTCAGCAACGTGAAATCCGCGCACGGCACGAACCGAACCTTTGATTACTGGCTCGACCTTTCCCCCGCGCACCATGGTACCCGGAGCCATCACCGCGCTTGGCCGATGAAATTCTTCGACAATCCGCTGCGCGGCAATCCCAATAACACCGATGTGAAACTCTTTACCAAAAAGGGCGATACCGTTGCGATCAAGCAGCGCAGGATTATCCTCAAGCTGTTTGCGGCAGGCATCTCGCACCTCGCCTTCGACACTTTTTCTCTGCTGATTCAATCTATCGATAGCATCCGCGAGGCGCCGTGCCTCAAGAGAATCTTCTGTCGTCAGCAAGGAGAGCACCTGACTCGCATCACCAAGACGCCCGGCCGCATTAATCCTCGGGCCGATACCGAAGGAAACATGACCGGAGCTAAAGCGTTTATTTGAGACAATACGGGCGACATCCTTAAGCGCTATCACCCCCAGTCGAGGTGACTCTCTGAGCGCATCGATACCGCGATGCGCAATAAGGCGATTTACCCCGGAGAGAGGAACCATGTCGCAGATCGTCCCAAGCGCGGCAAGGTCGAGAAAATCTTTCGGATGCGGCAGGGTCGAAGCATCAACATCCGGTAACATGATCTTTGCCCGATCCCGTAGCACGATGAGCAACATCCAGACCAAACCCGCTGCGGCAAGCTTATGCTCTTGAAAGGGACAGTTTTTCTGCGCCGGGTCCACGACGGCATCAGCGGGTGGTAATTCTTTTCCGGGCTCATGGTGATCCACGACAACACATTGGATGCCGTATTTTTTCAGGCGTTCAATCTGGGCTACGTTCGTAATCCCACAATCAAGTGTTATCAGCAGTTCGGTTCCGCCTTTGCGCAGGTTCTCAACAGCGAGATCGGCAAGCCCATAGCCTTCGACAAAACGATTAGGCACATAGGTGGTAACTTTTGCCCCGAGTTTCTTCAGGTAGAGAAATAGCTGGGCTCCTGAGCTGACACCATCCACGTCAAAATCGGTGTACACGGTTATCTGTTTCTGCTCGGCAACTGCTTTCAGAATGATATCCGCGGCAGGAACGATATTGAGGATCTCTTTTGGGTCAGGCAAATGCTCTCGTAGGGTAGGGGCAAGAAAGCTTTTCGCGGAAGTGGGATCACAAACACCCCGGTTTGCAAGAATCTGTGCAACGACCTTATGCAAGCCGAGAGAAGACTGAAGCTGCCGGGCCTGTGCCCGGGATTCCTCGTTCACCTCTGCACGAAACCGAAGACGGGCATTGGGAGTTTCGCTTCCAGTATCGATTTTCTGCAGAGGGGATGCCATTTTTTCCTTAGTCTGTCTGTTCCGTGCTCTCTTGCCATCCACAAGCCCAGGGCGGCCGCGCTATGCTAGCCTTTCAGTCCCCCGACTGCCAGCTTCCGATGGATTTTTCCCGGCTATCTTCAGCAGAAGAGGACATACATAGGTTAGGATGCGACCTGACTCGCAATTACTTCAAGTAATTTGAACTAATTGCGAGCATACCGCGGAGACTATCCGGAGCCAAGCGCTCGTATTCCCAGGGACTCAAGCGCGGCATTTTCGCAAACCAGACCATCAAGAAGCAAGTCTCTGACCTGCTCAAACAATGAGCAGTAGGCAGGAAGACCTCCCTTTCTTTGCAGCTCTTCAATTCGCGACTGCATCTGCTGGGCACTCAGGGATTCCCGGAAAAGCATGTCTCTGAGCTGCAGGCTCATCGGGAGCATCTCAAAAAGTCCCCTTCTGCCGCTCACCCCGCAGCCGCGGCAGAAGCGACAACCCGCAGCGCTAAAGAGAACGTGCTCGGCTGACACAGCGAATATTCGCTGAGTAAGTGAAGAAGGGGCGCTTTCTTTTTTACAATGTCTGCAAAGGAGGCGAACCAGGCGCTGACTGATGCTCAGTTTGAGCGCAGATCCCAGGCGCCTTGCATCAATACCAAGTTCCGCGCAGCGAGTGAAAACCTCGGCTGCATTTGCCGCGTGCATCGTACTGAGAACGAGAGAACCCGCACTTGCGGCAACACATGTCTGCTCGGCGGTCTCCCGGTCGCGAACCTCTCCGATCATTAGCACATCGGGATCCTGCCTCAGGGAGCGCTTGAGCAGATCAGCGAAGGAGAGCCCTCCTTGTACTTCAACCTGCGTTACGCCCTCAATCACCCGCTCCACCGGGTCTTCAATACTAAATACGTTCCTCGAGGCTCCCTGCAGAAGCAGTACGAGCAGATAGAGCAGGGTCGACTTCCCACTGCCCGTCGGTCCGGTGGTAAGTATCAATCCCCGTTCCTGCCGCAGGTAGAAATGAAGAATTCGATACTGATAGTCAGTCATGCCTATCTGACGAAACGCCGCAATTCCCGGCTGCTCCGGCACATCAAACAAATGCTCACTGCATCTTTCAAAGAATTCGTTCTCCAGAATACGGATAACTATCTTATCTCCATAGAGGGCGGGCACCATAGAAACGCGCAGGCGAATAGGCCGTCCCAGGGTCCAGCTAAAACTTCCCTCACCCGCCCTTGCCACTCCGGTAGTATCAACACCGCTCTTTACTTTCACAAAGCGAACAAAGCTTTGTGCCGTTTCCCGGGGCAGCATCATATCCTGCTGAGGCTCAAGAAAACCATTGATGCGAAAACTAAAACAGGAGTGTTTTTCGTGGGGTTCGAGGTGAATATCAGAGGCCGATAAAAACAGCGCCCGGGCCAGTATACTCTCCCATGCTCTGGCCATCGTCGACTCATCAGTCTGGTCAACGATGCACGACAGAGGTCCCGGCGCAGCGCGCGAAAGCGCATCCCGAGAAGACTTGTGCTCAGAAATCAGCCGTTCGATGTTTTCGCCCGCCTGCGCATCGTCACCGAGATAGGCCAGTAAAATCGCCTTCTCGAGAACCCTCTGGGCGACCGTCTCGACCACGATGCTTGAGGTCGTCGCAAAGCGCAGTCGCTCAATCAGACTGTCTTCAGCGCCTTCGGGTATTGCGACCGTGAGAATCCGCTCACCTCTCTCTTCTGCAACAGAAAGAGGCAGCACCATGAGATCCCAGGCGATAGAAAACTCAAGAAGTCTCCGCGCTTTTTCAGAAGAGCAGTACGCAAGCTCCTTCCAAAAGCAGGTTTCATCAGCAGGTAGTTCCGGCGTGGGGATAAGAGCGCGGTTGTTTTCATCAACAAGACGGGGAGGAGAAATGAGGGATGAGGTACTGCGCATAGCGGTCAAACAAATCTGAGGTTAATTTCTGAAGACCAGAAATAATCGTCTGTTTGCCGGAGTTTGTTTCCTCGATACGTGTTCTGCGCGGCCCCACTTCGGGAAAAAGACGGAAAAAGGCGAGGAATCCAGGAAGTAAAAACATCTGAAAACCTCGCCCTTTCGATTTCTGCGCCTGCGTCACTGAGACTATCAGGAACTGCTTGCGCCCGAAACGTCCGGCGTATCTTCCTCAGTGACCTTCGGAAGTCGCTCCGAAACCCAGGAAGAAACTGCCTCGGTTCGCGCGGAAATCGCCACGGCCCAGGCATACTTCGACCAATTGATATCGTCGAACAACTTCTTCAGGGTCAATCCCGCCATGCTGTCACCGAAGAGGTTTGTCTGAGTGCGCAGGGCATCCGAGAAAAAGTCGACGGAGGCGAACAAGGCAACCATTGCGGGGATCATGGATTCATCGAATCCGACACCGAGGGAGATCATCACCGCTTTGATCACACTCTTCATCAGGGAAATACTGGCACCGGGCGCCGCTGCGGTTGCAACCGAAGCAGCCATCACCGTCGCACCAACCTGAAGAATCGTCATCACCGTAATCGGATGACCTTCACTTTGCAGAATGGTGATCAGGCAAATCATGATATGGGCACAGGTCCCATCCATGTTTACTGTCGCACCAAAGGGAAAGATGAAGTTGCAAATCCGATCCGGTATCCCATAGCCTTTTGCGCACTTCATCGTGGTCGGCAGGGTTCCCATGGACGATCGACTCCCCAGAGCGACCAGGTACGCCGGAAACATTGCCTTGATGAAGCGAAAGACCGCCGAGCCCACAAAGAGGTACAGCAGGAGCAAGAGGGTCAGCTGATGCATACCCATTGCCAGCAAATCAGCGGCTAGCAGTCGCCCGACTTTCTCTGCAAGGAAGCCCAGTCCCTTATCTCCGACGAGATTAAAGGACATGACAAAGACCGCGATTGGCAGCGCGCGCAAAATGGTCTTCATGAAGGCCATGCAAAGATCCTGCATGGTTTCGAACATGCCATTGAGTTTGATTGTCGCGTTCGGGAACAAGGGCACGAAAATAAATGCCTTTGCTGCCATGTACGCAATCAGACTGAGCAGTCCGATATCCGACCATAGCGAGTTAAAGGGCTTGCGAAGAAAGCCGAGGAACGACTGATACCACTCCGGCAGGGCCGCAAGGGCAGCAGCGTTGTCTCCGAAAGTAAGGCCGACACCGGGCTTAAGGAGAATGCCGGCAAAGGCACCCCAGCCAAGTGCGACCGCAGTAGACAGGGCAAAGAATACGATGGCAACCAGAGCAATGCCCAGCGACTTACTATTCTTTGACACGGCACACCACACCGAACTCGCCACCAGCGGGTGGATGAAGAATGTCAGCAGCCAGATAAACAAGCCGCCGAGTGCTCCAGCCAGCGGGACGAGGTAGAGCTTCATCGGCTCAAGCGCCGGAAAGCGCACGAGCCATCCGAAACTCGTTCCCAGGATGAACATACATCCCAGAACCATGAGCAGGAG
>JAUIMJ010000063.1 GCA_030433295.1 bacterium | reverse complement strand
GGTTCAGATCCTGATGCTGCCCTTTTTTACATGCTCAAGGCCCTGGATGGCGGTGAAGACCCACTGTTTATCACTCGCCGCATGATAATCTTTGCCTCAGAAGATGCCGGCTGTGACCCGCGAGCAATCGAGCTTGCTATTGCCGTCGACCGAGCCACCGAACGAGTCGGTTTACCGGAGGCAAAGATCCCCATGGCGCAGGGAGCCGTTTATCTGGCCTGCTGTGCCAAGTCTAATGCGAGCTACAAGGCGATGAAGCAGATCGACGAGCTGGTGAGAAACAATCCGGCAATAGAGATCCCCAGGCATCTGCGCAATGCACCGACAGAGACCATGAAGGAAATGGGAAATGCTGTGGGCTACAAATATCCCCACGACTACCCCGGAGGATTTGTTCCCGAGCGCTACCTGCCGCCGGAGCTGGGCGACCTGGAGATCTATCAGCCGACCGACCGGGCGCTCGATGCGAAGGTCAGGGAGCGGCTTGAGATGTACCGGGCGATGATTGCTGAGGCGAACGCAAAGTAAGGTATTTACGCTTTAGTACACTCTAACGGTTAATTGGCTCTACTAGTGGCGGAAGAGGCATAGGCTCTACCGGATACGTGGGAATGGGGAGCGGATTTGGCTCGGGCTCGGGCTCGGGCTCAGTCCAGCCTTTTTCGCACCCAGGTCTGTAGTCGGGAGTCTCATCGGGAATCGGGTCCGCACAGGCGTCATATACATTTACGCCATCTATGGAACGATTGCACTTACCACATTTCGGGTAATACCGTTCCCAGAGTTTCCGTATTCCAAAGGCACTGTTGTAATCTATTTTGTCGAGACACCTTTGAAGTTCCTCGTAAAGCGATTCGCACATAGCGGTGATGATTTGTGTCGTTTCAGATGAGCTCTCGTCCAGGTGCAGACAGACTCCGTTAATGGCCGTGACGATTTCCTTGCATTCGGACCCGGGATGCAAACATGCATTTCGTATCGCATGTGCTTCCGCCTCGATTTCCCGGCATTCCCGTTCCAGATCAGGATCAGAGCCGTCTTCTTCCGAGCTGGCTAGCGCTAAGGTTGGAGCCAGGAAAATAATTCCGAAACAAAGAAGCAAGGTTATTTTTTTCATCAATTGAACTTCCCATAGTACGATTATACCCCAAGAATTGTTATGCTAAATTTGCTTATCGAAGTGACTCGGGTCTCGGGTACCTGGGACTCGCCGATCTCACGGGCGGCGTAGGTATTAGGAAATTGTTAAGGGAACCAATGACTTAAGAAGACGGAAGCGACTTGCGATACATTCTGTAGTTGTGGCAGAAGCTAAACAGCAGTACGGCTGATCCAGGGAGAAAGAGAATGAAATACAACACCATTGTTCTCACCGGTGCGACCAGAGGGCTCGGACGCGCCCTGCTTGATGGATTCAGTAGCCTCGGTCATACGGTGCTTGCCTGTGGACGTAGTGGTTCCACAGTAGAGAAACTGAAGAAAGCTTACCCGGGTGGTGATATTTCTGTGGTCGATGTCAGTTCGGATGCTGAGGTTTCTCGATGGTCGAAGCGCTTAATCAGGGAGTTTGGCGCGCCTGATTTGCTGATCAATAATGCTGCGCTTATTACTGAACCGGCGCCTCTCTGGGAGCAGAGCGCGAAGGAATTTGATGCGCTTATTGATGTCAATATCAAGGGAGTTGCAAATACTATTCGAGCTTTTACACCCGCGATGATTGAAAACGGACGAGGGGTGATCGTAAACCTTAGTTCTGAATGGGGGCGCTCAGTCAGTTCGGATGTCGCGCCGTACTGTGCGAGCAAATGGGCTATTGAAGGCTTAACCAAAGCACTCGCGGAGGAGCTGCCGCGGAGTCTTTCCGCGGTGCCGCTCAATCCCGGGATTATCAATACAGAGATGCTGGAAACCTGTTTCGGGGATGCAGCCTCGTCCTATCCCGGCCCGGAGGAATGGGCGGAAGATGCCGTTCCTTTTATTCTCAAACTGGGACCGCGCGACAACGGTGTGTCGCTGAGTGTGGGCTAGGTGTTCGATCCTTATGAGGTGTCGTGAGCTACGCTCCTATATTGTAGGCCAGGAAAGGAATTTCATGCCCCGTTTCATTTTTTCATTCCTGCTCACTTTTCTCTTCTTTGCCGAGTCAGCGGCCGATGTAGCTGCGGGGGCTGAGAAGTTGGAAGAAGTTTTTAAGGGGCAGCCGCCAGCAACCATTGTCATTTCCTCCTTGTCAGGAAAACGGCACGTGTATAATGAGGCCCGAGCAAGGATACGTTTCTGCCCGGCTTCCACATTTAAGATCCTGAACACCCTGATAGCGGTTAATGAAGGCGTGGTTAGTGGGAGTGAGCATGCCTTTTCCTGGGATGGTGTTGAACGCTCTATCCCCGGGTGGAATGCCGATCAGACGTTGGCCAGCGCATTTAAAGTTTCCTGTGTATGGTGTTTCCAGGAGATTGCGTTGAAGGTCGGAAAGTCGCCGTATAAACGTGTTCTCGAGCAGATCGCGTATGGGGCCTTGGAGAAACCCTTTGACCTTAAAGAGTTCTGGCTGGATGGGTCTCTGTCCGTTTCTGCGAATGAGCAAATTGCTTTTATGAAGGCAGTTTTTACTCGCTCACTTCCTTTTGGTTCTTCTGCCTACAATGTGCTTAGAGAGATAATGCTTGTCGAGAAAACGAACTCGTATGCATTGTATGCCAAAACCGGATGGGGCGTCCAAAGTCTCCCGAAAATCGGATGGTATGTGGGGTACGTAGAGACTGCCGATGACGTATGGTTCTTTGCCCTGAATATGGATACAAATACTGAGTCTGAGCTGCCACTCAGGCAGCAGCTCGCTCGTTCGTCGCTGCGCGCACTTGGCATAATATAGTCGGTGCCCCAGCCAAGCGATTTTGTATCCCAGATCTCCAGATCCCCAGATCCCCAGATCCCCGGAGCCCCAGATCCCCGGAGCCCGGAGCACGGAGGTCAGTCCGCGTGGGAGAAGGCTGTTCTAGCTGCTCGAAACGTTTAGCATAGGAGATTGTACGTATGGGAAATATCATTGGAAGTGCCCCCGTGCTTTTAGTGTCTGATGTAGTCGCGTCAGCCAACTACTATAGAGATAGAGTTGGATTCACCTATGATCGTTTTTGGGGCGAGCCTCCCAATTTTTGCATTCTTCGGCGGGGAGAGGCGCATATCATGCTGAGTCAGGTTGAGGATGCCGCGGACATTCGTCCTAATTGGAAGGTTGTAGACAATACCTGGAATATTTACTTTTGGGTCGATAACGTCGAGGATTTCTATGCTGATGTGAAAGCTCGCGGTGTAAACATAGATTATGAACTTGGGCCCAAGCACTACGGTTGTCTGGAGTTTGGAATTCAGGATCTCGATGGCTATGATATTGCATTCGGCCAGATCATCGATGAGTAACTCTGTCGCAGAGCTGAATTCGACAGAACTACATTGTATCAAGTCTTTTTGAACAGGTGTCTTTTATACGTCTGAAAAAGGGCGCTAAGTTTCCATTCAAAACCTGCAGTTGCAAATTCGCCCTTATTTTTTCCGATGTTGAAATGCACAAGGCAATGCCCCTACGCTTGAGAATCCGCTGGTGGTAGCAGGCGTCCGGCGCGTGCTGCCGATTCAGGTCGCTGTCCTGCGATGGAATCCAATCTTCTCCAGTGCCGCGTAAACCTCCTCAAGTGATTTGTCCCCGAAATTCGAAATAGAAAGCAGTTTGCCCGGCGTTTGCCTGAGAAGGTCGTGAACTGTGTAAATCCCCTCACCTTCCAGGCAGTTGGCCGTCCTAATCTGCAGTCCCAACTCACCTATGTGCATCGCCAGGCGACGCCGTTGCTCTTCAACCTCACTGGCAGTAGTCATGTCGATTCTCCTACGACACGAGGTGCTAAATCCTTTTTGAAACAAAGCGCTCCTTCCGGGCGACAGGCGTTTCGTCGCACGAAGAGAGCACAGAGCTGAATACCCTGGGGTGAGAGTGGAAAGAACACACACTTACAGAAGTATACGTATCAAATTGCTCAATCAAGTAGGCAGAAAGGATACTTCCGGCTCCTGCCGGAAACATCTTGTGAACAAGGTGGAAACCGTCCTCTTCCAGGCAGCGTTCCGGCGGGACCGAAAGCACTCACCATTGCGCCGCAGGTTTCTCACTCCGCGGTACCGGTTCTCCGCATGCTTCAACACAATTTGACTTCAGGCAATTACCCAGGCAGGCAGAGTCGGCTGCATTGCTTTTCACCTCTATACAGCTTGTTTCGCAAGCTGATGCGGCACTTTTTCGGCAATTCGTGCAGGCACAGGGCGATTTGCATCTTTTATGGAGGCACTGCTTTCTGCACGCCACAAGGTCGCTTGAGCTCCCGTTTTCGCGACAATCCCTTTCACAAAATCGGGACTGCTCTCTTGTGCAATCACCGCAGCGCAGATACCGAGTCGCCCCGCTCTCTTCCGTGGGCGTCTTACTTACGCAACCGAGTATGCAAAGCACAGCGAGAGCAATAATGAACCTCAAGAACTTCATTCTTTATCCATCGCTCCTGTAAAACTTAGTAAAATTGCGCAGAACTGTGAGCAAAAGCACGTACATGTCGTCATCAAGTCCTCAAGAATTTTATGAAAGCGTCCGACCCTACTACGGAGCGGGGTATTAGATTAGTTGTTTTGCTAAGTAGTTATTTTTACTTAATAAATTATTTTTAATTTTTCCTTTTGGGGATCTCACCAGATGCTCTCGCTTGAGAATATTCGAAAAAAAGAAGGATTCAGCCTTCTGGAAGTGCTGGTCGCACTCGCAATTCTCGCCATCGCAGTAGCCACCGCGACGAGTGTCCTTACCCACAGTATCAAAGCCAATCATGCTGCGGAAGTCCGCTTTGAAGCCGCGCATGCCGCTCAGTCGGTAATCGACGATCTTCGCTTTGAGGATGTAAAGGCTATGCCATCGAGCGGTAGTGACTCCCCCCGATCCGTTCAGATGAATGACGGGCGCACATACTCGGTAATCGTGAGCTACTGCACCGATTCAGTCTACTGCACCTCAGGTGAAGTACGTCAGTTGAGCCTGGAAGTACAATTCAGCGGAGAGTCCGTCTACTCGACAGAAACGGTTTTTACCGCGCTTGAGAGTGGATACGGGAACACCGGAAGCTCCTCTTCCTCCGGCTTTGGCGCGGCTTCGAGCGCAAGTTCGTCCTCAAGCTCAAGTTCCAGCTCCAGTTCGAGCTCAAGCTCAAGTTCTAGTTCCAGCTCCAGTTCGAGCTCAAGTTCCAGCTCGAGCTCATCAAGCGGTTCAAATTGCTATACGTACAAATGCTAATGGATAGACAAGACCTACAAGACGAAAGTGGTTTCACGCTCATGGAGGTACTCGTTGCAATAACCTTTATTGCAATCCTCTCCTACGCTGCGGTCAGCAACATAAAGTCACTGGAAAACCCCCTTGCGGATGCCTCATTCCAGGTGAGCCACTTCCTTCGACTTGCCCGTTCACGGGCTATCTCCCAGACGATAGCGATTCAGCTATCACCGTCCTCGAGTACGGGTATAGCAGCGTCCAGCTCCGATAGCTGCTCCGGCACCATGACGCCAATGGATGATTTGTCGCTGACTCTGCCGGACGGTGCCTTCTTTGTGGACA
Organism: bacterium; assembly: GCA_030433295.1. GTDB lineage: Bacteria > Bdellovibrionota_C > UBA2361 > SZUA-149 > SZUA-149 > JAUIMJ01. The sequence continues at coordinate 12,484 of JAUIMJ010000063.1, read as the reverse complement.
CCGCCTGGACTGCCTGTTTCACGCAGCGAGGTCTTGCCGATGATAATATTGTTTTCGATCTTCAGAATCAGCAGGGTAGTACCCGAACGATTGAGCTCGCATTGGGTGGAGGGGTTCAGATTCGATGATTATTAGGTTTGTACACGAAGGCCCACAGGCTGATTCCGAAGCAGGATTCACCCTACTCGAAGCTCTTGTAGCGCTACTTCTGGTTAGCGTGGTGATGTCGATCGCCGTGGGTCACATTCTGTTCATTCATGAAACCTATTTTAAAGATCTGGAGAGAACCCAGGTAAACAGTAACCTGCGCTCCGCTCTTGATATTCTCTCAATGAACATTCGCCAGGCCGGAGAGAATCTGCAATCGAGTTTTCCGGCGGTAGTTGTTGATGACGGGGGGACAGGAGTTCCCGATGTATTACGACTCAGAAGAAACAGGCTGACCGCAGTATTGACACTCTGTCAGGATATCTCTGCGGGAGAAACCGACATTCCTGTCTCTCGTTCCGATCTTTCGGTTTCCGCCTGCGTGAATGCGAATGTGCTGAGTAGCTACACGGCGTTCGAGAGTCTCCTGGCTGATGATGGCGGTACCAGTACGGTGTACGTGTACGACCGCGTCAACAATGTCGGTGAATTCCTGGAGTTCAGTGGGACCAACATTTCCCTGGACCAGAAATATCTTAACACCAGTGCAACGACCAACGACTATCCGGCGCTAACCACCGCGATTTACATGCTCGAAGAGTTTCGCTTCGAAGTCAACCAGACCGACAACCTGCTTGTTCTCGAGCGGGATGGTGATACGACTGAAGAACTAACCGTTGCGTTTGAGGTGACCAATCTCTCCGTCCAGCTCGTGATGGATGATGGTGTATACCTCGATGAATTACTTCCGGATGACTCCACCTACGATTGGAAAAATATACGTAAGGTGGCGGTAGAGCTAAGCAGCCAGAGCACCTGGAAAGGATCTACGTTCGAGTTGACTTTGTCAGGCCAGTATTTTCCGAGGAATGTTTTGTCGTATGATGGATGATAAGTACTTGAACTGCAGAAAAAATGAAAAGGGCCTGGCATTACTTACGGTGATGTTCCTGCTCGTGCTGATGGGTGGTATATTCTCCGCCTATCTCGTCATCACGCGTAATGAACTTAAGCTCGTAAAGAGCTCTCGGGACAGTCTTAGTGGATTTAACGCCGCAGAAGCCGGCCTTAATATTCGAGCTGAGGAACTTCGCGGCGTTTTCCTCGATTTCGCACAACCCGAGGGAAGCTCACCATCCAGCCTCAGTGATTGTGATGAGGGCACGAACCTTGGTACGGATGACTATCAGTGTAGGACCTACAACTTCGGTAACTCTCACAGCGCGACAACTTATGTAAGTGAGGACGCTACAAATCCGCGAACGACCGTTATTCCACCCGGGGAGACATTCGCCGGGCTCAGTGCCATCGAGTACCGATATAATGTTACTTCTGTCGGGAGAAACTCGGCGGGAAGCAACGAGGCAATACTCGATCTCACGTTTCAGAGCCGAAAGGTACCCTTGTTCCAGTTCATGGTGTTCTTCGATGAGGATCTTGAGATCTTTAACGGAGCGGTGATGACGCTGAACGGACCGGTTCATACGAACGGGGACTTCTATGCGGCAACACAGGATGGTGGAACAACCAACTATACCGGGCAGGTATCTGTTGCGGGAAACCTGTATCGAGGAATGAAATCCGTATCCAGTTGTAGCGGATACTCCGGTCCATCAAGGGTTTCTGATACTCCGGACACTTCCAGTCCAAACTATGTGAGCCTTCCTTCGTGCAGTGGGTCCCGATTTGAGATTACCGACGTAGAGGATTGGAACGACAATATCGATTTGGAAATTGAAGCAGTAACCGTTCCCTTTCCGGAGAGCATGGACTCCTTCAGCGACGGGGAATACTGGCAGCGTGCCGATTTGCGGATAGTCCTGCGATTGGATGGTTCCGGTAACATCGACCGTAGTAACTCCCCGACCGGAGTGGAGATAGTCGATACGGCAGGAAATACCGATACAACTGAGACCAACAGACTGCACAATGACTGCACCGGTCTCGTTTCCGAAGGCGGAAGTAACTATGTCGTCGGAAGCCGGGATAGTAGCGATAGCCCGGGTAACAGACTCCGCCTCTACAGGGAGTATCAACACTACTCTGGCACTAACAATTATCAGACTACGCTGGAGGTCGACGTGCAGGGCCTGCTGAACTGCATCGACGATCATTCAAGTATCATGGACGGCAAGACTCTTGATGATGATACGCAGGACGGCCTGGTGTTTTTCTTTGCGATAGATGGTCCCTTGTCTTCCAGTTCACAAAACAATTATTCAGTGCGTTTGCGAAATGGCGCGACTCTTCAGTCTAGTAACTTTGGAGCGCCGGAAGTCGAGGGTCTTACGGTCGTCACCGATCAGGGGCTAATAGTCTGGGGTGACTATAACCGCGATACCGCGGATTGGGTTCCCGCGGCTCTTATGGCGGATACCACCTGGCTTTTATCGAATGACTGGGATGACATTGATTCAGAAGAGACCAATGCGTATGACCGCGACGGCAGTGCCACAGAGGTCTCCGCTGCGGTATTATCCGGAATTCGTCGGACAGGTGGCATCAACGGAGAAGGCGGACAGGATTTTGGTGCCGATTCTAACGGTGGTGGCGCGATTAACGTGTTTCGCTTTAACGAATGGTTCAGAGTCGGCTCGAGCTCAATACCTGACTTTACCTATAAGGGTTCGATGGTGAGTCTTGGCGCCCCAAGGAAATCAAACACCACCTGGGGTCCGTTTACGTATTACAGCGCGCCGAATCGGGACTGGAGCTTCGAAGAGCGCTTCAACGACCCGGAAAACCTTCCACCGATGACACCGGTGTTTATTTACCTGCGACAAGAACTCTTTGTTCGTGATTACACAATCGAAGGGGCGGGTTCTTAGAGCATATTGTAAAAAAGAGCACCTTGAGTCCTCGTAGGATTGAACGGTAAATGTGTATCCGAAGACTGCTCTAGCTATCGAAAGAAAGCTCGTTACGTGTTAGCATCCACGGAGAAATTTATCCTGGATGCAAATGCTCTATATCTCTACATTCGTTCTCGCCCTTTGTAGTATTGTTTACGAGTTGCTGCTCGGTCAGACTCTCTCGGCGTTTCTCGGAAACACAATTCTTCGATATTCAGTAACCATCGGGCTCTATATGAGTTCTATGGGCTTTGGCGCCTTGTTTCTGCCCCGTCGATTTAGTGAAAAGCCTATCCTGGGGCTGCTGAAGGTTGAATTTGCACTGAGTCTCATCGGCTCGCTTTCCGTGTTTTTTCTCCTCGCAATATATTCTTTGGGTGCTGAGGGACTGCTCTTTTCTGCCTGTGCCCATGGACTAATCATTCTTATTGGCCTGCTCACCGGTTTTGAATTGCCGTTGCTTGTGATTATCGGAAACTCGCAACGCGAGGACAGTGAGTCTAGGGTACTTGGCGTGGATTATCTGGGCGCATTTGCGGGAACGCTTCTCTTTGCCTTTGTTTTCTATCCCAGGCTTGGGATTATTGCTTCTGCAATCTGTGTGGGAGCTTTGAACGCATTGGTCGGTTTTGGGATCTCCTTGCGAAATAAGGATGCTATACCTGAAGAGGAAGCAGGAAGTTTCCGCCTGTTTCTATTCTTAACGATGCTCGTGTTGCTCGCGCTTTTTGCGGCTCTCTTTTACGTAGAGCAGATCGAGTCCTTTGGGGTATCGCTCTATCTGTATCGTTAGCCTTTGCTTACCAACGGAGAATGCTCCAAACATCGGAGTGCTTGTCGGTCCAGAGTAGCGGTTCAGGCAAACGCTCTGTAGCACCTTCATCGCGCTGCAAGGCTTTAAGTTTCGGTATATCTGAACCGATCACTGCCCAGGTTACTTCCGAAACAAGAGTTGAAGGCTCGTCGACGCTGTCGACAAAGCGGACTTCTTTTTCGAATGTCTGGGCAAGCCCGATCATTAACGGAGTGAGGTCAATATTGTCAGAGTCGAGCAGCACCGCAATTGTCCCGTTTTTCTTAAGATGTGACCAGTAAAGGGCAAATGCTTCAACGGTGAGCAGATGCGTGGGAATTGAATCGGAATTAAAGGCGTCGAGAATTAACACATCAAACTGATTTGACCCTGTTTCGCGTAGCTCACTGGCAAGAAGCAGCCTTGCATCTCCAATACGAACATCTTCAGATGTTGGACTCATCTTGAGATAGCTGAAAAAATTCATCGCGACCGATTGCACCATGGGATTGATTTCGTAGTAGCGCATGCGATCCCCTTCGTTGAGGTATGCAGAGACACTTCCCACGCCCAAACCAACTGCCCCGATGTTAAGACCCTCTTTGGGAGTTCGTGTCGCTCGCAGGGCGTCGAACAGTTTTCCAATTCCGCTCTCGCGAGCATAGTAGAGAATGGGAAGCTTTTCCCTACCGACGTCAAGAAGTTGCGCCCCATGCTCCGTCGAGCCATTTCTTAACACCCTGAATCTCCCCCCTTGCGGCCTGATTTTCTCGTGAACGCTGAGTTCTCCATAGAAGTTTCGAGCGGAGAAAATTACCTTCTTTTGCAGCGACTGATGGGTCTTAAGCAGAGACAGAGCAAAGAGTATGAAGCCTGCTGCGGTAATGATCCGAAAGCCGAGGAGGAATGGCGAAACAGTGCGTGCGGATACTTGGCGGTTGAGTGAAAAGGCGTAGACGAAGAACACGATCGCCGCGGAGGCGCAGAGTTCTGTGTATTTGCTGAGCCATAAAGGTGAAATGATGTTCAAGAACAGACCACCGCTTGCCCCGCCGACTGCGATCGCAAGATAGAATGCTGTGAGATGCTCGGTTCCCGGTTTGCGAAACACCAACTCTCCATGAACCGTGAGACAATAGAAAGCCAGTGCAAAGCAGAACCCTGCAACCTGCAGAGGAATTGTCAGTTCGTCGGAATAGCTAAGGCAAAGAGCAAATACCAGGAAGGCAAGAGCCTCGAGCAGCCGGGCTATCGTGCTTTGAAATAATGTCTCCATAGAGAAACAAACAATAAACGTACAAAGGTAGATTGCCAGAGGGAGCACCCAAAGAAGGGGAAAGGGGGCAATATCAAGGGTAATCCTATCGCTAATACTCAGTAGTGCGAGAGATCCTGCAAACGAAAGAAAGAACCAGCTAGCCGTTTGACCGCGTGGAGATCGCGTCTCTATCTCTGGTTTCCTTTCGTCTGGCACTGCGCTGCGATACAGGAAAAGCAGCACCACTGCATTGAGGAGGATGTATGCTCCGTAGAGTACCGTCCAGAGATGAAGTTGCTCTTCGATGTCCCAGAGTGTTTCGATGAAAAACGGATAGCTCAGCAGGGCCAGAAGGGATCCTGCATTTGAGTAGGAGTAAAAAACATAGGGAGACTCCGAGGTTCTCAGAGAGAACCAATACTGAAAGAGGGGTGAGCAGGCGGAAATGAGTATTCCTGGCAGCACCACAGAGGCTGATAAGGTCCTAAGAAGAAAAAATGTGGGGTTTTCGGCCTGGGCAGTAGCCCGTATCTGAAGACTCAGGGGTAGAAAACACAGCGAGAGAATTAGCAGGACTGCATACAGCAGTATCTGTGTTTTTACCGATGATACTTTGGAGAGAACAAAGGCAAAGAGGTAGCCAGCCAAGAGCAGGGACTGAAAGAAGAAGAGGCATAGTAGCCAAACTGAGCGCGCGCCTCCGAAGCCGGGCAAGAGTGCTTTTGCGAGCAGCGGTTGCATCACGAAGAACAGAAAGGCGCTCGTAAAAAAACAGGAGGCCCATAAGGGATTTTTGCGCAATATAGCAGGCATAGCGAGGGGCCGGTTAGGCCATAAACCACATGAATCCTAGGTCACTTGTACACATCGTATACTAGAGCAGTCTTAGGACAAGTGTAGCAAGATTTTAAACAACTAAGGCTCGACTTGCTCTCTTTGTATGCGGGCTTGTGTTCCGGCCAATCTGTGTTTTTCACTTCGACGGGATGAAAAACGCTCGGCGGTGACAAACGCTCCGGTGAGAAAAACGCTGCAGAGGGACCTGGTGAGAGCGAAACATTCTACTATCCACGGGAATCATCTTTGATATGGATCGCATACAACAAAGCCGAATCCATACGAACACCCTGCTGTCGCTTACCTTCGTGGTCTCAGCCTGCAGCATCATGTACGAGGTGCTGATCGCACACAGCCTGGCATTGCTCGCGGCAAACGCCATCGTTTGGTACAGTCTTGTCATCGGCTGTTACCTACTGGGTATGGGGCTGGGCTCGCTCGTGGTCGACCGAGTGCGGCGGTTTCAGGACGGTGCCCTCTGGTCTCTTTGTGGTGTAGAAATACTGCTCTCGCTGGCGGGGCTCCTTGCGATACCCCTGCTGCACAGCACTCATTCCCTATACTCCTATCTTCGCGTCCTCGATTCACGGGACCTGGGTCTATCAATATTCTTTGGTAGCAGTCTGCTGTACACCGTGCTGATTGGCGTCCTCACGGGAATCGAATTGCCGCTGCTCATTCGCGTTGGGAAAAGTCTTGCACCTTCCGGCAGGCTTACCAACCGCCTCCTCGGCTTTGATTATCTCGGAGCCCTTGTTGGGGCGGTGCTCTTTCCCACCGTGCTTCTTGTGCATTTTTCAACGCTGATGCTTGGTGCGATCGTGGCGGCGATTAACCTGCTGATTGCCCTTCTGCTTATTCTTCATCTTCGAGGGTCGAAGTATTCGATTCGCGGTCTCACCGGAGGTGCCTTTGTCGTTGGAGCGGCAATATTCATCAGTATGTTTTTCGAGGCCGACATCGAGCAATTCTTTCTAAAGCGTTATTACTCTCAGCGATATTTCGCTCGCTCACTGGAGCAGTTTCTCTCTCTGGGCACTGAATACCCCGACGTGCTGCGCGTGAGGTCGCGGTATCAGACAATAGATATCATTGAGGACCTGGAAGGAGACGGTAGTGACGCCTTTGTTCGTGCCTTCTCCAGTAAGCTTAGTCGGCATCCCGACTGGCCACAGAATCGCCTGCTTTTCCTCAATGGCGACTGGCAGTTTCATTCCAGTCATGAAGAGGTCTACCACGAGTTTTTCACGCATGTTCCGATAATCAGCACCGGAAAGGTGCCAGAGAATGTGTTGGTGCTCGGCGGTGGAGACGGCTTACTGATACGGGAGCTCCTTCGTTATTCGGAAATACGCTCAATAACGCATGTTGATCTGGATAAAGAACTTATCAGACTATCAAAAACAAATGAGATGCTGCTGCGAGTGAACCAGCGTTCCCTTTTCGATCCTCGGGTTCGTACCATAATTGCGGATGGACTGCGCTATGTTCGGGAGCAAGACAAAACCTTTGATGCGATTTATATAGATTTTCCAACGCCTACTGATTACAACCTGGCCAAACTGTACAGCCGAGAGTTCTACCACTTTGTCAGAAAGAGACTAAATCCCGGCGGCTTCATGGTGTTTGATGCCGTAAGTGTCGGAGCCCTGACCTATCCGGATGAACATGGAAATCAGGAACTGAGGAAAGTTAATCGATGGGAGAACTACTACCATACTCTTAAGGCTGCCGGATTTACCAGAATTGTGCCCTATCTGGCGAGTCTGGGGTTTAAGAATGAGCTTGCGACAAACATGGCTCGAGGAAGCATCCCGGAAGATCAGATTCAACATAGAATAAATCGCTATGTGAAACACCGCCAGGAAGGTTTTATCATCGCGGGAATGCCGGGAACTCTCTTTGGGCACCCGTTCAGGAAACCTCCGGGGCCGGAGCTGTTTGTATTGAACGAAGAGCGCTATCGTTTGGCATTTAAGAAGCAGTTTCCGCAAAGTGAAACGCTGGACCAGGCAAAGGTCAACTCGATTTTCCAGCCAGTGTTCCCCATTCTGCCGGTATGGAATGCCCGCCTGCCTCTCTGAATACTCAGTAGCCCCGATCGAATCTCCTGACTCGAGTATCCCCCGCACCCACTGCTTCCGCGATGTGACTGATGCCTTTGTCCGGCGTCATGCTCGGGTTGCAGGTGAATATATCCAGGGCGAGGTATCCGTACTCCGGCCAGCTGTGGAAGCTCAGATGGGATTCCGCGATCAGGACTATTCCACTAGCGCCCTGAGGTTCAAATTGCTGAAGTTTGTGATCAATGTATTGGGCGCCACAAAGTGATACGGCCTCGAGCATAATTGGTTCGATAGTTTTGGCGGAGCTCAGCAGCTCGGAATCACAGTCTACATATTCCACCATGGTATGCAGGCCAAGTCGCCGGGTGATAGCGAAGTCTTCCGTAAAAACAGGATCGTTACTCATAGCTCATTGAGGTTGGTGAATCAGCAAACAGAGGGCCAGTGTCCGGATAGGGTCTAGAAAAATCGCCCAGGTCTCCGGTGAGATACCGATTTCAGCATTCTCCAACACTCTTCTACCTGAGTTTGATACGATCGACCACTGTTCTTGCGGTAAATCGATGTGTGCCGGTCACTATAGCCACGGTCAATACTGTTGCTTCAGGTCGATTTATGATTCAATAGCCTGTCGTAGCGGGATGTTATCTGTCGGCTACTCTTGCATTGTAAACCCGGACAAATCGGAAGTGCCTGGCAGTAGTCTGCTTCCCCAAATATCATGGCCCAGGAACACAAAAAAGATGAGAGTACCGCCCGCCTTTTCACCCTGCTGACGGTGTTTTTGGCGGTCTCGCTTTTCCACTTCTTGTCCTGGCGTCATCTGGAAGGAGCCGAGCAGAAAGAATTTGATCAGCGACTCAGACGGGAGGCGGAACAGCAGCGCCTTTTGCTGCAAACCCGAGTCACGCAGGAAAACAACGCACTCTTTGATCTCGCACAGTATCTTTCAAATCAGCCAGACTTAGTCTCGTTCTTTGCGGAAGGAAAACGCGAGGAGCTTCTGAACCATGTGCAAGATGGGTGGAATGCTGCCCGAGAAACCTCAGCACTTCGACAACTACATTTTCACTATCCGCCTGCGACCTCTTTTCTTCGTGTTCATAAACCACAGCGTTTCGGCGACGATCTTACGTCGGTCCGTCCTGGTATCGTTGCTACGAACAAAACCCGGAAGCCGGTCCTCGGCTTCGAGCAGGGTCGGGTATTCTCGGGGCTTCGAGCTATTGTTCCGGTTTTCCGTGAGGGAACTCATATTGGCTCCCTAGAATGCGGCTCGGGTCTGAATAGGCTACTTGATGAGTTTGCAAAGAACACCAACACGGTGGCGAGTCTGTTTCTACTTTCGTCTATGGCGGATCAGAAGCTCTGGGAAGAGAACAGAAGCCTGGTGAAGTTATCCTCTGTGCGCTCAAAGAAATATGAACTGGACGCTGCAACCAATGCGGAGCTTGTGAAGGAACTCGTTGCTGTCGCGAACATCGACAAATACGAAGAACTCTCGCCGACTGAGCTGCATGTCGTTGGTGGAACACCAAATTCACTTCGCTTCTTAGAGTTAGTAGATTTTGCGGGAGATCATGCGGGAGTCTTTGTCTGGGCAAAAGATGTGAGCCAGGACCTCGAGCTTCTCGCTAGTACGCGGGCGGAAACGCGACAACTGCTGCTTGGCAGTCTTGCTCTCTCTTTACTGTTGTCCTTTTTGCTGGTGCAGTTCTTGAGCGGTCGCCTCCAGAGGGTTATTGATCAGCGAACGCGTGAATATCGGGAAGAGAGAGATCGGGCTGACAAGGCGACTCGAGCAAAGAGTGAATTTCTTGCGCATATGAGCCATGAAATCAGAACCCCCATGAATGCGGTCCTGGGCTTTGTTGACCTGCTCGATGATGACCTGAATGAAATCATCAAGGACGAAGAACAGCGCGCTCAGATGAACGAGATGCTCGAGATCGTTCGTACCAGCGGGGAGCATTTGCTCGGGCTTCTCAACGACATTCTCGACTTCTCAAAAATTGAAGCAAAGGGTCTGGAACTCGAGCTGGAGAATTACTCTCTCGTGCGAATTCTGGAGAACAGCAGGCACATTCTCGAAGGTCCTGCTCATTCAAAACATTTACAATTTGAATACACCTTTTCAAGTCCCCTGCCGACAGAAATCAGAACCGATGTTCGCAAGCTGCGGCAGATTCTCGTGAATCTTATTGGAAACGCAATCAAGTTTACAGAGTCGGGTGGGGTGCAGGTCGATACAAGATTCATTGGCGATAAGGATCAGGGTAGCTACATAGAGATTCGAATTCAGGATTCTGGAATAGGAATGAGTTCAGAGGAAGTCGCTCAACTCTTTGACCCCTTTTCTCGAATTGATTCGTATTCAACGAGAGACTTTGAGGGAAGTGGCCTGGGTCTTTCTATTTCGAAAAAACTCGCGGAAGCTCTCGGTGGTGAAATACGCGTTGAAAGCAGGTCAGGTGAAGGGAGTTGTTTTACCGTATGCCTGCCGGTAGAAGAAATCGCAGAAAATCAGCTTAAGGACGCGAAGGAACTGCTGGCAATAGTTCGGCAGGGAAAATACGCCGATCTTCCTCAGGTAGACGCGGGGGTGCGGGTGCTGGTGATTGAAGACAATCGAGTAAACCAGAAACTGGTGGTGAGTATACTCACTCGCGCCGGGGCGACTGTAGAAGTTGCTGATAACGGAGAAACCGGCATAGAGGCGGCCCTGAACGCATGGGAAGAAAATCAGGCTTTCGACGTTGTGCTGACGGATCTACAAATGCCGATACTCGATGGCCGCGAGGTGATCAGGCAGTTGAGAAATCGGGGCTATCCGGGGCGTATCGTCGCAATCACCGCGCATGCCCTGAGCAGTGAACGAGCGGAATGTGAAAGCCTTGGCTGTGATGGCTATCTGACGAAGCCCATTAACCGCAAGCTGTTGCTGGAACAATTACTTGTGAAAAAATAACGCTGACTGGCTCGGCATGTTCAACTCTGCCTTATAAAACGTTAAAGCCAACGACAGGAGGGGAACTTGAAAATACTCTGCTTTCTGACGGCCCTTCTTCTTTTCTCTTCAGGCTGTTCCACACGTGTGACGGCCGTGCCGGAAGCCGGAGAGCTACACGAACCGCAAACAAACAGCATGTATGTCGTCAGTCACGGATGGCACACGGGAATCGTCCTCTTCAGAGAGGATCTTATTCAGGTGATACCCGATTTGGCGCAACGCTTTCCCGCTGGCGAATATCTCGAAATTGGCTGGGGTGACAGTGGATTCTATCAGGCCAGGGAAATCACCACCGGAATCACGCTACGAGCGATTTTTTGGCCGAGCGATTCGGTGGTTCATGTTGTCTCCGTTCCCAGGTCTCCGTTTGTTTCTTTTCCCGACAGTGAAATCCATTCCCTGGGCATATCGGATCGCAATCTTGGAAATGCCGTGGCCTATATTGCAGAAAGCTTTTCCAGAGACCCGGAGGGCCGGCTGGAACCGATAAAGAATGGTATTTACGGTGACAGCCAGTTCTATGAGGGTAAGGGACACTATCATCTGTTTAACACCTGCAATAAGTGGACGGCAAAGGTGCTACGACGGGCTGGTCTTGATATTAACCCGCTGTTCTCTCTTACGGCATCAAGCGTGATGAACGCCATTGAAAAGCCTCAGATCACCAGAAAAGAGGCACCGGAAGACAGATGAGATCAGGAACGAGAGGCAATCGATTCAGGGGTGCAGCTGGTTCAGTACTTCTGCTATTCCTTTCTCTCTGCTTTTGTGAACTGTGCCTCAGGCAGTTGAACTACAATGCGCAGTCAATGCGCCATCCTACCCCTGCCCTGGAAGCGGATCCCCAACTAGGCTGGGTTCCAAAGCCGGGACACTACCTGCTCTACAATCCGGAACTTCGTCCGGAGAAGTTTAGCTGGACCATTCTTCCGGACCGCAGTCGCTCCGTTAATGCTCCGCAAGCTGCTTGTCCGGCGGCAGAAAACTGTGGCGGGGCTGTCTTTCTTGGCGGCTCCTTTATGCAGGGATTTGGCCTGAGTGATGATGAGAGCTTTCCCGCCCTTTACAAACAGGATTTTCCCGAACAGGATGTCAGAAATTTTGCAGTTCGAGCCTACGGCACATACCATAATCTACTGCGGCTCCGACAGGTACTCGATACACCCGGTCGGGACTATTCGGGCTATACCTTCTTCTATGGCTTTGCCGCATTTCACGAGGATAGAAATATTTTACTCTCGCGCTATGTTCGGGGCCTCGCCGGTGCGCCTGCCATTCCGTCCGTGCGATTGAATGATGGAAAACTTCTGGAGGTAGCGCCGCGACAATACGGCTTTATTCCCGGTCTGCATAGGATACGTCTACTTCGCCTGCTTGACGATGTGCTTTGGCTTGTCAGGGACCGTATGTTGAAACCGGAGGCACGTGTGATCTCCGAGAAGCTCCTTCTCGAGATGAAGCAACTGCTGCATTCCCGGAATGCCCAGTTCATTGTCATACTGCTCGATGGTAGTGCCGAAG
>JAUIMJ010000390.1 GCA_030433295.1 bacterium | reverse complement strand
CGAGCTCCTCGCTTTCAATCGGCTCCAACCAATTCTCAAATGCCTCCTTGCTCGCTTCGTCTTCCAATCTCGTCCGTATCCGACGCCAAATCTGTTGCATGGCTTTTATTTCAATACCTCTCCACACCGGCCCGGCGCTGCGCGTCGAGCGGCTAAGTCAAAAGTTGTGTAGCGGTCTCGAGCAGGCGGGCGCGAATCGCCGTCCGCTGGATGCTCAGTTTGGTGGTCTGCGGCCCTTCGCGACGGGAGCTTTCGACACCGATCGCCTTGCGGCGACGAGCGCTAGTTTAGCACGCAATATGAGCGCGATTGCAAGAGAATTTCCGAGCAAAAGCAATGCCGGAAGCCTTTGTTCTGAGGGGTTCTACAGATTCCCTGTATCAGACCAGCAAGGGAATTGTCTAGTCTTTTCAGTTGGCCAATATGGGAAAAATTGACTCTCGCTGGGCTGCGGGAAGAGCCTCATTGAGAGAGCCTTGCCGGTAGCCGTCGAGGTCCAGTGTAACGTACTTGAAACCCAGCTCCTTGAAGATCTTCGAGAAAGTTTCGGCCATTTCCGGACTCAGCGCGCGGGGCAGCTCGTCGCGCCCGATTTCGATGCGCGCGAGCTCTCCGTGATAGCGCACGCGGTAGACGGAGAAGCCCAGTTCCTTGAGCGCTTCCTCGCCCATCTCGATCTGCCGGATCCGCTCCGGCGTGACGGCGGTTCCGTAGGGAATGCGCGAGCTCAGGCAGGCCGCGGCGGGCCGGTCCCAGGTCGGCAGCTCCACGCGGCGGGAGAGTTCGCGGATCTCGCTCTTGCGCAGCCCGGCTTCGAGTAGCGGGGCGCGCACGTTGTGCTGTTTGGCCGCGCGGTGGCCGGGGCGAAAGTCGGAGGTGTCGTCGAGGTTCACGCCGTAGACGATGGTCGAGATGCCGAGCCGGTCGCCTTCGCCGGCTAAGCGCGTGAACAGTTCGTCCTTGCAGTGGAAGCAGCGGTTCGAGTCGTTGCGCACGTAGTCGGGGTTGTCGAACTCGTGCGTGTCGACGTAGTGGTGCCGGATGCCGAAGCGCCGCACGAACTCCTCGGCGTCGCGCTTGTGCGAGCCGGGGATGGAGGCCGAGTCGGCGGTGATGGCGATGGCTTTCGAGCCGAGGGCTTCGTTGGCCGCCCAAGCCAGATACGCCGAGTCAGTTCCGCCGGAGAAGGCGACGATGACCTCGCCCATCTCTCTGAGTAACGAGAACAGACGCTCCTGTTTTGCCGTCGGATCCTCGCTGTGGTTCTTGCGACCAAGCGAACACAGGTGTCACTGCGAACAGGAGTACAATTACAAATCGTGTCATCATCAAATCCCTTTGGTACAATCTCTGGCTCCGATAAGGTTTCCTGAGATTTCACCATGGCCACTTTCTTACTGTCATCTTCATTACCAATGGAGAGCCAATACCAAAGCCCTCCTCCTCCCAGGAGGAGAAGTACAAGGACTGCCCCTATGATAATAAAGAGCTTCTTAGAAGATCCACCTTCGGTGCCTTCTTCTTCTTGTGGCTCCTTTTCGCCTTCAGTTTCTTCTGCCATTGGCTTCCTCAGGACTGCCCTGAAACAAAATACGACTGACCTGCGTTTTCTCAGTCAGCCCTAGTGACGTACAATGAGGGCCAACACTTTTTACTCTATACGCCGGGGTGCCAACCTTCATGTCATGAATTTGACGCTGTATCCCGAGGCTCATTGAAACCGATTCATGCCAGGCGTTTGCCTCTGCCTGCCTACTACACGTTTCAATCACTACCTCTTTTACCGGATAAGACAGCAAATCCACTGCTCTTTCCAACACCACCTTTCCTGAATCGGTAAGGCGTTGTTTTCCAGGGTCAACATCTCCCTGCTCCAGGAATACTTCTGTCAAATTCCTGTTATCTATATCTAATGCAATTTCTGCACCATGGGATGCACCTGCTGTTAATCGAGCAACTTCATCAATTGATTCAACTAGTTGCTCCTTCTTCTCTTTTGCCATCTCTTCGGCATCTGCATCCTGTTGGTGTCGGGAAAGTGACACGATTGCTACAAAAAAACACAAAAGAAGTGTTAAGAGGTCTCCAAAAGTCATAAGCCAATAGGAGTTTACAGGTGAGTTCTTCATGGAGACTCTCCTTCTGGGATTACCTGTATTTGTGCCTGTACGTCACGTGATTGAGCATGAGCAAACACTGAGACATAGTGAGGAGGAAATTTCTTTGCTAGAAAGAAACGTTGCAGGCTGACACTCTTTCCAAGTGCTTCAGCGAGCCCTGCTTCTGAATCCACACTCGGATATACATCAATTCGTACTGTTACATCATGACTTTGTAACAAACTTACTAGAGCTGAAAGTGTCGCTTCTCTCGGCGTATAGCCATCTGTTTCAAAGAGATCTTTATATTCTAGCGTTCCTATAGGGTCAGGAGTCTTATCTTCAAGAGGCCTCATATCGGTCTCATACTTCAGGGGCGAGTCCTTTTTATCAGGACGATAAAGCGTACCAATAAAAACGGTAAGAACAATCAGTATCAAAGATACGTAGAGCAGGAAAAACGCTGGTGATTGCCCCTGGGATTCAGATGCCACATAGCTATTCATAGCTTCTTCCTATGCAGCCTCAGGAGTAGCCATAAATGCCTGAAGTTTTTGCTCAAGTATCAGTGGATTCTCTTGATTTCCAAGACTTAAAATTCCTTCGAGAGTGACCTGCTTCATTCTCATTTCCTCCTCGAGTCTAATTCTTAGCTTTCCAGCTAAGGGGAGAAAAAAGAGGTTACTCAAGATGGCTCCGAATAATGTTGTCACAAGAGCAAGCGCCATTGCAGGACCAATTGCCGATGGATCTTCTAAAGACCCCATCATACGCATCAGACCTAAGAGAGTTCCAATGAGTCCCATTGCTGGTGCGAACTGTCCCATTGTTTCAAACACCTGCACTGCTCGTATAAGTCGATTCGCTGATGAGCTCATCTCTAACTCAAGGTTTCTTCTTACTTCATCACTAGAACGAGCATCCGCGGTCATGGCGAGGGCAAAGACAAGAAATGGATCCCTGGTGTACTCCGCCTCTCGCTCCAGAACCAAAATGCCATCATTACGCACTTGATGGCTTAAATTCATAAGATAGCGAATCCTTTCTTCAACATCATGCTGTATGAGGTAGCAGGATTGTTTTAACATCGAATAAGCAAACATAAGATCCTGAATGGAAAATTGTATGCCACTGGCAGCACAAGTACCTCCAAGCACTACAAAAAAGCTGATAACTGTCGGAAATAGGTGGCCATTTTG
>JAUIMJ010000062.1 GCA_030433295.1 bacterium | reverse complement strand
AGGAGCTGATGCGCCGAAGAAGAATGATGGAAGAGATGGCGGCTCAAAGAGAGCAGCACGGTCTCCTCGGTGTTAATCGGGGAAGGTCATTGAATTTGAAAGACGGAACCAAAGCGGCCTAGGTCGTGCGGTTGAGGAGTTAGGATGATGAAGCGATATGCAGGAGTATTGATACTTGGATTTCTCGCCATGGGGTGCACGAAATCAGTGCAATACGGTGAGACCAAAACAGTCGTGCTGAGACAAACGATTAACGAACTCGAAAAAGAGCGTGTTCCGGGAACCGTCAATGACGTCTGGATGGGTCAGATGCACAACACGATTACTGTCCCTGGCGCTCTGCATGGGGTCTACTATCGTAAAACGCATAAAACGGTAGTTGAAATTCGTCCCGGTAAGGTTCAGAAGGTGCAGTACCCGGACGCAGACGGTACGTATCCGACTCCGAGAAGACAATAAGAGTGGTGGGGATAAGGAAGATGAGTGGTCAGCGTAGTAAAATTGTCGGTATCTTAGCGGGGACAGTAATGTGTAGTATGCTGTTGAGTGCATGCAGCAAGAACCCTGGCTATGTCACGCCGGAGACACGGCGAGTTGCGATAGACAGGGCTGCACCGGTTCCACCGGGTGTGCTTAGATACTGTTGGGAGGAGCCCATGGTGCAGTTTCAGCCAAGAGGCCCCGGACTTGATTCAGACGGCATTTATTATCATCCGGCCTACGTTGAGGTTAAGGAAGTAAAGCAGGGACGATGGCGTCCATGCAGGAAGATGCTCAGTGAAGTGAAGGGGGAAACAAGAAATGAACGATAAGGCGAAAAGCGTACTCGGTTTTTTGTTTATGAGTTCGGCTTTCACCCAGCGAAATGTCACCTCCGTTCTTCTCGTGATGGTGTTCTTCGGGGTCTATATCGCTGCGGGCGGTAAGATAACGACTACCCTGCCGAGGCTGGAGAAGGTCAAGGCAATGAGTGCGCCAGGA
This sequence comes from bacterium, assembly GCA_030433295.1. GTDB lineage: Bacteria > Bdellovibrionota_C > UBA2361 > SZUA-149 > SZUA-149 > JAUIMJ01. Next base: position 17,226 of record JAUIMJ010000062.1, on the reverse strand, counting down.
TTGGGTGGAACACCAGTCGGAAAAGGTATGGCGGCAGGTAATGCTGCAAGCGACAAGTCTGCTCCAATGCGGGCTGTTCCCGATCTCACGCAGGACGAATCACAGGATTTGCTGGGAATCAGTCCTTCCGAAAAGCGTGCAGCTCGTCAGCGCGCCGTTCAGCAAAGAGGAAGTTTGTTTACCGCCGAGGAGCGGGAAGAGGATATCGATGAGCCCCTTGATCCCGAGGGATTGGTAAAAGGAGCAGATTTCACCAATCGGCGTGACCAGTGGAGACTGGAGCGTGCTGAAAGAAAGCAGACTGATAGTCTCTCTCTGATTGAAGAACGATTGAAGATAAGACGCCGCTAAATCTCGTCGCGATAAACCGGAGCAGTCTTCGGATACACGTACTACGATGATATCCCGCAACTGTTTTGGACGAGGGCTTTGGAGAGAAGTATGAGCAATAACGATTTCGGCGATGGTGAGTTCGACGGGCTGGGAGAAGATTTTTCCGGTTCCAGCAGCAATTTGCCGGTGCGTGAGATTTACGGGAGTCCTGAGAACATAGAGCGTGAGGGCTCGCCGATTCAGCGATCTGAGGACGATGCCCCAATTCGCTACTATTTCTACCCTACCTGGCGCTCTCAGTTCCTTAATCTCTGTGGATTCTTCGTTTTGTGCATACTTACCGTCGTGGTTTCCAAGTATGTACCCGCACTGGTGGTGGCAGGGAGCTTATTTTCTCTAGGAGATACGACATATTACCTGCATTTACCGGTAGTTGTACTTTTACCTGGAGCAATGTTGGGTAAGATCCTGATTAATATATATGACGCCAAGTATATCATTGATGATCATGGCGTTGAGGCACAGATTGGATTGGTTTCGCTAACGTTACGTCAACCCCGTCTGCGCTGGGAGGATATTCGTGGAGTAGAGCCAAATCAGACGATTTGGGAGCGTCTCCTTGGTATCGGAAGCGTCCTTATCGGTAGTGCGATGACACAGGACGTCGAGATAATAATGTCCGGAGTTGCTAATCCGCGAGCCGTACAACTATTAATTGGCGGCGAGCGCGACAGACGTCTACGTCAGCTACAATCAAGTGGCGCGCAGCTCCGACAGGCAGTTACCTCTGAGTAACCGCAGATCCTCCCAAAACACATGGATGCGAAACATGCGCATGGGGCGCATGGATACGGTGTAGATCAAGCAATGAGATAGGAAATGTTGCTTGCCTCTACTCTAAGTTGAGGGGATTTGTTGTGGCAAAAGGTTTTAGTAAAACAATTAACAGCACTCTTGTTTTTGGTGCACTACTGGGTATCACTCTGCCGTCGCTGCCTGCTACGGCTCTTGCTCAGGATTCACACTACGCGCATTCGCCATCTCAGGGCGATGTGAAGACCAATCAATTCTCACGAGCTTCTTATGGTGCACCTGCTGCGCAGAACTCAGCAAGCGACAGTCATGCCCTGCGCATCGCAATGGAAGGGCAACAAGAAAAGTTTATCAATGAAATTCTACGGCTCAAGCGGAAACTGAAAGTTCTTGAATCAAGAACTGCGGCTGAAGAGGATTCTCATCTGGCAGAGGAAGGTGAGCAAATCCGAGAGCGAATCGCTGAAAATGACTTTGCCCTGCGTGAAGAGATACGCAGGGAACAAAGCCGAACCGCAAAGGCCCTGAAGGAACTTGAGAATTACAAGGAACTGTATCGGGAAGCGCGGCTCGGAAAAAAGGGTAAGGACGAACTCCTCGTCGAAATTCAGCGTGGCCAAAAAGTCGCCAAGAAGCAGGAGAAAGAGATCGCTTCCTTGACTGCTGAACTCGATCGAGCACAGGCTCAACTGGCGAAATTTCAGGAGCTACGGAAATCATTCAGAGAAACCAGAAACGCTGCCGAGCAGCTGCAACTCGCACTTCAGGCAAAGGGTCAGGTTGAAACGGACAACGAATTTCTGCGCAAGAAGGTCGCGGAGCTTGAGTCCTTGCAACAGAGACGCACTGGCTCTGCTGCGAGCAGGCAAGCTGAGATAGGTGATTTGAAATCAGATGTAGTCAGGCTGCGCAAAGCGCTGGCGAAGCTCGCCAAGGAGAATGAGTCACTTACGTCCTCGCTTGCGGGTAAGAAAGATCAGTACGAAGCACTGGTCGGAAGTAGTAAAGAAGCGCTGGAGACAATCGCAAACCTTGAGAAGAAAGTCGCCAGCAGAGACGAGCGTATTGCCAGCCTTGAAGAAGCGCTCAAGGAATTCAAGGGCGCAAAAGAGCAACTGAGTTCAATCGAGTCAAAGAATGCTGACCTCGAGCGCGCCGAACTCGCCGGTAGAGAGAGAATTGCAGAGTTAGAAAAACAAGTCGCTTCACTCACCTCAAGTGAGCAGGCGCTTCAGGCTGATGTCAATCGGGTAACGATTGCCCTGGAGAGCAAAGATGCAGAGCTGATTCATGCAAAGCGTCATCTCTGTAAAGCCCTTGGCGATGCGAGTATGTTTAAGGTGCAGGCGGAGAACGGCGAAACAGCGGCAACTAAGATTCCGGAGCTTGCTAAGAAAATCAGTCTTCTTGAACAAAGCGTCAGTGCCCAGGAAAAGAAAAACAGAGAATTAGCAGCGGAGCTTGCGGATAAGAATGTCCAGCTTGCCCGGATTCCTGAAATGGAAAAAGCACTGGTTGCGGCTAAAGGCGAACTGCTTATGAAACAGACTGAGATTCGTTTGTTCAGAGGTGGTACGCAGCCGGCGGCATCTGCCCCGAAGGTCCAGGCTACCTCAGGTGCTCCTGCAGCAGCAGCTCCCAAGTCGCGTAGCGTGAGAGCAATTGACAAGCTTCTCAATGGAAGCGGACCCGCCTTTGATGCAATGCGCCAGATGCAGGGATTGCCGGCCTCTTCGCCTTCAAGCGAAGGAAGTGATGTGGCTATACTCGAAGTAACAGGAAACAAAGTTAACCTGCGCTCAGGTCCTGGCGAGGAACACTCACCAGTGATGCAGGTTAAGAAAGGCACTCGCCTGACCGTTGAGCATCGTCAGGGTGAATGGGTCCGGGTCCTTGCTCCAACAGGCGGGCGTGCCTGGGTACGGAGCGACCTGGCAGATGAGTTGTCTCCTCCCAGCACAGCGACCACTGTCGCTCAAGCACAGGGCTCGTCTCGCCCGCGAAAGCCTGCTCGACGCAGTCTTCGGGATGGTGGAGCCGTCGTTCCCTTTGGTGAAGTGAAAATTGCGGGGCGAGGAAAATCAGATCTCGATTCCCTTGCTATGGAGCAGATAAAATTGCTTAAGATAGAACCGGCACGAAAATAGGGCCAGCCGACCGCAACCCCGTGAAAAAATGAAAGTCTATACGAGCGGCTAATCTCGGGGTGTGATACGTCAAGGCAATGAAAACTTCTACAGACACTTCCGGAAAACAGCGCCTTCTTTCAGTTCTTGGCGGCGCACTTGTTGTTGGCCTGTATCTCTGCCTCCTTGCGGGGCCCACGAGCAGGAATGCTGATGCCGAGGACGGAGTGCAGGCCCCTGACGAGGGTGTGGTGTTTCCCCTGATTGAACCACGGCTATCAAGCACCTACGGTCCGCGACGTCATCCGGTAAAAAAATACAACAAACATCACAATGGCGTCGACCTCGCCGCACCAAAGAATAGCCACGTCCGCGCGGTAAAAGCGGGATTGGTTATATTTGCTGATGCCTATGCGGGCTTTGGGAAGCTCGTTACCATTCAGCATTCCGATGGTTACGTTTCTCTGTATGGACACTTGAACGATATTCTCGTAAACCCCGGGCAGAAAGTCGCTGCCGGTGAATTACTGGGCCGCGTCGGTAGTACCGGATTAGCCACCGGACCTCATCTTCATTTTGAGTGGCGAAAAGACGGGCAACCCGTCGACCCGCTGAAAGTGTTTCCCTTTCTTGCGGAAGACGCGGAAGGGTAACGTTTCTGGTAAGAGCCTGTGTTTCTCTTAGACCTGCCACGGTGATCCTCTGATTCACCAAACCCGTGTAGGGTCGTACGTTGCGATGCCGCGAGCTAACCTCATATCTTTTTTGTTTCGGCGACAAGCCGGAATGTATAGAGTAAACAGAGCGTGACACAAAATGCCTATACGCGCGGATGCAAATCCGTGCGGGAGAAGAAAAGCGGTAGCCCCATTCACCCTAAGAACGTCTTGCTGGCATGAAGGGAACTCTCGGAAAACTTTGGTTTCGCGCGTCAAGGATACTCTATCCTCTGACTCGGCGTATCTTTCCATTCGGCTCTCGGATGTTGATCCTGCGAGGCCCGGCTCGTGGTCTGCGCTATCGTTTGGCAGAGGGTATGGGACTCTCAGTTAGTCTCGGCGCGATGAGTATTCCCAAGGCGGTGTTAGATCGTTTCGTCTCTCGAGGTTCCTGTGTGTTTGATATTGGGGCCAACAAGGGGCAAAGCGCTCTCATTCTCGCTCGCTACGTTGGTGCACAGGGCCAGGTGCTATCTTTTGAACCGGTTTCCTGGGAGTTTGATCATCTTGTGTAGACGATCGAGCTCAACGGGCTCAGCCAGGTGAAGCCCTTTCAGCTTGCATTAAGCGATACCGAGGGAACCGCCGAGTTTTTTTATGACGAAGGAAGTCCGACGCAGGGCTCGTTCTACGAATCAGAGGGTGCGGCAACATCAATTTCGATTACCACTGCTTGTTTTGATTCGTTTGTGGAATCGCATCGCATTCCCGACTTTGTGAAGATCGACGTTGAAGGTGCCGCCAGATCGGTGTTGCTCGGGGCACAGTCGGCTATCAGAGAGAGAAAAACCGTATTCTACATAGAGCTACACTCAGATGACGAACACTCAGCAGCTGATAAACTGCTGCTTCAGGAGGGCTACCAGAGAGTAGACTTTGGGGACGAGAGCGTACTCGTGGCGGCCCCGAGATAGCGCTCTACGCTTGAGAGACGGCTTCGACAATTATCTGTTTAAATTCCTCAGTCGAGTATTTTTCTGCCACGGTCGTAAGCGCGTTACGACTAATCTCATTCCACAGCTCGCGGTCGCTATGCAAACGAATACACTGCTCTGCAAAGGCTTTAGGGTCGTCAGCCACCAGGATATTGAAGCCATCCTGCCAGCCGAGCTGCTCAGCAATTAGCCTGCTCGCAACCGCAGGAATGCCACGAGATGCTGCATGAAGCACTTTGAGAGGAATGCCGGAAGAGAAACGAGCAGGGGCAATGAAGACTCTGCTGGTATCGAGAAACTGATTGATGTCGGTGCTGCTGCCTCGAAACAATACATCCGGGCCCTGGAAACTGCGTATGCACGGTGCAGAACAATCTCCAATCACCTGGAGCCGCAAATGCTCTGTGCTCTGCGAATGCACGCCGGACTGCAGAAAGGGTGATACCTGCTCGCAAAACCAGGCAACGGCATCCGTGTTGGGAGAATCATCTTCGAACATGGGTCCGACGGTGAGCAGACCGGAGCGGGCTTCGAATGGCAGGGGCCTGTCCACTACATCCAGGCCGTACGAGGCAACGTGAACCGGTGCTGCCTGATATCGGCGGAAATGATTCGCCTCTGTATCATTCACGGCAAGTATGATATCTCCGAGGCCCGTTTCTCGTACCTCTTTTTCAACAAAGCCTTGTATGTCGTTCTCACTCCATTCGTGAACACCGAGTACGGCGTCCTTTCGGCATTCTCGAGTAGCGTAAATAGCTTCCGCGTCATAGACGACTTTTACGCCCATCTCTCTGGCGTAGCTTACACCTTCACGAAGAATTTCTACGTTGTGCGGCCGAGCAATGAAAACCACATCAGGTTTTTGCTGTTTTCGTTCAAGATACTTTCTCAGAGATGACTCTTCGAGTAGTGAAACAACTTCGATCTGTCGGTCAAGGTGCTGATATACCTCGTTAGCCTCTTCTGAAACCACCTGCGTCGTTGCGAAGGTAATCGACATGCCAGCTTCGAGCAGGGCATCAATAATTAGTTTCGCACGGGGAAAGCCAGAGCCTTTCTCGGGGGCGGGGATCTGATCGTCAATATAGAGAATGTGGCGCAATGATGACGCCCGCGATCGGGCGGTATCCATATTCCTTTCACTTCGGGGGAGACGAGAGCTGAGCTGTCGATGCCGTATTTCCCGAAACGTTCGTCTGTTTTGAATCTGTAGAGAACTTGCACTCGTGGGATCTGAACTTGAAGACTCTGCATGTAGCACTGTCGCACGTGGCTCATAGACCGTTCTCAGTCCGCGAGCTTCAAGCTCAAGGCAGTAGTCTGCGTCTTCGTAGTAGGCGGGTATATAGCGTTCGTTAAACATTCCAACTTCTGTAAAGACGCGACGGGAGGTAAGTAAAAAAGCTCCGGAGCAGTAATCCACGGTACGTTGAAAAAGATACTGCATATCCGAGGGGCTTTCCCCGCGTCCGTAGGCAGCAGTGCTACCGTCGTTCCAGATGATCCCACCAGCCTCTTGTAAGAGGCCATCCGGTCTGATTAAACGGGCTCCCACCGCACCAATATCAGAATGTGACTCAAGCGTAGCTACTGCACTTGCAAGCGCACCGGGACAGAGAACCGTGTCACTGTTCAGAAAAAGAAGGAACTCGCCTCGAGCAATCTGACTGCCCTGATTGCAGGCACGCAGGTAGTGAAGGTTTTCTTCGTTACGAATCACCGTTGCTCCATCGACAATTGCGAGTAAATCTCCGGTGGCGTCCTCCGAGTTGTTATCTATGAGAATAACTTCAACATTCTCGCGGCAGGTATCTATGATTGACTGCAGGCAGGCAGCGGTACATTCAGCCCGGTTAAAAAGGGGAATTACAATGCTGACCCTGGGGTCAAGAGAGCGCGGAAGCTGTAGGCGCAGCTCACTTTCGAGTAGTTGGGTGAGTCGGGTTTGCAGTAGCCTGTAGTGAGCTTCGAGGATCGCCTGACTTGAGTGAGCGGTGCCGCGTGGCGACGGAGCATCCCTTCTTTCGATAAGGGGAAGAGGCAGGCAACCGGAAATAGTCAGGCCGTCGGTCAGTGTCATGAGAAAATAGAGAAGCTCACCGTCGTCGGGTTCACTTTCCAGGGGAATACAAACATCGAAGCCGGAGTGAAGCGCGTTGCTCTTTGTCGGGAAATTGATTGCAACGTCATCTCGCCTTAGACGTTGGGCGAGAATGAGAGAGCTATTTGGAACTGCAAACTGAATCATCGGGCTGTCCTGCTTAATGTGGAACATCCACCCTCGAATGTGCAGCATCAGTTTGTCGCCGCTGGTTTCCAAAATGCATGAATCTATGTTGCCGCAAACGGGATTTTCCGCATTAGCGGTTTCGTAGCGAATGGCCTGTCGCGTCTCTGTGTGAAGGTTTGCAATGTGTTGCTCAAAGTCCGGCGCGGGACGGGATTCTTCGACGACGATCGGATGACCTGATTCAAGCGCGCGTGTCGCTGGCTCGACAGGAAGATCTCCGGGCTGCTGAACAGGCTCTGGAGACGCCTCATCCTGCAGTGGGATTTCCTCGAACAATCCAAATTTTGTAGTAAAAGCCATATCTGCTCTCTTCAGTCTGATCCTTCCTTTAGATGCACGTTCTACTGCTTACGTGACAAATATTTGCTTGGTTCTCACTCCCGTACTACATGTGTTTTTAAGAGCCGGCGTAGGATAAACATGAAACAATTTCATCCTTCAACCGCGCTACGTAATTCCCAATAGTTTTGCCACCGTCGCCGGATCCTGATTCGCCTGAGCCAGGACCGCTGCGGCAGCGTCTCGCGTTACTTTTGCGCGAAGAAAGTTTGCGGTCTCCGAGGCAATGTCAACTTCTCTGATTTGACTCTCCGCATCGGTTTTAATGTCCCGTTCGTTCTGTAACTGGTTGACCGTGAAGCTAAGTCGGCTTCCAACCGCACTGACTGAGCCTCTCTTGACGGTGAGCTCCGACATTGCCGCTTTAACAGCGACCAGGGCAGTACGTGCGGCTGCCTGCCCGGCCAGCGCGGTGCTGTCATTAATCGAGTACGAAAGGTTTTCGTTGGAATCCGCGAGGGAAAAAGCGTTTAACGTCGCACTGACCCCGCCGTATTCAACCTGGGAATTTGTGGTGCCATCGATGCCCACCTGGAATTTCATTGGAAACTGAGTAGGGGAGTTACCGGTCAGCAACTTGATGTTGTTGAATTCAACGGAGGTGGCGATTCGAGAAATCTCAGAACCGAGAACCTCGAACTCCGCCTGCAGGGACGATCGACTGCTAGGTGTGTTGATACCATTGCTCGATTGCTGAGCGAGTTCTCCCAGTCGTGCGAGGATGTTATTTATCTCATCCAGGGCGGCAATCGTGGTGCTGACGAGCGAAATCGCATTGTTGGTGTTTGTGATAGCCGAACCGAGTTTGGCTGTATCGGCGCGCAGCGTGTCGGCCAGAGCGAGCCCCCCCGGATCATCGGAAGCTCGGTTTATTCGCAGGCCGGTACTCAGACGTTCGGCGCTGAACGCAAGGCTGGAGCTAGCCTGTCTCAGGCCCCGCTGAGCAATTAAGGAAGTGGTATTTGTGAAAATTGTTATCGCCAATTTTCTTCCCTGGCTTATCCGGCCGTTGTATATCCATCACAAGTGCCCAACGCTGGACGCAACTCGGGCGTTGGTTTACCTTTGTAAAAACGGCAAGTATCGAAAAAAGCTTGAGATTTTTGGGCTCAGAGGGTATTCCCGCTGCGCTCGTGTGTGAATTAGGCGGCTTCTCATTTTTGAGCTCGCTAAGTAGCTGAAATTACTGGCCGGCATTAAGGCAGTTTTTCAGCAGTAGCAGGTGCTTCTGACGATATGCGGATTTTGCATATTATTAATTCTCTGGATCCTGCCCATGGCGGACCGACAGAGTCCCTCTGGCGTGCGGTGGAAGAGCTCCGCTCGAACGGTCATTCCAGCGAAGTTCTCTGTCTGGATTCGGGCAAGGAACCATGGTTCTGCACCTCCTGGGAAGAGCGCTGTCCGCTGCATGCCCTGGGTCCCAGCCTTACGCGCTATCGCTTCAGCGCAAAAACATTTTACTGGTTACAGGCAAACGTCGGGCGCTTTGATCTTTTGGTGCTTCGAGGTCTCTGGCGACACTCTGCGTATTGCGCCTCGCTTACTGCGATTGACGCAAAGGTTCCGTATGTGATCTACCCTCATGGAAGTCTCGATGCCTGGGACGCAGAGCGGCGACCCGTGGTATCTTTCCTCAAGCGCATGCACTGGCGCTTTTGCGAAAAGAAGATTGTGACCGCTTCTACCGCAGTTCTTTACACATCGAAAGAAGAGCTGCGGAGATCTTCAGAGAGCTATCCCGACTTCCCAAAAAACGGGCGCGTTGTTGCCTATGGAACGGCGTCACCGCCGGTGCCAACTGCGTCTATGCGCGAGCAGTTTTTGGAGAAGTATTCGGTTCCCTCGAACAAACGATTGCTCGTTTTTCTCGGCCGGATTACGGCAAAGAAGGCTTGTGACACGCTTATTGAAGCCTTCGCAAAGATCGATTCTGATAGCTCCCTGCATCTGTTGCTTGCAGGTCCGTCTGAGGATGGTCTTGCAGAAACTCTGCGAGACCGTACGCAGGAGCTCGGTATTGCTGATTCGGTAAGCTGGACCGGTCTTCTCGAGGGTGACGACAGATGGTCCGCTCTGGCTTCAGCGGAAGCTTTTATTCTTCCTTCCCATCAGGAGAATTTTGGTCTGGCGGTTGCCGAGTCGCTTGCACTCGGGGTCCCGGTATTGCTTTCGGATAAGGTGTACATCAAGGATGTGGTGCTTGCCGAAGCAGCGGGTTTTGTAGAACCAGACACCGAGGAAGGGACGCTTAATCTGCTTAAAACCTGGCTCAAATGCCCCTCGACGGAATGGCAGGAGATGAAAAAACGAGCACGCTCGTGTTACGAAAAACACTTTACAATCCGTGCGGCAGTGCAGGATTTTCTCGCGGTTGCTGAGTCAGTTGTAGAGAAAAGCAAAGAGTAGCAAACGGCGGGAGCAGGTGTGCTGCGCAATCCGACCTCATGAAAAATTATCGTTTATCGACAATCCCAGTTTTATGCTCCATCAGCCGTAACGCCAGGAGTAGCTCCGCAAATACGCGCTGACTGGTGTAGTAGAAGCCAAACCATCCGTCGAGAATCAATCCCTTCCAGAACAGACAGTAAAAAAACATAAGAAGCGGGGCGAAGATGATTTGCCTTCTGATCTTGTCTGAAAATGACAAGTCCTTCCATGCGGTCGCAAGCAGCTTCTCTTTCTCCAGATCGGAATAGCGGAGCTGAGACTGCAGCCAGCGTGACAATGATTTTCGATCGTCGTGGTGAAGCGCTGACTGTAGTGTGCTGATACGACCATCTACTTCGACCCGATGGGCATGACCGTCGTCAATGTATGAAGCGCAGGCTTTGCGGTAGAGCACGCAGCGCGGCGGAAGTAAGGTGCTTCGCAGGACGTAGCCGTCAACGCAATAGCGAAACGGCGCCCGGTATCCGCTGATAGAACTTTCGCTGCTGAGCGCTCTTATCTCGGCAGCGAGCGCTTCTGTGACAAGATAATCGGCGTCCAGAGACAGGACCCAGGTGCTCTCTACCTTTTCCAGACCAAAGTTACATTGCTCCGCATGAGTAGTGAATGCCCGGCTATATACTTCGACGTTCGGAAACCGGGCACAAATCGAACGCGTAGAATCCACGCTCCCACTGTCTATCACCACTATGCGTTCAACCCACCCAAGGGCATTCAAGCAGCGTTCAATATTGGCTTCCTCATTGAACGTGAGAACCATGGCGGTAAGATGTGCGGCAATGTCTCCCATCAATGTATTTTCTGTGCTTCCCAAAACGAGTAGTACGCTCCTTTTCGTTTTAGTAACTCTTCGGGTGACCCGAATTCAACGACTCGACCCTGCTCAAGGACGAGCAGGGTATCAGCATTCTGTATGGTGGCCAGGCGATGTGCGATTGTTATTACGGTTTTATCTGCAAAGACAAGGTCGAGCTGCTTTTGGATTGTCTCCTCTGTCTGAGAGTCGAGGGCGCTGGTAGGCTCGTCGAGAATTACAATATCCGGGTTTTTCAAAAGAGCTCGAGCGATTGAGATTCTTTGTCGCTCTCCACCGGAGAGACGCACGCCGTCGTCCCCGATATTGGTATCCAGTCCCTCTGGCAAGGCATCGACCAATGCCCGTAATTTTACCTTATTTAAGACAGAAAACAGCTCTTCGTCGCTGTGCTGGCCCTCCTGCCCAAAAGCGATATTCTTTCGCAGCGAGTCGTTTATCAAAAAGGCGTCCTGACTCACCAGAGCCACTCGTTTGAGATAGGTCGGCAGCTCAAAGCCACGAATATCGATGCCATCAATGTAAATGCTGTCTGCCGGGCAATCATAGAAGCGCATCAGGAGATGGACCAGGGTAGATTTTCCGGATCCGGTTTGCCCGATCACCCCCATTGTCTTGCCGCGCGGAAGGGAGAAGGAGACATCCTCAAGTGCGCGGGAGTTTTTGTCATAGGCGAAGTTCAGATGCTTTACTTCTATGCAATTCTTTACTCCCTCAAAATGTCTTGAGCCACCGCTGACAAATCCCTTTTCGTTATCGGTCAGCATCGAATTTATTTCTGCGATAGAACCCGCAGAGCGAGCGAACTCGGCACGAAGAATGTTTACAATCCCAAACTGCCCTGCGGCTCTGCGGAGCACGATGAGGAAAACCGCGTATTCGGCGATACCGGCACTTTGTCCGCTGGCTTCAATTATCGCGATCAGGCCCACGACAACAAACAGAGTGACCAGAATGATGATTTGTTGAATAGGAGACTGAAGAAGCTTCTTTTTAGCGATGCTGAACTCGAGATCTTCTACCGCGTTACTCGTTTGACTGAAGTTTTCCAGTTGTTTCTTCTCGTTTGCATACGATTTTATCAGGGGGATCACGCTGAGAACGTTGGAAATGTTTCTTCCCAGACCCTTGAGACTGCTAGCAAGATCCTCCGATGTTCTCTGAATCTTTCTGATGAGCCAGGTTGTCGCAACATGCTGGATGGGAAAGACGAGCAAGATAAGAGCCGTAAGCTTCCAGGAGATCAGCAGCATGACTCCCAGGTAGGCCGCCATAACCGCCAGAGAGAAAATCAGACTGTTGGCCTCCTGCAGAGCCAGAGAAACTCTCTGCGTATGACCCATAAGCACGTGGAAGAGGTGCCCGCTGCTGGCCTGATCAAAATAGCTTTTACCAAAGCTGAGATAGCGCTCGAAGAGCATTTTCCTGAAGGTATTGGCAATACGCAATCCGATGCGCGCAACCAGTAGCTCAGAGCCATAGCGGCAAACAATCTTGAGCAGGGTGAAGATGAAAATGGCAGACACAAGGACCACAGTAAGCCGCATCCAATCTCCCAGGATGTAGTCCGGTATCAGGGGAGTAACGTAGCTTCCGGCGCCGCCGAATACAGAGAGCTCAACATTGCGCTGCATAATAATATTGATACAGGGGACCATCATTGCGAGAGACACGCCTTCCAAGAGCGATGCGCAGAGCGCGAGACTCAGTGGGAGGAGCAGGGAAAAAGGCCGTATGGCGGCATTGCGAAGTGCCAGCGCGATACCAAACAGCGGTAATGCAAAAAATTTCTCAAGAATACGCAGAATTCTCATAAATAGTATCTACCGAATTGGAAGGAGAATCGCACTTGTTTAAATGGATAGAGTGGTCGGCACTATGGCAGTACGCACGCATATCGCTGCGATACCGCGGTCCTGAGGAAGTTGGAGGCTTTGGAGGAGCCGCGAGAGGACTATTCTGTGACCATTGCTGTCAGGGGAGACGAGAGGACCTTATTTAGCGGCTATGCTCGCTGTGTAGGCGAACGGAAGATGCTTCCATGCCTGGTTGTTGAAATCTTCGTACCGCGGGACGAATGGGCTGTTTTTTTCGTTTCATCCCGGAAGGCAACTCCATCTTCCTCGTATTGAATACTACTTTTGAACTATATGCCTTCGCAATTGAGAAATAGGTAGTGGCAACTGCGACGAAGAGCAACGTCTGCATTTCCAATGCTGACAAACTCTCCATGGAGTTTCCAATCAGCAGCAGGGCTATCATTCCGAGGGCAAGCAGAGACTCTGTCGCAATAGTCACGATACTTTTTTGGCTTGCGCTCACATGCTGCTGTGCAGGAATGAGCCCGGCAAGAAGAGAGATGCCAATTAGGGAGCAGCACACGAGCACCAGCTGCGATATGGAGCTCTGCGCCTCTGCACCGTGCTGTGTCTGTGTGTATTGACCTATTACGAGACTCAGAATCAAGCAGCAACTCAGAGCGGCGATATCGACGAGCGTCGTGATAATCAACGCGAGAGAATCGCTGCGCTGGTTAATCAGACTGTATGAAAGAATCTGGCGGGTGCTTTGAATTTCTCTTCGAGCGAGGACGCCCAGACCAATAGTCACAGCGGTGCAGGCCGACAATGCGAGCATTTCAAAAGCAAGAGTGTCGTGACCTGCAGCAAGAACGCACAGAAGGCCCAGCAATGCGGTAACCAGCCACAGGCTGGCAGAAGTATTGCGCTGACTCAGGCCCGACTCAACGATTCGATGGTGAACGTGCTCCAAGTCACCGGTCATGATTCCCTTGCTTCCTGATGCAACTGAACGCTCCCAGATGCCAAGCAGTCTTTTACAGGACCGTCGCCAGATAGCGAGCATGGTGTCGAAAAGCGGCACCGCGGAGAGCAGAATCAATGAGGAAATACAGAGAATCGATGACTGTTGAGGGGCATTAAACAGACATATGCCCGACAGGGTAAAGCCAAGGAACATGCTTCCTGTGTCTCCCAGAAATACCTTTGCCGGATGCAGATTGTATTTGAGAAAACCGAGACAGGCCCCGCTTAACGTGAAGCACAGCAGGGCACACTCCAGTGATCCCGAGAGAAGAAAGACTCCTCCCAGTGAGAGTGCGACGAGTCCACCTATCCCCGTGGCCAATCCATCAAGTCCGTCGATAAGGTTAAAGGCGTTAATGAACGAAAGAAGAAAGAATATGGAAAGAGCAATATCCAGGCTAATGGGGATTACGATACCCAGGCTCGTTGAAAGTCTGGCGCCGCCAACAACAAGAAGTATGCTTGCTGAGGTTTGACCTACGAGTTTTACCGGTGCGCTCAACCCGCGGATATCATCCAGAAGACCAACAATAATGAGAAAACTTGTGGCCAGTAAGAACAGCGACTGAGGTAACTGCGCAGAGGAATCCGGAATTACATCGGAGTTGAGAAAGGAGCAGAGCCACCAGACGAAGTGAAATGCGAGAAAGATTGCCAGGCCACCCGCCAGGGGCGTTTCCCTCTTATGTATTTTCCCGGCTTTTGGGCTGTCGAGGATGCCGAGTCTGCAGGAGAGCCTGGTTACCAGTGGCGTGCAGGCAGCACTGGCTAAGCCTCCCGCCAGGAAACTGAGCACCAGTACTATGAACAGATAATAGTCCAAGACAGCAATCCTAACTTCAATAACAAACCCCGTTCATTGGCCCTGGGAATCGCCGCTCCGGACAAATAAAAAAACTAGTGAAGCTCCTACTATTCTCCTGGCACCGGCTCATTCGATTGTACTGCTTCACCCTTTTCATCATGTCGACGGTTCTGGCGACTCGTGTTCTCGCAGTGGATAACACGCCCAACAGACCACGCTTTCACAATATTAATCGGCACATTCCTCTAAAAACTGACCGTAATTTCGCTGAAATCCTGCCTTTGTGACCGGAAACACAAAAAAGCGCAAAAAAGGTAGGAATCCTAACCTTTTGCGATGGAATTGGTAGGTATTAGGCTGTTTCAGAGAGGGCGCCAGGCGCAAAATCGCCCCTGCTTCAGTAACACTTTGAAAATCTAACTCAGGTTTTTGAGCGGGTTAGTCGATTTATACACATAGCGAGGTCACTTTGGTGGATGGCTACGCTCACGTTGCAATCGCGATGAAGGCCGAAATGCATGCCCAAGAATTCGCCTTTGCACGCATCCGAAACGCTCATACTTCGAAGCAAGGAGATGCCAGAACAAGCAAACTAAAAACGAGAAGCGGTTATGGAACATAATCAAGAAGAAACCAGCGGTGAATTGGTTTATCAATACCCTGGGAAGGCAGCGCCACAACTGCTTTCTGGTTCGCAACTCTATTACGGGACTCGCGAAGACATTCCCTTGCGGGATTATCTCCTCCTGGTGTTGCGGTATCGCTTTGTCATAGTGGTATGCGGTCTACTCGGACTGGGTATTGCAGCGTTCACGAATTACAATCGCACACCAGTGTACCGAACGTCTTCGGTAGTAAACATTGGAAGTTATATTCCCGCATTAGGCGGACCCATGGCTAAGTTTCTACGTGAAGAAAGTCGTCAGCGGACCTATGTAAAAACTCAATCTTCTTTATTAAAAACTAATACCATTGCAGCAAAGGTTCTTGGAGAAAACCAGGACATTCTGGAATACGTGCGTCGACAGGTATCTGGTGAACAAGCTGAAGTAGGCGGTGATTCCCTGATTGTCGATGGTGCTACCGACGCAGCATCAGCTGCATCCGAACAGTCAATGCCTGCGGTAACGACTAGCTCCTCTAACGAATCGACTGTAGAAGGAGCTGTGCTCGCCCGGTACCTAAGTATGATCGACTATGAGAATGTCTATGAAACCACTAACGTAAAAATTTCTGCAGAAGCTGATTCTGCGGAAATGGCCGCTCGTATTGCTGATGCTCATGCCAAAGCGTTCATTGCTCTGGTAAGAAGTAATCGTCTTCGCGCGGCTACGGTTAACGTACGTTTCCTTGAGGATCGTGCAGCAAAAGCCGGTGAAAAGGCGTCGAGAACTGAAAGAAAACTTGTCGATTACGCCCTTGCAAACAACATCAGTGTTTTTACAACGGACCGTCTCCAGACCCACAACAGATACTCACAATTAAAAGGGCGTCTTGCCGAAGCAGCCCTTCAGCGCGCGCAGGCGGAAGCTGAGGCTCGAGAAACCAGGTCTAAGAGCGGTTTAAGTGCATCTGCGTCTAACCCGGCCCTGATGAATAAATTTTTTGACCTTGCTGCTATAGAATCTGAAATTGAAGAACTCAAGCGCTTCAACAGGGCCGACCCGGCTATCAAGGCCCTAAAGAAAGAAAGCGACGTTATTCGTAAGACTCTGAAGATTCATGCGGAGCAACAGTTCCGTGATGCCGACCTGCGGCGAAAAATTCACGCAGAGCAGGAGCGCATGCTTAAGCAGGCTATCGACCGTGCTGCTGAAGAAGATCTTCGCAAGTCCCAAAACGCGACGGAGTACAACTTGCTCGAGCGGCAGTTTCAGGCGGCGAAGGAAGCCCATAAGAGCATCTCTCGACGACTGGAAGATGCGATTGTAAACGCGGAAAACGATCAGAAGACAGTCGTCCTCGTAGATTCGGCAATCATACCGAGTTCACCAACATCGTTCGCGCGCAGTACAACGCTATGGAACGGTGCACTCCTTGGTGTATTCCTTGGCCTTGGGCTGTCGGTGATTTTAAATCTGCTGGACAATCGTCTTAGAACTACTGCCGATGTTGAAGCATCGCTTCATTTACCGGTTCTGGGTGTGGTTCCGGCCTTCTCCACGGGCAAACTGGAGAATATGCCGAAGACTATCGCGACGCTGGGAGCCCCGACCGGGGGAGCTACGACCCATATGGTATCGGCCGGAAGTTCCATGTCCCAGATTGAATCCGCACTAGAGGACGGGGACATTAGCTCGCTCGAAGGTCTTGCTGCCGACATGGCTGCTACCGTGGAGTCTACGGGAAGAGGCGGCGATACCGTGACCGTGCCAAAGCCCAACACGACAGAACTGTTCATTCAGCCATCAGCTGAGGCTGGGGCTGCAGAAACCGAAATTATCGATAAGAATATCGTATTGGTTTCAGCACCCTTATCCAGTGAAAGCGAGGCGTTCCGAACCGTGCTTACTACACTTGCCTACAGTGGTACTGGCCCCGAGCAAAAAACGCCGCACACCATACTGATTTCCAGTGGTCAGCAGGGTGACGGAAAAAGTACGGTAGCAACAAATTTGGCGGTTGCGCTCGGTGAGGTTGATCTGGGTGATCTCGGCGATCTTCCGGCGGCCCTGGGCGTCGAAGATGTTCTCCGCCTTGAGGAACTTGTCGTCGGTCTGGTCGAGCCGCGAGATCGTGACGGTCTCGAGGATCAGGCCGTTCGCGCGCAGGT
>JAUIMJ010000061.1 GCA_030433295.1 bacterium | reverse complement strand
GTTCTGCTGTGCCTGCACGCCAGCACATACCCCTTCGCCTGCGGCTCTTTCACAGGTTCAAAAACAGGAAAAAGATCTGGGAAAGAAAGAGGGAAGGAAACAAGAGGTCTCCGGCCTCTATCAACACTCAAAACACATTCGCTTTGCATCCCTTGTTGGCGAGCTTATTGAGACCCTCTCCCCTCCTTTGCAGATTGGAGACGGCGAAGCTGCTGTGGACATAGCAGCAGTAAATCCAGCTGTGCTCGAATGTACTATTGAATCCTATAGTGAACAGCCGTATCAACGGGCACAACTGGCGACAGGTGTGAGCTGGATTCCACGCCTTAGCGGATATGCCCTGCTCTACTACCTCCCGAATCGATTATTGGACCTCATCGACATCTTTCGCTTTGATCTCGGTGTCGGTGTCTCCTACGGAGCCGTTGCGCGATTCACACCCCAGGGACAGATCGGGTACCGCGGTTTTGCCACGCCATCGTTTCGCATGGGTCCGCATGGGCGCTACGTGCCATATTTTGTAGAACGCTATGATGAATACGGCATAGGCCCGGGGTTCAAATCGAATCGTCCGCGAATACTCTCCATGACTCCGGCCGAAGTAGCCCTCAGCGCCGACGTCGGACTACTGGGAGTGTATGCCGGTATCAGCTTTGACGAGGCTCTGGATTTCATTCTCGGGATTCTTCTTATCGACTTTAAGGGGGATGACGTCGTCCGTTAGTTGGCCCCCACCCGAAACAGACGCTGACAAGGCCCCCGAGCCAGGGGGCAAAACGCCCCTCCGTGAGAGCACAACACAGCGTAAACACTGCATAAAATAGCCTTCGGGGCCAAAATCTCTATCCGGCTCTATTTTAAAGCCTCTGCTTGCAACAAAGGCCGCAAAAGCACGCATAACATAAGTACAAGACTGGAATTTAAAAGCATCTTTCGCGAATGCAATGTGAAAGCACTGAGGAGACCTAAGAGGGCCTCGCTGTCACTTAGAGAAATCTGGCAGGTCGCAGGATACCGTCAGATAACCTCTAATAAGAAAATTGCTCGGTAAAAGAAAGAAGACGAACTGAGGTTCAAAATCGCATGAAAAAAAAGCACTACATCATTGCCATCAAAGCTCTGATTCTGAGCTGCGTCATTTTTGCGAGCGCCGCATGCGATCCTCCTCCTCCACAGTATATTCTAAAAGCCGAAGTTGGTGAGGCTGCCGTCGTGCACTGGGATGACATGAAGGATCAGCCAAAATACATAAAGGTAAAGAAAACTCCTCGGGAAAAACGAAAAGCGATAATGGAGCGCAGGATCATGCGCGAGCGCTCTCGTGGAATATACCGAAAAGAAAGCCGCTGGGACTTTTAGAAGAACGCGGTTCTTGCATCTATTGCCAGCTAAGCAAACACTCCTACCTGACCTGCGTCCCGGTAAGATGTTCGACGACATCAGGCCGCCCTGGCGATCTTACAAACGGACCTACAAAGGCGTACCGCCACCCCTCATCATCCGCTTAAGTCTATATTTGATTATGGAGACGCGAATGTGAAGTCATGGCCCGCCTACCCTTGCGATGCAAGCATTGGAAGGGGGAATTGCACTAAGAAATCATAAGCACGAAATGAGGAAGAAACAGGAAGCGGACAACCACCTGTTTCTAACCTCAGCGACCGAAGTCACCAGCTACTTTTACCTCCCGGTCTCAAAGAGTCCGCAGATGTATTGCAGCCCCTGAGAACGCCCGGTGAAGGTGTAACCACGACGCGCGCCGGGCTGCTCTCCTTCTCCGCGCAGATCGGGACCATGATCCGACCGTCCGATCGCCGGCGTTTTCAGATCCGCGTGAAGGTCATAGATCGTATCAGCCAGCCTCAGGAAGTCGATGTCACCATCATGGTGCCAGGATTCGTCGAATCCGAGCAATTCACCATTGTCGCCAAAGCGCTTGGTGACGTTTCGCAGATGGTACCAGGAAATCCGACGCTGAGAGCCGAAGTGATCGACCATGTCAATGGCATCCATCTTCGTCCCGGAGGCATAGGAACCCACGCAGGCACAGAGTTTGAGAACCTCGGGATCTCCGTAGGAGAGGATCCGTTCGAAGTCCTCGCGCGTCTGCAGGATGCGCGGCACGCCTGGGATGATTTCGAACGGGGGATCATCGGGATGAATCGCCAGTTCGAGTCCCATCTCCTTCAGCGCCGGAACGACTTTGGCGAGGAAGTATTCCAGGTTGTCCCAGTACTTCTCGGCACCGAGCTCCTGGCCTCGCTTCAGCGTCTCCGCCATCTTGGTCGAATCGTAGTTCGGCCAGGCGGCAGGCACGTCCGTGAAGTTCGGATCGGTGAGATCGATCTTCGCCATCTCCTCGAAGCTGAATCCGAGCCGCAGCGGCGCCACGGACTCTTCGTAGCCGTCGAAGGGTTTTGCCATGTTGGTCCGCATCCAGTCAGGACCGAGCATGGCGTTGATCGTGATGATCGTCTTCTTCGGCTTCGCCGCCGCCAGATTGCCACAGCTTTGCAGAAAGACATCGATGTGCTTGTCCCGTTCCGGCAGGCCGAGCTTGATGGCGTCGGAAACCGGGACGGACTCAACCACGGTCCACTCGAGACCGTATTTTGCGTACATCGCGTCCTGAACAGCGATGTCATTCGGGCTCCACGGGGTATCGAATTCCGTCATGTCCAGCGCGGACACAATCGTCGGC
This sequence comes from bacterium, assembly GCA_030433295.1. GTDB lineage: Bacteria > Bdellovibrionota_C > UBA2361 > SZUA-149 > SZUA-149 > JAUIMJ01. The sequence goes on along the minus strand of JAUIMJ010000061.1, from coordinate 15,647 downwards.
CGTACCCCGGTGTGAAGGATGTCGGCCAGGCTGACCTGATCATTCTTGAAGTAATGGCGCCAGGCCGGTCGGAAGTTTCCGAACAAGGTTTTGGGTGATTTGGTCATGATAAAAGGGGTCCTCGAAAAGGAGTGATTTGTCTCTGAAACTGGTTTCAGAGACGAGAAGTTGGTACTGAACGACTGAGAGCACTTAGTAGTGACTGAGCAATCCCAACCGTCCAGACCAGTCTCCCCGTTTTACGAGGAGGATAAACCTTCTTAATTCCGCTTCCGTTTCTCTGCTGAGGATACTTATTGCCCCTCAAGAGATAAACGGAACTACTCGTAATTAATGAACAAATTACCAAAGAACAGCAATCGGCGTATTGTAGCATAGGTTTGCTAGGGATTAAAGCTTTTCAGCAGCTTCCACCTCAGGGAGGGTTATAGACGTTCTTGCCGCAAGTGTTCCAGAAAATAGGGCAAAAAAAAACCCGGTCAGCGTAAACTGACCGGGTTTAAGGCTACATCGCCAGAATAGACTTAGGCGTCTTTTCTGCGACGAACACCAAGACCACCTGCGAGACCTGCAAGCAAGAGACCAACGGTGGTTGGCTCTGGAACAGCAGCAAGGTTAGCAGTAGCATCTGCGGTGAAAGCGTTCAGCGTACTACCGGTCACAGAGAACCCAGCGCCTGAGCGGCTAGTAACGTCTGTGAAGCTGACACCAATAGAAGCAGCGTTAGCACCACCCAAAAGAGGAAACAAAGTTCCGCCGGTGTAAGTTCCAAGGGTCAGAGTAACGAAACTGCCAGTGGCGGCCGCACCAAGAGGACCTGAAATAGAACCACTGTCGATGGTAGCGCTCAACAGCAAAGTGTTGCTCGCGTCCCAGAGGCTGAATGTTCCGCCAGTAGTGTTTTGCACTACGAAACCAGGAAGAACAGTAGCCGCGCCGTCCGCAGTGATACCGTCAAAAGTCACAGAAGCGATGTCTGTGTTAATATCAGGAACACCGTCGAGGAGCCCTTCAAAAAAGGCCTGAGTGTTCTGATCACCGACTGTGCCCGCGATGCCGTCATCAATGGTCGAGAGCACTCCTCCAGCGTACTGGAAGTCAGGACCTGATGCACCAAAGTTAAGCTTGAGAATTGTGGTCGCACTGGCAGTTGTAGACACAAAAAGTGCAACAACAGCAATGACAACTAGTTTGCTGAATTTATTCATAACGATTCGCGCTCCATACCTTATGAAAGGCTATTAATACACAACGATTGAAATTCTTTTTTTTCGCTCGACCGCTTAGTTAACACGCCGCCGACCCTGTGAACACGTGTAACCTGTGCATTCGTATAAAAAGTCACAGGGTAGTCACTCGGAACATCCCGGGAACTCGAAGAACAGAGACACACAGGCATAGACCGTATTCATTCACACAGAGTGAGAACCGCAAGAAAAAACCGGTTGAGGAAAGAATATCCATGAGGGAGGCCGCAACGAAGCCAAACCCCAATGCGCGGAAGACTAATTCATCTAACTTTTACAGTCAAGAAAGTTTTCGCCTGAAATAAGAAGTTTTCAAGCCTAACGCATTATTAACAGTCCGAATTTGAAGCAGTCCTGAGACATGCAGGCCAGCGACTGACTCCTGGCGTTTTCTTACGTCAGTTCAATACCATAGGGCGGAAAAAGACATTTCCTGGCTTTCTACTCAGCCAATCAGCGAGAGTGCCGTATGACCAACAGAAACAACAAGGCACCATATCGCTAGGTTTTTATTTAATGCTCTGATAGAGACAGCGCCCCAAATAGATTCGAGCACTGTTTAGGTGTAGTATTTACTGTACTGTTTGGAGCCATAATCCCGAGAAACGACTATCTCATCGTTCATCACGGTCCCCAGGATGTTGTTCTTCTTCAGCGTTTCAATCGCTGAGCGAATCATTTCCTTTTTGGTCTGACCGGAGCGAACCACGAGTAGACTCGCGTCGGCCAGGGAGGAAAGCGTAATAGCCTCCGCACAGAGGAGGACCGGAGGCGTATCTACTACGATGTGCCGGTATTTTTTTCTAAGAAATCTCAGAAACTTCATACCGCCGGGCTCCAAAAAGAGCTGGATTGGGTTGTCTATCTCTTTGCCCGCACAAAGGACATCCATTCGAGGAAACACCTGGTGAATCGGCGCATCGTCTACCGGTGAGCCTTCAAGAATTTCTCGGACGCCCGGATACTTGGGCAGCTTAAAGAATTCGTGGATAGTGGGATTGCGAAGATCGCAATCGATAAGAAGGGTTTTCCCGAGCGGATCTTCCGCAAAAGCTCGGGCAAGATTAACGGCGACGGTGCTTTTACCTTCCCGCGGAGCCGCACTGGCCACCGCGATCACCTTGTATTTTGTGCGTTTACTGGAGGCACTGAGACGCTCAATTTTCGCGCGCAGCATTTTGAATCGCTCTGCTGCGGCTGCATTGTACACCGGCCCGTTTGCGAAATATACTGAACCTGGAAGGGGTGGCGCCATGGTCACACTGGAAACTAACTCTCTGCCCCCACGAGCAGGAGCCTCAGCGTTCTCGGCATTAGTTGCTCCCGATGAAACTTCACGGGAACCGTCGACAGCCACTTCCTCTTCAGACGAACTCTGGGCCATGCCGCTCTCCGCCTCTCCGTTTTTTTCCAGTGATGATTCGTTCAATTTTTTCTCTGCAGCAAAAGATTTTGTTTCAGGATCGAGACTCCCGTTTTCCCCGGAGTTACGCGCCGAAAGATCCGAGTGTTTCGGCAAGGCCCCATTATCAACCACGATCCCCAGAGGAGCTACTGCCCCCGTCGCCTGCGGGTTAGTAGTAATAGACCTTCGCTGGTATAGAAAGGACATTGATTCCGACCCCCTGATTCTTCATTCTCCACCACCACCAATTTGGTGAAATGTTATTTACACGGAAATTACCTATAAATCAAACAGGACCGGCGCAAAAGTGTAAGTACTTATAATATTGACTCTTTTAGCCAAACTTGCCATTCTCGACCATTTTGGTGTATGTCTTAGTTCGACTTGCGTTTCTAATCTTCGCAGGGACGCGGACCCGGCGGGTCTTTTTTCTCAAAGAGTTTAGTATCCTAAGCGGATTATCTGGTCCGGAATCATTATCTGGTCCGAAATTAAAGGGGTGGTTCTATCGAGAGATCACCGACCAGGGGCACGAAGGCGTTGCCGGCGCTTCGGCAGTTATAAGGATGAGGTGGGGAGCAAAAGACATGAATTTTCAGGCTGAAGAAAAAAAGACATCTGTTAACGACGTTCTGGTTCCACTCAAGGTCGCGATACTTCGACATTGGCGAATCAGTCTGTTTCCTGCGCTCGCACTCGCATCGCTAACCATTCTTCTTGCCTCACGACTGCCGAACCACTACACGGCGGATGCTACCCTTTTCGTTCAGCCTCAAAGGCTCAACGTGAAACTTATAGACTCCCCGGAGAGTAAGGAAATGAATGAGAGATTCGATGCTCTCATGCTTAATATCCTCTCCAGAAAAAACATCTGGACCATCGTCGAGGATTATAAACTCTATCCTGAGTTCCGTGGTGTTCAGGGGAAAGAAAACGCGATTGCAAAATTTCGAAACAACATTCGCATTGCACCGGTAACACTGCCTTCGGGTAAGGAGCTGCTACAAACCTTTAAGCTGTCGTTCACCGACCCGCATCCGAAGGTTTCCTTCAAAGTCGTTAAGAAAGTAACGGATCTCTTCATCAGAGAGAGCACGGTGAGCCGTGTCGGTGAACTGCAGGCGACAAAAGAGTTCCTGAACGCTCAGCTGACTGAAGCAAGAAAGCAACTTGAGGCGACCGAAAACAAGATAAAGCCATTCATGCAGCAAAATTTCGGAAAGCTTCCCGAACATCTGGATCAATCCATTGCCAGACTCCAGAACGCCCAGTCGACACTCGAGTCAAACTCTCGACTAATTGCGGCTAACCTGCAGCGCAAAAGCAATTTGGAGAATGAGCTAAAGGTGGTTCGTGCCAACGAACATCAGCTTGCATCCAACGCGCTAAGTAAAACAGGAACGCTGGCCTCCGATCGTCCTACCGCTATTAAGCAGCTCCAGGAGGCTCTCAGAGTGCTACAGAGTAAATACACGGAAAAGCACCCGGAAGTGCGCTCCGTCAAAGAAAGAATTGCCGCACTCCAGGCCTCAGCCCCCGCGGCTGATGCCGATGCGAGAGCTCGCCTCGGGAGCGGAGTCGGTTCCGGAATTTCACCATTGCGACTCTCTCTCGTTCGGCAGATTAACGATCTAAACGTAGAGACATCGCAGTTGCAGCAGGAGAACCAACAGCTCAAGACCACGATAGCGCAACTCGAGAAAGACATTAAGAACATGCCCTCGAAGGAGCAGGAGCTGATAGCGATTCGCCGTGACTACGACAACGTGCGAGCGAACTACGAACGCCTGTTGCAGGCCAAACAAGAAGCGGAACTTCAATCCAAGCTTAACCTCACGCAACGAGGTGCTAAATTTCGCATTGTAGATGAAGCGGCCTTACCCACCCAACCCTCTGAGAAGCCCGGACAGAAGCTGGCGCTTATCGGTATCGGGCTCGGCTTCGCATCCTTTTTCGGGATGGTTCTCGGTCTGCATTTTTTCGGTAACTCGTACAAGTTGAGCAGTGAACTCGAGGAGGACACCGGGATTAAAGTCCTCGAGATTATTCCCCCTGTTGTTACCGCTGAGGTAACATCACGGAATAAGAGAATGTTATTTGCGTCCTTTTCTTGCTCGGTCGCACTCTTTGCGCTGGGCAGCGGTGTGGTTTTCTGGAAATTCTAGGGCCAGAGACAGCCAGGGTGTGATTTTCGACACGATTTTTGCGGGAATGTTTGCTTTTCACTAGACTAATTTTCGCAGAATAGTTAAGAATTATTCTCATAAATACACCACAGCCTCTCAGGACCGGGAATCGGGATATGAGATACCTGCTGTATTTTCTATTGTTTGCGCCGCCTGTGGATGGTACGAATTGTTAGGGGGACGCAAACGTAGAGCGCATCTCGATTTTTTCGTTTTTTCTTGTTTTTCCAATCTTTTATTTGCTCTGGTTGATGTTGTTTGCCCAGGCTGTCTGCTCCGGGAGGAGTGACTTTTTCGGATTATCCGTTTTTTTCGTATTCGGGAGTATCGTTGTGACGAGTATCTCAAGCAGTATTCTTTCTTCCGCCGGTAAGGCAATACAATCCGTTTCCCCTGCAATGGAAACGTCCCGATCTTCCAAGATGCAGCTTTGCCCGGGACTGCGCGCAGTAGTTTTAGCGTGTAGCCTGATTCTTGTCGTGTCTACTCTTGCCATTGCAGTACCGCTGAATCAGGCGCTCACCCCCAGACCAACATCCCAAAACATCGCCGCCGGGAGCTATGATGGCGCTGGCTTTGATCCGATTGATGCCTTTGCCGGCTTTGTCGCGAGTCAGAATCTTGCGGTTGGCTCTTTCACTGGCGGAGCAAATGGCGCCAAGCTGGAGACTTTTTTGTTCAATGAAACAGCTTGTTACGACGGTCGCTTTGCAAACATGGCGAACAACTTTGGCGTGACGAATCAGAACGGCGATTTCATCTCTCTGATCGACTCTGCCAACGCGGCTCCCGGGGCCATGGGTATGACCATGCAGGGTCCCGGAGATGAGTTTACCTTTGCCCTTCAGAGCCCTGAGGCTTTGTTCTCCGCTGACGACAGTCAAAACTCCGATGGCGCGGTGCACATTATCGGACGGGAAGTAGAAAATGAGGGAACCGTCTCTCTTCCAGCTACCCTCACCGGAAACCGCGGACCCGGAATTTCCTTCGACCTCAAGCGAGGAGATATTGTCCTCTTTATCGAAGACATGCTCGCCAGCGGAAACTCCGTCACAAACATGGTTCCCTTTCTCTCGGACTTTGATTACAACGACATGATCATCATAGTCAGACAAACCGAAGTCCCAGAACCCGGCACCGTAGCCCTACTAGGCGCCGGCCTAATCTTCCTACGCCGCCGAAAAAGCTAAGCTCTGATACGGTATCAGTAGCTTTTGAATTTTCTTTCTAATATACGCATCCTCGCAGGGTGAGACCCGCCTTTCTGCAAATCACGCCGTATTCCCCTACGCAACAAACTCCTGATTTCGGACGACTACCCTCTTTTCGGCCAAACCACGGCCAGGGCACCAGAATTGTATCCGGAAGTTGTGCGATGAATCCATTAAGAGACCTTGATCCCAACAAATACCATCTCGTCACCAATAGAACCGTTGCCGCTGAACTCTGGCTACTACCGCTCAGGGAGAGAAGGAAAACAATCGGTGGAATCATCGCGCGAGCGCAGGAGAAGCACCTTGTCGAAATCTACGCGGTCTGCGTGCTTTCAAACCATTATCACATGGTAGTGCGGGCTCCGCATGGGAACCTCTCGCTTTTTGAGCGAGACGTAAACAAGGAGATAGCGAAAAGATTAAACAGGTTCACAGGAAGAGAGGGGTCTCTCTGGGGAAGGCGTTTCAGTGCCCAGCCTGCACCGCTAGAAGTTGATCTACTCGATGCTGTACTCTACACGCTGACTAACCCGGTGCACCACAACCTTGTAAAGCATCCCCGCCACTGGCCAGGACTAACCTCGTACTGGCAAAATTGTGGTTCGAAAAACAAAGAATTTAAGTTCACTCACTACAGCGACTACAACAAAGCCCGCCGGAGAAAGAAGCGTCAGCGTCCTGTAAAGATTGAGGATTTTCAGAGCACACACACTCTACGCATCTCTCCGTTGCCAATGTTCAAGCATTTATCAGAAGAAGAGCAGGCGAGGATGGTCAGTGAACTAATCGAAGAGCGAACAAATGACCTGCTCGCGAAGGCTCAAGAAGCCGGTGGCGGCTTCCTCGGCCGAAAGAGACTGCTCAACCAGAGCTTTGGTGCTCGACCGAAAAATATAAAACGCAGTCCGCGTCCAGCGTGCTACACAAAGTGCGCCGTGACCAGGCAACGTTTCCGCAAGGAGGCCAAAGCCCGGCGGGAGGAATACACTATCGCCTCGAGGAAATACCGGAGCGGTGAATGGGGCGTCCGATTCCCTGCCTACTCATACAAACCGCCCACACACGATCATCCCGACTATCATGATCGACTGAACAAGCGAGCTTTGGCACCACCATGACGCTTAGTCCACTGAATACGCACTCACGCCAGTTCATTCAATACTCCTAAAAACGGAGCTGCTATAGCGCTCGTCCAGCGCCAAAAATTTCCCTCCCGAAATCCGAATTTCGGAGCGCCAGATCCAGACGATACTCAAAAAAGCCAGATAAAGGTCACTAAGTGTCCAGACCTTTCCGCATCAAAACCACATAAGCGACAATCGAAGAAGTATCTGAAAAGAGTTTTTGGAAGGTACCTGATACCTGGTAAAAGATACCTGGTAAAAAAAGATGAGGTGAAACAAGGAGTGACGAGAACCTTATTTCACCAAAGAAGTTTGATTATGCGCTCAGATAGTCAGTCTGGGCGCGGGGGTGCTTCACGACAGGTGACGCGAACGCAGAGCCTCGGGGAGGATCGGTCCGTATCCCATCAGTCGCGCCAGGGCAGCAGTGTCAGCCACGCAGCCCTCCCATGCGCTTCCGGTCGAGAGTCCGAACTGGATCACCTCTTCGGGGCAGCGTGGATCGATCATCAGGTCCTTTCGAGACTGTCGTCCCTGCAGTGCCTGACTTCCTCGTTCCACGCTCCACTCGCCATCGTGATGAATCACCAGGTCGATCGAAGCTTCGAGGTCCGGGCGGTTGACGTAGACCTGAATCTTGTCACCGTCCAGAACCTTGCCAATCGGACCGCCCTTCAGCGCTTCCGGTGTCACATGTCCGAAGGACGCCCCCTTGTTATGGCCGGAGAAGCGGGCATCAGTAATGACGACCACATGCTCAAGCCCGGGAATATCCTTCAGCGCGTTCGTGACGTTGGCGATCTCAGGCATGCCGACCATCGGGCCGAGTCCAATCAGGATAATCGCGTCGTTCTGGTCGATCGTACCGCTCCGAATCGCCTGCATGCAGGCCTGGATACCGGTAAACACCCGAGCGTTGCGCACGGTCTTGAACACACCATTCGCATCGAAGAGCTCCGGATCCATCACACTGGATTTCACCAGAGCGCCCTCAGGAGCCAGGTTCCCACGATGGATGATCACCGTGGCCTCCAGCCCCATGCTCTTAGCCTTCTGCGGAGCCATGATCACTTCATCAGGATCTACCCCATCCTGCTCGCGAAGGGTTTCGCGAACATACTCACGTCGATCCGACTTTTCCCATTCCTCGAGCACATCGCCGAGTCGGGCACCACTAACGGTCATCGCATCGAGCTTGAGCAGTCCGAGGGCCCGGGCATGAAGCATCATTTCCGGAACCCCCCCGGCCAGGAACGCTCGAACCGTGACGTGATTCCTCGGACCATTCGGCAGCACCGAAAGGATCCGCGGCACATCCCGATTCACGTTGTTCCACTGCTCAACCGTCGGAATCTCGAGGCCTGCCTTTCGGCAAACCGCGGGAACATGCAACAGAAGATTGGTGCTGCCGCCGGACATCGCGTGGATGACCATGGCATTGTGCACCGCATCCTGCGTCAGAATGTCCTGCATGGAGATTCCGGCTTCGATCATGGCTTTGAGAGCCTCAGCCGCACGCCGACCGGAGTCAGCCCAAATGGCCTGACCGGACGGAGCGAGCGCCGTGTGAGGCAAGGCCATGCCCAGGGCTTCAGCGATCACCTGTGCCGTCGCCGCAGTTCCGAAGAACTGACAACCACCGCCGACCGTTGCGCAAGCCGCGCATCCAATCAGCGATGCCTGATCCACCGTGACCTGACCCAGGGCAATACGACTGCCAAGGGACTGGCTCTTTCCGGCGTCCTCGGGACTGACTCCGGCTGCCTCCCAGACCGCTCGATTGCTTTCGTCAATCGAGGGCGGAAGCGCAACTCCGCCAAGAACGACGATGCCGGGCAGGTTGAGCTGTTTACCAGCCGCTGCCAGCATCATCATCGTCGCGGGCAATCCCTTGTCACAGGTCGCAACACCCAGAACACCCCTGCGCTGCGGCAGAGAACGGCACTGGCCGATCATCGCCCGATACGCATCGTTTCTGGAGGGCAGGCTGTCAAAGCCACCCAGGGTTCCCTGCGTACGCCCGTCGCAGTTATCACTGCAGTACGAGGCAATCGGCAGGAAGCCGTCGGTAACCAGTTGGTCGCAGGCCCCGGCAATCAGGCGGTGCAGCTCAGCACTGCCCGTGTGCGCCGAAACAGCGAGTCGCTCACCGTTCGAACCGATGAAGCCACCGTGCGTCGAGACGACGTGAACGTTGGGCGCAACCGGATTCAAACGCTGGTTGTCACCGATCATTCCCGCGTTCTGCTGCAGGCCGAACTGATCGCCGGAGGGGCCATCAAAGGCCTCGCCGCTAATCGCGAGAGGCGTCGTGCGAGCCGGCGCCGTTGTTGCGATCTGACGATCGTCATCACTAAGGGGAAACAATTTCTTTTCACTCATGGTACCATCCTTTGGGAGAGTTTGAACTAGTGTGTGTGTTTGTAGATCCCGCGCGGAATCAATGCCGTCTTGAGTCCATCGAAAGTGGTCGCGCAAAACGCAGAGGACCAACTCTCGAGGGACTCAAGACAACAACACAATGCACAGACAATGCAGGACGGAAGAGAAAAGAAGTTCAGCTACATGAAGAAGTAAGAGCATCTGAAAAGCAAGAACAGATAGCTACAAAAAACCGAAACAGAAACCCTATGTCACTCCTGTTTCTAACTCAGAATCTTTCAGATAGTGATGTTTCATCCAAAGGGTGGGCCGATGACATCCAAGAGACTATAGAGTTAGAAACAGAGTATGCACTCTTCACAAAGAAAACGCTCAGGCGATGCCTCAGCTACAATTTACAAAGAACTCTAACCCTAGGCAGCCTTGGCCAAATCGAGATGCACTGATAATTCCTCCAGGACTTTCTTGGCGTCACCGAAAATCATCCGACAATTATCGAGGTCAAAAAGCTCATTCTTCACCCCCGCAAACCCCGGACTCAGACTTCGCTTGATCACGTATACAATCGGCGCCTGGTCGACATTGAGAATCGGCATTCCATACAGGGGACTGCTCGGATCAGTTTTTGCCGCTGGATTAACGACATCATTAGCTCCGACCACAAGAACTATATCGCTGCTACGAAAGTCGCTATTAATCTCATCCATCTCAAAGAGCTCATCGTAGGGAATGTTGCTCTCTGCAAGAAGCACGTTCATATGACCAGGCATACGCCCGGCAACCGGATGGATTGCGTAGCGAACCCGCACGCCAAGCCCTTTCAAGTGCGAGGCAAACTCAGCAACCGCACTCTGCCCCTGGGCAACCGCAAGACCGTATCCGGGCACGATAATCACATCTCGAGCGGACTCAAAGGTCAGGGCAGACTCTTCAACATCAGAGCTCTTTACATTGGTGTAGGCAGAGGCGTCCCCTGAGCCGGCACCCTCCGCAGACTCGCCACCGAAGCCACCAATCATCACATTAGCTAGACTTCGGTTCATTCCCTTACACATAATCTGAGTAAGAATCAGTCCTGAGGCACCCACCAATGCACCGGAGACAATCAACACCGGCGAGTTTAGCGCAAAGCCCGTTGCCGAAGCTGCAAGCCCTGAGTAGCTGTTTAGCAAACTGACAACTACGGGCATATCCGCACCACCGATAGGCAAAACAACCGCGACACCGAGAAGCAGCGCAAAGAGCGCCACGCATATGATTGCGAAAGTGCTCACCACAGGGTTAGCAAGGAACATAAGCAAGGCTGCGCACAACCCGAGTGAGAGAGCGAAAAGAGAAAGCGTAATCAAATGTCGCTGCGGCAAGAGAATCGATTTGCCGAATACGGAGCCATAACGATCAGAGAGCTTCAGATACGCGAGGATACTGCCGGAGAATGTCACCGCACCGATAACTATGGAAAGCAGGAGTGTCAGCCCTGTTCCAAGGCCCGATGTGCTGCCTATCATTACCTCTGCCAGAGTCCCGCGTTCCTGAATTGCAGCAAAAAGAGACAGACCAACAAGGAGTGATGCGGCTCCACCAAATCCGTTGAACACCGCCACGAGTTGCGGCATCGCCGTCATCGCGACCTTAAACGCAAGCACTGCCCCTATACTCGCACCGACGATGACACCCGCCACGACATAACGATAATCGACCGTCTCAAGCTCAATGAGCTGGCTAGCCACCGCAATGAGCATAGCTGAGGCCGCAAGGACATTGGCACTTCGAGCCGTGCGAACCCGTGATAAACGCTTGATTCCGACGATGAAACAAGAAATCGAAACCAGGTAGCCGAGATTTGCGATGATTACATTAGAAGTCATCAGGAAACCGCCTCAATATCTTATTTCTTAAACATACGAAGCATACGGTCAGTCACAAGGAAGCCGCCTACTACATTGATCGTTGCCAGAGCTATTGCACAGGCCCCCAGAACATTGGCAAAGGAGCTCTCTGCGTTCACACACGCAAGAGCACCGAGTATCGTCACACCGGAAATCGCATTACTTCCGGACATCAGCGGAGTATGCAGCGTTGGGGAGACTTTATTGATAAGCTCAAAGCCAACAAAGACGCTCAACACAAAAACATAGAGACCTATCAGGATTTCAGCAGTCATCTCTCTTTCCTACTTATTGTTTGCGACTATCACTTGCTCAGTATCACCAGCCGAACGTTCCGCCTCCAGAGCCTGAGACCGAGCAGTATCTGCAACATCTTCCAAAGCCCGCCCGTCTCGTACCAGAAGCGTATATTCGAGAATATCATCCTCTTCTTTCCAGCCGAAGGTACCGTCTTCCTGCTTCTGATCCATGAGCACGTTGAGAATGTTTCGCGCGTATACCTCGGAGGCATGTAAGGGGACACTAGCAGGCAAATTTAAGGTTCCGAGAATCGTAACCCCATGATGATTGACTGTCTTGCCGGGAACCGTGAGCTCGCAGTTACCACCGCGTTCCGCAGCTAAATCAACTATCACCGCACCTGGATTCATTCGCGAAACCAAATCAGCGGAAATCAATCTGGGAGCCGGACGACCCTGGATCAATGCCGTCGTAATTACGATATCTGCATTGAGGAGAAACTTCTCAGTTGCCAGGCGCTGTTTCTGGAGGAACTCATCACTCTGCTGCTTTGCGTAGCCTCCCGCTGTTTCCAAATCCTCATCCGAATCTACCTCAATAAACTCAGCGCCCAGTGAGCTCACCTGTTCTTTTACCGCCATTCGAACGTCACTGACTGCCACCAGGGCCCCGAGGCGCCTTGCCGTCGCAATTGCCTGCAAACCAGCGACTCCTGCTCCCAGCACGACGACACGCACCGGACGAAGGGTACCTGCGGCGGTCATCAGCATTGGAAATATCTTAGGGCTCTGCGCGGCAGCAAGTATAACGGCCTTATAACCGGCGAGGTTACTCTGACTGGAAAGTGCATCCATGCTCTGCGCGCGGGTTGTGCGCGGAATGTCGTGCATGGAGTAGAGTGTTCCCTGCTTCTCAACGATGCACTTCAAGACATCGGCATGCTTGTCTGCCTGGTAGCAGGTGATTAACGAGACACCGGTCTTTGCTTTCTTGAGTAAGTCCACGCGAGGGGGCTGCACGGAAAGGATGAGATCAGTTTGTGCGACCGCTTTGGTCGCATCTTTTTCAATCGCAGCTCCACTGGAGACGAACTCCTCATCAGTAATGAAAGCACTCTCTCCGGCCCCGGCTTCCACCCAAACCGAGAATCCGGCATCACAAAGTTTTTTTACGGATTGGGGACTGGCGGCGACGCGATTTTCAGACTCTTCAGCTTCTCGTACAACGAAAACAGACTTCACTCTCGAACTCCTCACTAATTCATCGCGGCCGTAACCACTGGAAACAAAGCCATACCGCCCGAAAATCGAGCGGTATAGCCTTAGGGCACCTGTCTAACGGTCGACGCGTGCTCCGCCGCCCTGCATTACCTTTTCAACTTCAGCGAGAGACGCCATTGAGGTGTCTCCCGGAGTAGTCATGGCGAGCGCTCCGTGCGCAGCACCATAGTTAACTGCTTCCAGAGGAGTCTTTCCGGCCAAAAAGCCATAGGCCAGACCGGAAGCGAAGCTATCACCACCACCAACGCGGTCGTAGATCTCAAGATCATTACGCTCAATGGCAGCATGGAAATCATTATCGTAGTAAATGATCGCTCCCCAATCGTTAAAGGTAGCAGTCTTCGCGTTTCGAAGCGTAGTACCGATTACTTTGAAGTTAGGAAATTCCTCGATCACCTGAGCAATCATTTTCTTGAAGTTGCCTGGGTCGAGCTTAGAGAGGTGCGCGTCCATTCCGGGAACTTCAAAACCGAGAGCTGCAGTAAAGTCTTCTTCATTACCGAGCATCACATCGACAAGCGGTGCAATATCACGATTGACCTTAATTGCTTTGTCACTACCTCCCTGACCTTTCCACAGAGACGGTCTGTAGTTAAGATCATATGAGACGACAGTTCCGTTAGCCCGCGCGCACTCCATGGCCTCCTTCACTACTTCCGGAGTAGTCTCAGAAAGCGCGGCAAAAATACCGCCACAATGGAACCATCGAGCTCCTTCATCCTTGAAAATCTTCTCCCAGTCGATATCACCGACTTTAAGATTTGCGGCACCTGAATTCGCACGGTCTGAAACACCAAGCGCAGCACGAACACCAAAGCCCTTCTCTACGAAGTTGAGGCCAACGCGAACGTTCCGGCCCATACCATCGTAGGGGAACCACTTAACATGTGAAGAATCTACGCCACCTTGTGATATAAGATCTTCAATCAGCAGTCCCACATCGTTTTGCGGCAAGCCAGTAACCACTGCAGTCCGAAGGCCAAAGCATTTACGAAGGCCTCGAGCTACGTTGTACTCTCCCCCTCCTTCCCAAACGTTGAAGGAACGTGCATTGCGCACCCGTCCGTCACCCGGATCGAGCCGAAGCATAATTTCACCAAGGGATACACAATCCCATTTACACTCATCTTTAGACTTTATCGTAAGTCGTCCCATTGTTTTTTCTCCTCTCTTACAATGTACGTTGATCGTTTTTCATACGTGTTGCCACGTTGGGAACTAGCCGCGAACGTCAGCGATGATCGCGAGCGTATCTTGCACCTTCTGTGCAATACCGTCGTAATCCTTGTTCTTCAGCATTTCGTTTGTAATCAGCTTAGAGCCAATTCCCGCGCAGGTGATCCCGGCTGAGAACCAGGCTTCCAGAGACTCTCTTGTCGCATCTACGCCACCAGTGGGCATGATCGACGTCCAGGGGCAGGGTCCCTTCACTGCTTTAACAAACTCCGGACCACCGACCTGAGAACCTGGAAAGATTTTCACCACCTCACATCCCAACTCCTCGGCCTGAGAAATTTCCGTGGCACTGCCACAACCCGGGGAGTATGGAATCTTTCGTCGATTACAGGTCTTTGCAACTTCAGCGTTGGTGTTTGGCCCAACGATGAAATTAGCTCCGTTGTTTATATACAGAGCGGCAGTACCTGCTTCTACGATTGAGCCTACGCCAGTAACCATCTGAGGGAGTTCTGACGCGCAGAAGAGTTCTAATTCACGGAAGACTTCGTATGCTCGGTCACCGCGGTTGGTGAACTCGATTAGGCGCGCACCCCCTTTTGCGCAGGCTTTTGTCACTTCAATGACAACCTCGGCATCAGGGTGATAAAAAACCGGTACCAGACCAGTCCTGCTCATAGTTTCGATGACTTGCATTCGGGTGAACCGAGCCATGTTGCGCCTCCTAGCAAATGTTAGATTTCAGTTATGTTCTGATTTCCCAGGAAGCCGAATCATTCGGCAGACCCCGGATACTTCCTCAATTGAGCGGAATAAGGTTTGGAATAATTTGAAACTTTTGTAAGCCACTCCAAACAAACCGCCCCGTAAATTACACTGATAACTGAGAAAATAAACCCCCTCTTTATGGTAGGAAATTAGGCATTTGTCAAATATTTACGAGTAGTTTTATGCTTGTTTGGTTTTTGGAGACGGGTCCCTACACTACGGGATGGAACTTCGGTCTGGATGATGACCCAAAGAAGTGCGTAACTTACTGAATTTACATGAAAAACTAAAAAGAGACGGCAAACGGATGCCCTCACAAACCGCTTACCGCCTCTCCAGGACAGACTATCGACAAAAATAATGCCGCCGGACTAGAGCGTCATCATCGACAATAATCGTACGATAGATGATGCGCTCTTGTACAGGAATATTTTCCCTCATGTTTTCGCATTCTTCGCCCCCTGCATTCGGCGCGCCTATCCCCAATATCCACTTTGACTGTGTCAGAAAACGGTATATCATCCGACGGGCTGTACGCTGTGGATGTCGATACTGGCAGGTCCGCCTATTTAATGACTTCTGACAAAGGTTTAATTGCGTCAGAGAGTGATTTCCGGAGAATCAACGACATGGAGGAATCCAAAATGTTACATCTGAAAGCTCAAACCGGGCTACGATATACTGTCTGTGGAGCTATTCTTATCTCCCTCATCGCCGGCTGCGGCGGTGGTGGTGG
>JAUIMJ010000389.1 GCA_030433295.1 bacterium | reverse complement strand
CCTGCCTGCTCTTCACCAAAGGTTAACCTACTGGAGTTAAACCCCAGCCCACAACATGCTCCGAAGCTGCGAAGGAATATCGCACTACTAAGCCGTTGCGGCCTGACGCTTTTCCCCAGTGTCTTTTAAGCAGTTTTTTCCTTTGGTGTGTTTCTCCGGAGTTTGTTCTCCGGTACGTCTACTACACTCTATGGAGAGATACGGATCCCACCGTTCCTATCTTCTCCCATTTGCCGCTCTTCCCCTGTTCGCAGGGGCGATATTCTGTAATGCGTGAATAACCCCGCGGGCCTGCGTCTCGATTTCTTCTTCTGTGGAGATTTTCAGGATAGAAAAACCCTCTGATGGGGAAGGCTCATGAAAGGCGTCTATTTGCTTTTCTAGCAGCTCTTTTCTTCCGTCAGAACTGCTACCCCCTTCGCGTGTGCGCTTTTCCAGCCGTTGCTCCAGTCGGGACTTTGAAGCTTCACAGAGAACAAAGAGAAAGTCGGCACCGGCATCCAGGGCAATACGTTGTGCCTCCGCCCTGACAGCGAGGTCCATGAATGAGGCGTCAATGATAAGGCAGTTACCTCCTTGAGCCAGTTTTTTGGCCCGGGAAAACAGAAGCTGGTAGGTGCTGTTCCTGCCCTCAGCAGAGTATTTCCCCTGAGCAAATCCAAGTTGTTTGTCCTCGGCTGACTGTGCGTATAGTTCTTTGCGAACTTCGTCTGTGCTGAGAATGTCGGCGTTCAGGATCCCGCCGAGATACCGGGCGAGGGTAGACTTTCCAGAACCCATAAACCCGCCAATGGCAATGACAAAGGGGGCATCAAGGCCGAGTGCGTAGTGAGACGCCAGAGCCAGAAAACGCTCGGTCGCAGAATACTCATGCCGGCGATCCAGTTGCGATTCCTTGAGAAAGGCGACCTTGGCTCTCACCATTGCGCGGTATATTTTGTAGAAGGTAAAAAGACGCAGCTTGTTTTCGGGATGCAGCTCATCCCCCTGAGCCGTGTCTCCGGAGCAAGCCTGATACGAAGAGTGCAGAGTTGCCGCCAGATCGGGCCGTTTGAGGCGCTCAAGGTCCATGCAGAGAAAGGCGAGATCGTTCAGGACGTCGACTTTTCTCAACTCAGCATTAAACTCCAGGCAGTCGATCGCCGTGATACCACTGTCCTCGAAATAGATGTGCTCCGCGCGCAGATCACCGTGACCGTCGACAATACACCCCTGCAGACAGCGCCCTCTTAGAACTCCTCGCAAAGCTCCTGCAATGTACGCTTCTGAAAAAGCCTCGACGCGCTGCAGTGCTTCAAGCGCTTGTGGGCTAAGCTTTGATGCGGTGCCGGCTTTAAGCACAGTATAATTATCCCGGACTCGAAGTATTACTTCATCAACGAAGTGCTCAAGCTCGGAAGCGTCAGGCGGAATACGGTTTTCATTGTGGAAGCGGGAAAGGATGGTACCCAACTCGTCAATCTCGGACCCACAATCCCGATGCGTCAGGAGATTCGCAAGTTGATTTTCCTCTGGCAGATGCTTCATCAGGACTGCAGCCTCAACCGCAGCGGACGGCAGATTCGGCGTCGCCTCGCTCCGGCAATCGAGGACCTTGTCCAGGGTGTTGCCGTCATTCGCAAAAAGCGGAAGCACGCCGAGATAGGTGTCAGGCGCCAGTCGTCTGTTGAGGTGAACCTCTTGCAGGCAGGCATGCCAGCGACGCTCCAGCGTGCTCATATTGATGAAATCAAAAGCGACGGGTTTTTTGAACTTGAGCACGAGGGTATCTGTAAGAAAGACCACGGAGATGTGCGTCTCAACGACCTGAGCCCCAAGGAATTCTGTAGGAAGTAGTTTTTGAAAGTCCCCGGCTCCCCGTGTCATTGCCGTCCTCACTTATATATATCGATACTAGTCGCGCCGCGCCGGACATTGCGTTACTTGCGGTAGTGTAGGGGTATCTCAGCGTCAGGTCAAAAGGCATAAAATAATGCTTTTGGCCGCAGTGTCAGATCTTTCTATATTTGGAGCTGTTCGCTTTTCCTTCTCAGACTAGAGCGCAGATGCGGAGGTCGCTCATTACAAGTCCCCGAACCTTTGCCGACAGTGTTTCTACACTGCTGTTTCTATTGGGCAAGCCGCGCCGCCTCACGCAGCGCTTTGATTACATCCATTTGTCCCGTTCCCTCCGTTGCGGCATCAGTCGCAGGATTGTCGTAGGCCGTGGTGCTGAGAATGCTTTTTACCTCATCTGCTGAAAGGGCGGGGTTGACTTGTCGCATAAGCGTAATCACCGAGCCGGCAAAGGGTGCCGAGAAGGAAGTCCCGTCCGCAATCTCGTAGCCAATAAGTACCGATTGTCCTCCGGCTGAAAGCGCCGGATGCGCTTTCCCGTCTCCACGAGAGGAGAAGGGGGCAGGAATGTCGTCCCTGAGATTTTCAGGTGTTGCTGCATTCTCGGAGGCAGCTACCGACAGAACCTTCCCTCGCGCGAGCAGGTTCAGTTCGGGTGGTCGTGAGTAACGCAATGTGCCCTCAGGCGCCTCTCCCTCGAAGCCTTCGAGAATCATACGGTCGTTACCCGCACTGATTACCACAAGGGTGCCTTGCTCCCACAGTCGATCCACCTCTTTGTCGAGCTTTGCCTCCGCGACAGCGACGTCGGGCGTCTTTTCTCCGTCAAAGAAGGTGTCAACGTAATCGACGATCGCCTGTTTGCGCTGAGTGTCGCTCAAAGACTCGCTGTTTTTTCCGAAAACTGCTTCTGCGATATGAGAATGGCTTTGCGGGTCGATCGCATCAGAAAGCTCCTGATAGATTCTTGCGGGGGATATGCCCATAGCGATTACGATTGCATCCGCTTTTGTCTCGGAACGTTCCTGCCTTTCGGCAATTTCCCCGAGTCGTGCTGCGGTATGCGTGGTAAGCTGCGAGACAAAGGTTTTTACGATGGAGTCCAGATGCTCTTTGGAGTCCTGAACTAATAGTATTCTTCCTGTTCTATCTTTAGGAATGATGAGTCCCTCATGATCACTCGACAGGTCGATCAGCGAATGCTGCACAGCCGTCGCCAGTCCGCCGGACTCACCTGTGCTGAGAATTCGGTCGCGCACCGTGTTGGCATGGGAAAAATGTGGAAGGCGTTGGTTTGGAAGTAAATCGGGGATTTGCTCGATCTGAATGATGCTGCGTCCGCTGCCATCAATCGTGCTGCCTTCCTCGAGCTCCGGAAGCAGCTCTTTGGCAAGTGCAGCGATTTCTTTTCTTAGATGTGGAATGGCGTTTCCGGCTCTTGCGGCAAAATTACTCCATGCCTCTTCGGGGACCTTGTCTCTCAGACCCGCAATGG
>JAUIMJ010000388.1 GCA_030433295.1 bacterium | reverse complement strand
TCTGTTCGCACGAAGACTTCAAGCAGGTTCTGAGAGACGAGGCAGACGCCATGCCGATTTACCTCATCGAAGGACCGTCTAACCTTGATGAAGCGATAGCGCTTACCAGCGCGTATCCGGGTATTCTCTGGGTTCATGATGCTGTGGGAATTCACGAGGACGCGATCATCAGACTTCTTTCTGTTTCCAGAGCCGCACTCTTTACCAGTCAGAGAATGTTAGACCTGTGGAAAAATCTCCATACAAACGCTGCTCTCGACACGCCGCTCTACACCCTGCCATTACCCGCCATAGTCCCGGTGGAGAAGCAAACCGCTTCGGATGCGCCCGGGCAGGGCCGGCTGCGTCTTGCGTTCTGTGGGTTTCCATCAGTCGAATCGAGAAGTCATATCCTGCTTGAGGTTCTGGAGCAGTCGACGGAGAAACACGAACTGCATTGGCTTCTCGACGAAGATGAACTGCTGCCGGCAAAGGCCCTGCTCGAGGAGTATCCGAATCTACAGCCAGTGCTCTCTCATCCACGAAATGGTCGGCGCTGGGCGGAACTGCTTCAGTCATGTGACGGGGCTTTGCACTTGTCCTTTTCCGCGAGCAGAGGACACGGAATATACCTTCCCATCTCTTTTGCCTCACATTGTCCGGTCGTTGTCAGTGACTGCTCCGACGGGGCGCTTCTTCCGGACAGCAGTGTCTTCAAGATTCCAATTGGTTCAGGGGAGGGAGAGCATCTGCTTCGCGCCCTGGCATACCTCGGGTCAAAGGACGCCCGAGAAAGGGCAGACAATGCGGCAATGCTCGCTCAGGAGCTCTATGCTCCGGAACTAATACGCGGCGAATTGATGCGCCTTACTGCCTATCTACGCTTGCGACCGTAGGCATAATCCTCGGAATAGGAACGGTACGAACTCTTTTTAGGCTGCACGTAGGCGCCGGATGCCCGTTTCGCCTCCTGCATACCGTTGTAGATTGAATTGTAATCGTGAGTAGCCATCGCCGAAAATAAAAAGGGAGCACAGAAATAGAAAAATATGAATACTCCCACAATTCCTACAGCCCATTTCATTCGTTTATTTCCTCAAGTTAGTACCAATTCTTCTAAAACGCTCCTGCCGGTGGCAGAATTTCCAAAGTTGGCATATAGTTAGCCCAACCGTTAGGAGCCATATCTACACCTACACCATTGTTATTGTGGGATTATGGGCTGATGTGCTCTTTTACGTGCGGAGACTTGCAGTTTGGGATATCGCCCGACCTAAAGCAGGATCCCCAGCCCGGCAATAGCGCAAGCCTCCTGCACAGGTAGATACCGAAGGGCAGATACCAGAGTGCTGTATGCTGACGATAGCGGGGCTTTTATTATCACTGAAATTAGTGCTGCTGTACTGGCGTGTCGCTGGCAGGTAACGCATTTTTATTGAGAGAGCGAAACTACAGGGGAAGTCCCCGAACGAGATTCATGGCTACCAAGTATTCTTTTCCGAAAGACAAAATTAAAATTTACCTGCTTGAAAAAATTCATCCGGCAGCAGCCGAGACCTTTGAGCAGGCTGGTTATTCGGTGAGCTGTATTCCGAAAGCAATTCAGGGAAAGGAGCTCACTGACATAATTGAAGATGCCCACATTCTCGGTGTGCGTTCGAGGACCCGCATCACGTCCGACGACCTGGCCAATTCGCGCCGACTTCTTAGTATCGGCTGCTTCACCGTTGGGACCGACCAGGTCGATTTGCCCGCTGCGGCAAAAGTCGGAGCACCGGTTTTTAATGCACCGCACAGCAGTACTCGCAGTGTCGCGGAACTGAGCCTCGCTAACCTTCTGTCTCTCGCCAGACAAATGCCTGAGCGCAGTGCCAAGATGCATCAGGGTGTCTGGGAGAAGAGTGCCGATGGATCGCACGAAGTTCGCGGCAAAACCCTGGGGATAATCGGCTACGGCCATATCGGGCAGCAAGTTGGCCTGCTTGCCGAGGCCGTAGGGCTGAATGTCTATTTTTACGACATCCTAAAAAAACTACCGCTGGGACGAGCAAGCGCCGCAGAGGATCTTCAGTCTCTGCTAAAAATGAGCGACTTTATCAGTCTCCATGTGCCCGGGGGAGAGGAAACCCGCAATCTGATCGGCGCTTCAGAGTTAGCGCTGATGAAAAAGGGCAGTTACCTCATTAACCTGAGCAGGGGCAATGTGGTTGACCTCGAGGCCGCCCGTGAAGCCTTGCTTTCCGGACACCTGATGGGCGCAGGATTTGATGTGTATCCTTCAGAACCAGCGGGCAATTCCGACGGCTTTGAGAATATTCTGTGTGGGGTGCCCAATGTGATACTAACCCCGCACATTGGCGGAAGCACTGAGGAAGCACAGAAAAACATTGGGCGTGAAGTGGCAGAATCGCTCATCGCCTATCTGGACAACGGATCTACCGAGGGTGCGGTAAATTTCCCCAGGGTTCACCTTCCGTCGTTTCCCAACTCTCACCGGATTCTGTATGTGCATCACAATGTTCCCGGCGCGCTTAACGATATCAACCAGATAATCGCTGAGCTGGACGTGAATATTGATTCCCAATATCTGAGTACCTATGGCGATATTGGTTATTTGATTATGGACCTGAACAAGAGTGTCTCCGACGAAGTTCGGGAGCGGATATCGGTTTTACCTAAAGCGATAAAGACGCGTATCTTGTTCTAAACCACCACGCCCCGCAACGCAGAGGAGCATGCGATACCTATGGCAAAAAAAGCAAAAACAACGCCACTCGAAGATGGTCTGCTGAGTGCAATGAAAGCGATTGATAATCAAATCGCCCGTCGCATGCAGCGTTCGCCCCAGGATCGTGAGGTCGGCGGCGTACAGAAGTGGGAACCGCATCAAGAAAAAATCGAAGCCGTGTGCTCCCATGTTCTGCGTTGTTTTGGTGAAGAGGAGGTCGGGCTAGATGCGGTACTCGTTATGACTCAGGCCTTCGGCAAAGCGCTTTATCTCATTGTCGAAGAGCTTGGTGAAGATAGTCTTGGCGATGTTCGCACCGGCTACTGCCAGGCAGCGTTTGAAAATCTTCTGCGAGACATTGAACAGGGCATGCGCTCTCTCAGCGATGCGAAGCGTCAGTTAATGTAACTGACTGCGCAGCAGAACTCAGACTAGGCCCCGAAGTTTTCGTATAGCCTTAGTGTATTCCTCAGACACATCGCAATAGTGACCGGTCCGACTCTGGGAATATAGTGTTCGACGTAATCACGCACTTCGGGATCGAAATTTCTCGATGTTGAGAAATTCAGGCATACGACATCCGGCCCTCTGAGTTCCT
Organism: bacterium; assembly: GCA_030433295.1. GTDB lineage: Bacteria > Bdellovibrionota_C > UBA2361 > SZUA-149 > SZUA-149 > JAUIMJ01. Next base: position 41 of record JAUIMJ010000388.1, on the reverse strand, counting down.
CCTTACGCACTAATTCGAATGCATCACTGGGAACACCGGTA
>JAUIMJ010000387.1 GCA_030433295.1 bacterium | reverse complement strand
AATACCGGCGTTGACCCAAACTGACCGAAGCGTTCAGCGGTAGCTTTTAGTTTGCCGAGAAGGGTCTGTGCCACGCCTGGCTCCAGCGCCAGATAGGATCCCTGCTCGGTTACCTGCAGTGCATCACTCAACTCACGCTCCAGCGTCGGCGTTAAGCTCACGAGCTTAAGCGTACCATCATCAGAGGTATGCTTGGCCGTGATGGCGCGGGAGAGCGATTTGCGCACATGCTCGATGAGGCGCTCCGGTGATTTCACCGATGGACCCCAGTCGGCCAGGGCTTCCATGACGGTGCGCAGATCTCTGATGCTGACGCTCTCTCGAAGCAGACCGGCAAGAACCTGCTGTACCGTTCCAAGGGTAAGTATACTTGGAATAACCTCCTCAACGAGTTTCGGGTAATCCTTTGATAGGTTATCAAGGAGCACCTGAACTTCCTGTCTTCCGAGAATTTCATACGAGTGATTCTTGATCACTTCCGTGAGATGCGTGGTAATCACCGTAGGCGGATCGACGACGGTGTATCCCGAGAACTGTGCGCGTTCTTTGTCGGCATCAGCAATCCAGAGCGCATCAAGCCCGAAGGCAGGCTCCTTGGTAGGTATTCCCGGAATTTCCGTTTCAATGCCACCCGGATCCATTGCCAGGTAGTGGTGACGTTTTACATTGCCCGAGGCGATCTGAACGCCTTTCAACAAGAGGCGATACTGTGAAGGCTCAAGGCGAACGTTGTCTCGAATATGAATTGGAGGAACGATGAAGCCAAAATCCAGGGCAAACTGCCGGCGGAGTGCTCTGATTCTCTCGATGAGGTCACCGCCTGCACCGACGTCCACCATAGGAACGAGTTCATAGCCAACTTCGAGCTCAAGCAGATCAACGCCCAGCAGGGTTTTAACTTCCTCAGTGCTGCCCGGAGGCGGCGCAGAGTCGTTAGACATGGCCTGGAGTTCCATAGATTCTTCAGTAGAGTCCTCCGTGTCACCGACCGCCTGATCTGCACCCAGAGCGAGTGCTCCGGTTCCCGCAGCAAGTACTGCGAAGGGGACAAAGGGTAATCCGGGAACAAAGGCAAACAGTGCACAGACGCCGGACGTCAGGACCAGAGGTCTAGAGAACTTTGTTAGCTGTCCGGTTACCTCAGTACCGAGGTCGGCGCCTGAGGCCGCACGAGCGACAATCAAACCGGCACTGGTCGAAACAATAAGTGCCGGAATCTGACTGACCAGTCCGTCACCAACGGTCAGAAGAGTGTATCGCTCAGCAGCCTCAAGCCAGCCGAGACCCTCCATGATGACCCCGATAAAAAGTCCGCCCAGAATGTTTACGACGGTAATGATGATACCGGCGATGGCATCCCCGCGAACGAACTTGGAAGCACCATCCATTGAACCGTAGAATTCAGCTTCCTGTGAGAGGTCGGCACGTTGTTTCTTTGCTTCGGCCTCACTGATCAGTCCGCTGTTGAGATCCGAGTCAATCGCCATCTGCTTACCGGGCATGGCGTCCAAAGTGAATCGCGCAGCAACCTCGGCAATACGGCCGGAACCTTTGGTGATAACCATAAAGTTAACCATGACCACGATGATGAAGATAACAACACCGATCATGAAGTTCCCACCAAGAACGAAGGTTCCGAAGGCCTGAATCACATGACCGGCCGCGTCAAGGCCATTTGCTCCGTTAAGCAGGATAAGTCTCGTTGACGCAATGTTCATCGAGAGACGCAGTAAGGTCGTAATCAGCAAGAGAGACGGATACGAGCTGAACTCAAGTGGTCGACCCAGATAGAGGGCAACGAAAAGTATCACCAGTGAGAGCGCGATATTTGATGCCAGCATCACATCCAGAAGGATGGTCGGAATCGGCAGAATCATTATCACGACAATACCGATAAGCAGCATCGGTACGATGTAGCTCATGGCCACATTTTTTCTGAGTGCTTTTGACACGTATTATACTCCGCTCTTTGTCTGATGTTCTGACTGACGTTTGTTAATTGCGTTACGAGCTTTCGAAGGAAGTTTTCCTTTGATGCGGTATACGTAGGCGAGGAGCTCAGCCACTGCCTTAAACAACTCGTATGGAATTTCACCGCCGACTTCGACCATTTTGAACAGGGCACGTGCAAGAGGCTTTCTCTCGACTATCGGAATGCCGTTCTCCTTGGCGATCAATCGAATTCGCTTGGCGATATGACCTCGGCCCTTGGCGACAACTTTAGGCGCACCACCGTCGTTCAATGAGTACGAAAGGGCGACGGCGAGATGTGTGGGGTTTGTTACCACTACGTCGGCAGTAGGAATTGCATCGAACATGCGGTCGCGGGCTTTCTGAAGTCCCATCGCCATGATTCGGCGTCGAGTCGCCTCGTCACCTTCTACTGATTTCTTCTCGTCTTTTATCTCCTGCTTGGACATCTTCATCTGTCGGTAGGTGTTGTACTTCTGCCAGATGAGATCAAGGGTTGAGAGAATGAACAACCAGGCGATGAGTCGCCAGAAAACATACGAAGCAGCCCCACTTGCGAGGACGAGAAGCTGAGAAATAGGCACGTCCATCAGTGTAAGAATCTGCGGGAACAGGTCGAAAAATGCGATATAGGAGACCGGTCCGATGATGCAGAGTTTAGCGATTGACTTGAAGGTGTTGACGATATTTGCCACACCGAAAATTCGCTTTAGTCCGCTGACGGGGTTTAGATGAGAAAACTTTGGTCGAACCAGTTTCCAGGACCAGTTGAACTTGGTCTGCAGAGCGGTTGTACCGGCACCGCAGATGGCAGCGATGACGGTGAGCAGCAGGAGCTCTGGAACCAGGAGGGAAAGCACACCAATTGCGCTCTCATTAATCGTCTCAGCGCTTATCTGCTGTCTTGCCAGATCTGAGGTAAAGGCATTGCGGGAGATGAGCTGCAGGTCGCGCCACATCGAAGGCATGACGTATTGCAGGGCGATAAAGGCACCGCTCATGCCGATGACATTGCTGAAATCGGTGGAAACGCCAATCTGACCTTCCTTTCTGGCTTCAGAGACGCGTCGCGCCGTGGGCGCTTCGGTTTTTTCTCCGCTATCTCCTTCGCTACTCATCGATCAACCTTAATCACGTTAAACCTGTTTCTCGTCGGAACCTGCCGCGCTTTCTTCTGCTGTCAGAATGCAAGACAGAGAGCGGCTCTCTATAGGTAGCAAGGGGTGTGCCTGTTTTTAGGGAGGGTGCCAAATGTCTCGGCCGGGCTAGTGGTCGGAAATAACTAAAGAAAAACCTGACTGCGGACTCCGCCTATGTCAAAAAGTCAACCCGCATAGTGACAGAAATCCAGCTGCGTTTTTCTGCTGGCTGCCCGCGAGGGCGTTCT
>JAUIMJ010000060.1 GCA_030433295.1 bacterium | reverse complement strand
GAGTAAGGAACTGGGCCCAGACGGTATTACCGTAAACGCGCTACTTCCTACATACACAGAGACCCAAAGACTCATTGATCTGAATAGGAAAGAAGAAGACATGATTGCACAAATCCCAGTTGGCAGGCTGGGTAAGCCAGAAGAATTTGGGAAACTTGCGGCCTTTTTGGCCTCAGAACATGCCGGATTCATCACAGGACAGGCCATTGCATATGATGGCGGTAGCTTATCCAGCATTTAAGTTCGCCCGCAAATGCGCTATGACAATCAAACCAGCCGACGGGTAAACCCGCGGCTATTTTGACGGTTATCCTTCTGACTCTAGTTGCCTATCTCTACAGAGAGTGATGAACTTCAAAGCCACCACATATGGTTCGATAGCAATTATAGCGGCCGTGTTGATACCAATTGAGCTGATTGTGTTGTTTTTTCCGAACACATCATCACCGGCGGCTCTTTCCTTGGCTCTCATATTCGCAGCTCTAATTCTTGGCGGGTATGTAGCTGCTCGATTTGCACCAGGACACGAACTTTTCTACGCTTCAACCACTGCGGTCGTTCCTTTCTTCGCTTCACTTTATTTCGTCTTAACGAGCTCGGCGCAACGCCTTGCCTCCATGGGTCCTGGTGGTCAAGCACTTCCTAGATGGATACATGTGCTATCTGTTGTCGGTGGCTTGGGTTTCTTTATCCTCATTGGGCGAATTGGTGGGGCACTACGTCTTAGAGAATTGAAGAGAAGGCGGAGGGATGCCAATTCGATTCAGAGAGACGGCGCGAACAGTGTTTGATATAAAGGGAAAGAATAGCCTGAGGAGCGACCATTGCGCCGCTCCCCATCGTTAACGGTTATCTTCCCCGACTTGAATCATGATAAGAAAGTTGTTTCCGGTATTGGCTTTTGTTTTGCTGCAACCCGCAAATGGATGGGCCTGTTCGTGTGTCGAGGGCCGAAGTGTAACGAAGAAGGCCGATGATGCTTCAGTTGTTATTGACTTGCAGCGCTATGCTTTTCGAGATTAAAGTACGCTGACACCGATATTGGGTTTGAGCTGAACAGCTTGCGAGAACCCGTCAATACTATGTTGTCTGCATTTACTCCCTAGCCTGACCTTTCACCAATGGAGAGCCTCATGAATGTAGCAAAAGTCATCGAAGATATGGGTGGGTTTCTGACTGACGATCACTTCGTCTATAGTTCGGGCAAGCACGGCGAGGTGTACATTAACAAGAATGACCTTGCTCCCCATGCTGACGTAATTTGTGATATCTGCATGGAGTTCGCCAAGAAGTTCAAGGATAGCGACATCGATGTGGTTGTTGGCCCCGCGATCGGAGGAATCATTCTGGCTCAGTGGACTGCGTATCATTTGTCAAACCTGAGCAACCGGAAGGTTCTTGCCGTCTTCGCGGAAAAGGGTCCCAACAAGAGTTTCTCTTTTCTGAGGGGCTATCAAAAGTACATTGAAGGCAAAAAGATTTTGATCGTTGACGATCTTGCAAATTCGAGTGGAACTTCGAGAAACACTATCAAATCGATCCGTGACCTCGGAGGAGACATCGTCGCTCTAACGGTGATGATAAATCGCAATCCTCGAGAGTTGAACTCCGGCGAAATAGAGGGGGTCCCTTTTCATCCTCTTTGCGAGGTCGATGTCATTGCCTACGACGCAGAGAGTTGTCCACTGTGTGAAGAAGGTCGCCCAATCAATACGACCGTCGGACATGGAAAGAAGTTCTTGGAATCATGATGATTAGATGCCGATAACAATCGGCTGCACCGGAACTGGGTCCGAGTTACACTCCAGCTGATTTGAACGGCTTACCTGACGACAGACCGGTGAGCGAAAACGTTATCGCCTCCTGGAGATTTGCTGATAAGCGAGAGGGGAATCAATGTTAAAATATATTTCTTTGATTTTAACCGTTAGTCTTTTTCTACCTTCTTTTTCTGGTGCTGAAGAGTTTTTTAGCGAAAAAGACTTTCAGGATTCTGTTGCAGCGTGGGATTCTAAAGAGTTGTATGGAAAGCGATTTCATGCGCTTACGATAGCTTTCTATAGTAAAAAGCTTAGCGAAGCTGAAATAGACTTGCTTAAAAGCAAGAAGAGAATCAGCTGGGGAGCCGGCGATGGAAATTTAAAAAAACACTATGTATCTCAATTAACGTTTTATTTTCATGAACAGATAAGAAATCTCGATCGAAGCCGGGTGGAACGTTGTGGGCTTGCGTTTTCTCAATTTTGGCCCCCCGCAAAGAAGAATAGACCGGTGGCTGGCGGGCGAAGTAAGAGCGGAGCTTTCAGTATCTCAGTACAGGATACTACAAAAGTCGCGAAAGAGATCATTACCCTTGATGGCTCATTGATATGAGGTGAGACTATCAGTGCGGAGATCATCGGCGAGGCTTCAGCTAACCTTAAATATGGGCTTCCAGCTGTCAAATGGATTATAAAAGTGAAGCCGAGAGTTTTATATGTAAATATCTCGTGATGAAGACAACATGCCTATTGGCTTACTCGCATGCGCTCGGTACTAAGCTTCGCCGTTACACCCCAATAACAAACCCCCCAAACCAATGACTCTTAACTCATCCCTCCCTTACCTCACCGTCTCTGCTGTAGCCGGCGCATCAATGGTCACCGGACTACTATTCGCGTTTTCAAATTTCATAATGCGCGCCTTAGCCGAGCTTGAGCCGGAGCACGGCATATATGCGATGCAGCAAATTAACGAAAAAATAATCAATCCGATTTTTTTCATCTTCTTTTTTGGGACTCCACTAATTTGCCTTCTGATTGGCATTGACGCCGTCTCAAATTTAGGTGACTTACAAAGCGTGTTTTTACTCTCTGGAAGTGTCGGATACATCCTCGGTCCCTTTGGAATCACCGTTCTCTGCAATGTGCCACTGAATGACAAATTAGCGGCAGTGCAAGCAACAGAAGGCTTGGACGTGTGGAAAGACTATCAGGTACGCTGGCAACACTGGAATCATATCAGAACGTATATTGGACTGGTCTCGATAGTGCTTCTTAGTTTAGGGCTTTGGCATATTCCTTAGCTATAAGCGGGTGATTGTTAGGAGAGCATCATAGAGCAAGCTTTTTTCTTTTTTCCGTTGACAGAATGATCGCTAACGAACAAGGCATACTTTTGAAAGGTAGAGTTCACTGCTCGCCGAAAACGTTGTACCTACTTTTGGTCCCCAGGTAATGACTCCAATCGCAACAGATACAGTCTTTATCAGGTTAGGAGAACGCGCTCCTAAGGAACTCACCATTACGCTTCATTGCCCTGAAAAAGATCCTAAGTCTGGCTCTGACTCGAGTACCATGCGCTGCCTTGTTGAGATCGATGGAGTCGATAGATCGGCCTACATATATGGCGAATCATCTTTGCAGGCTCTCGTATTGGCACATGTCTACCTTCGCGTCGAACTTGAGTGCCTTCAGCGCGATGGATATGCATTTTACGAATCCAAAGAAGACCAGGAGCCCTACGATTACATTGGCTGTCTGTTTACGAAAATTGAATGAGATACTTAATTCATTCGCATGAGTGATAGGTCTCAGCATATTTCCCTATACAAATGAAGATGATCCGAAATCGACTAAAACAACTCTATGTCGTTTGGTTCATATTGGCGACGGCAACGCTGATCTACTCAATATGGACTGGTGAGTATCAGCAGATGATGCGAGCGGCTGTTGACATGGTACCGGAGCAACAGTTGGATATGGATAAATCGAAGATGACGTTTTTCTTCTGCCTTATCAGTATTTCTGTGTTTCTTACTCAGGCACTTGTCGGTTGGATACTATTGTATTTTGCCTTAGATTCACGAACGTGGGGGAAGGTGTTGTTCCTGCTCTTCTCTATCTTCATGATTTACAATCAAATCAACAATAGCATTTTTCTGCCGCAGCAGTATCCCCAGTTTTATGAGGACAGGATGGACCACATATTGAACTGGCTCTCTTGTGTGTTTACTGCTCTTGTCTTTAGTTATATCAGCTTTACTCTTGTCGGACCCAATGAGCAAAACAATTCAGCAAATTGAGGAATGGCTAAAAGAGAAACCGCACCTCAGCTACGAGATCGAAGAGCATCTCATAGCAGTCAAAGCAACATCTGAAACCGGCTTTAACGTCGTGCTAACGGACGAGGGGGACGAGTTCATCGTTTTCTACGATGGCTGGCATGAGCACTTTGGTCACAGCAAGGATGCAATCGACTGCTTCCAGTTCGGTTTCTCATCTCGCTGTAGGATTAAAGTAGTCTGTCGGGGCAAGTTTGAGCACAAGTGGACCCTTCAATATCTGGAGGGAGAACAGTGGACGGACTATAGTACTACCGCTCTGTTGTTCTTCCCGTTCTGGCGCAAAAAAGAAGTTAAGTACTTCCAGAACGGCGTTTAGTTCATGCTGTACACCGCCACAAACCAAAGCAACTCAGGAATCCGATTCCCGCCGTCCGACTATAGCCTTGCGCAACAGAATAATCCCAAACACTAACAAGGAAAGCACGAAGGGGAAGAGGAAGACGTCTATTTTTCGAGCTCCTATCATAGAGGACCCGAAGAGCTCACTACCGGGCAGCTCAACAGCTTCCAGGTCCTCAAAACCATCCCAAAAGTTCTTATCCGTATCCGGATGTTTCCCCGTCTTAAGTTTCTTCAGCATGAAGTCAGTTTTGCTCTGATGCCAGTTATCGGCATTGGGTCTGGCCTCCTCATACCAATCATTCAGCGCCGCCAGGTCATCGGGAGCGAACATATTTTCCCTTGAAGGATCCAGGAATGCTCGACCTGGAAGTATTGAAGTTTTTCCGGCGTTCTTTAATTCTGCAATTCTCCTCTGCGCAATATACGCCACCGATGAGTGTCCGGCGCTTCCGGCAAGCGATTCAATTCCACGTATGACATCGATGCTCTCCCAGGCATTTCCAAGGATGATAAGCCCCGCGAGACCACGTATCGCATCTTCGTTTTCGTCCAGGGCTATATCAGTATAGTGTGGTGTATCTTCATCGGAGTTGAGATTCTCCAACAACCAATCGACGAGTTTGAGCTGATATTTTTCTCTTCCAAAATGAGCATCGGGATTAATCTGTATAGCGCTTCTTATCAGTTCTCCACCCTTTTTGAGCAGGTGGATGTCTTGCTTTTGTGCGCCACGGTGTATCCAGTCATGAATATAGAAGGTGCCGGCATTAGCAAAGTAGCGATACCAATGATCGGCTGACTTCGTGCGGTCGGGGTCCTGAGCTTGCAGTTGCCGCAGCTTTCGCTCCATCCACTGTACGGCGTCCTGCGGTTTTCCCAGTTTATCGGAAGCCACCCCCGCATCATCGTATAAAGACAAGTCTTCTGGCCGGAGTGAGATCTGTTTCTCAACTCTTGTTAACCTCATAGTGTAGTAGAGCTGCGGATAGCGAAAGAATCGCCCCGTCAATATGTATGGAACCTCAGGTATTCCTCGTGCCTCGGCAGCAAGAGTATCCCGGTCCCAAAGGCATGCCAGGCTTGCTGATGGCGTTGATAGCAGTAGTGCCGAGCAACAAAAGCTGAGTATGAGAAATCGTATCATTCCTGCCGGTGATATGTTTGGGTGCCAGACATTTCTAAATGGCTACCTTTGCTAGTATGGAAATCGGAGCGTTCTAAGCTGAATACTTCCCCATTGATACTGTTATGGTCGGCAGCTTGTGATTGGTGAATTTAAAGTTCATTATTTTTCCTGCGACTTCGGCCTGTTAGCTTTACTCTGAAGGCAAGAGCAAACCTCTCTAGTGCCAGGTATCAGCATCTTTTCTAAAGCCGGCCGAAGTTAAGGGCATGTGTCGCCCAGTCACAAACTAGTTTAAAGTATGCTGATACAAAGTCGACCTCGCTTTTTTTCGCTCGCAAAGCAATGCCGTAAGTAAGCTACTAGTATTATTTTGAAGTTAGGAATCTATGAAATCCAAACTCGGCATTCAAGGCGACATCGGCAGTGCATGCGAAATGGCCGCATTGTACTTCGAAAAACAGCAGGAACTGGAAGCTACAGAGTTTGTTTACCTGCATAATGCCGCCGCGGTAATCCAGGCTCTTCGCAATCGCAAAGTAGATAATGCGGTTATGGCTCTTGAGTCACCCCTTGGAGCGCCAATAGAAGAAACTGAAAAAGCGTTTTCCGATTACGCACCTCTCATAGTCGCAGAAGCAAATCTGCCTGTGAATCATTCCGTCCTTGGTGTTAAAGTTCTTCCTTTTGAACAATATACGGCGATTTATTCACACCCAGTGGCAATTAAAAAGCATAGTGCATTCCTAAGAGAGCATTTTCCATCAGCCAATCTTTGTACGTCACAGGATTCCGGAGGGGCTGCACGAGCGCTGGCCACGGGAGAGCTTGATGAGACGAGCGTAGTCATTGCGATGCCGAGTGCTTGTGACAGCTATAACCTGAAGATTGTTTTGGAAAGGCTTCCGGATAATGAGGGCTATCTCACGCGCTTTCTTTTGCTGGGGTCCAGCGATATTTAAGAGGGACCAAACGCCCTGATAGTTTGAAGTATGCTGATACCAATATTGGTAGAGGCTCAATGAGCTTTGCGCGATTTACTTGAAGAATCCGGTTTTTTGCTGCCACAACTCGACATAACAATCCGATGGGCCGGATGTTCGAACCTGGGCTGCTGCTTTGGCATATAGCCCCTAACGTAACCGGTTAGGTGCTGGCCGTAGTCGAAACTAAAGCCAGCACGGTGTAAGAGATTACTCTGGTACACAAACTGTGCAATTGTCGCTTCCTTTCGGACGCTTGAAGAAAACGCCTGTCATATGGAAGAACTTCCCACAGGACTTGCACTTCTTCTTTTTAACCTGTGGGAAGAGCGTATTGTACAGTCGGCGAATACGAATCGCCGAAGCCAGTGTCCATTTCCCGTCGCGCTTGAGTCGGCGGCTTTCGCTGAGGACAGCGTTTCGTCGAATCGAACACTCTCGGCAAACTTTTTTGCATTCACTCCTTGGTCGGGATTTGCGTTTGCTCTCGAGATATTTGACCTTGTCAGGCCAGTCCTCACCACATGCTGAGCATGTGAAACATTTGCAGTTTGGATAGCGTGAAAGGTGTTTGTCCCGGGCATCTCGAAGCTGGGACAGTTCCTGTTCACGAAGCTCTGCAAGACGTTGGAGCTTTGCTTCCTCAATCCCGGGCAAGCTAGCGCTTGGATCCTTTCTCCGAAGTCGCTGAGTTTGAATCCAGGCAATCCGCGCATGAAGCGAGCATCTAAGCACCTTTGGGTTAAGACGCTTGCCGAAGAATTCCTCCGTTGCCGGTAAGTCCACTTCACAATCTATGCAGCGGATGCTTGCCGGCTTTCGCTTTTTGCTGAGGATCTCGCGGGCACGTTTCAGTTGGGCCTCGATTTCCTCTGCGAGCTTTGCATCGGTTTTGACCTGCACCTCAGCACCTGCATTATCCCATGCCTCCTGATTTCGCGCTTTGTACTCGGGAGTGTTCTGCACGCTCGCTTTGTCTGGCGCTTTGTTTATCTTCTTCAGCCAGCGACGAACAATTCCCATCGTCGTACGTGTGTATCCTTTCTCTCTGGCTAAATCGTTCCAGGCATCGGCAACAGCAGTGGCTCCAAGATGTCGTCTCGCCAGGACAAAATCTCGCCAAATCTCAAACTCCTCGTCATCCAGAGTATGTGCCTTCTTGCCGTCGCTTATTGCTTTGCTTCGAGACTCATCGACGAGTCCTTGTGCAGAGCAGGCGGCCCCCAGGGAAGACTCAGTGCATCCGGATAGGAAACTCGCCATACGAGCAGCCGATCGAGGTGACAATTTCTTGCGCAGGGTTTCTTCCAGCAACTGAGGATTACTCAGGATGTCTGGAATAGAAAGGCCAGCTTCTCGGGCACAGGCAAGAGCGTTCTTGCGACGTGTGGTCCAAACCAAACGAGGTTTCGTCGCGCGAAACTTTACGCTGGCTTGACTCAAGGATTCCTTGGTTCGAGCAGAAAGAAACTGAGCGAGCTCCCGAGCTGCTTTTGCGCTGAAGTTTCCCTCAGCCAGAGTTTGCTCAACGAGCCTGGTATTACTCTTTATTCGAGTTGGACCAATGCCCTGTTTTCTTAAACGTCGCAGGGCGCGCTGCCGTTCAGCGGTCCATACTTCAGCATCGAAGCATTCAAGCTCAAATGCACGATCCGTAATGGACTTGCGCGAGAGGGAAGAAATAAAATCGAGCTGGGACTCAGCTTCAAGCGGACTACGATCGCCTGCTGTTATCAATACGGCCAGGGCCGCTTCAGGCTCATCGAAAATTTTTCGTGGGTGATATCCAGCGCTATAGAGAGTTAACAGAGCCGCATCGGTCTCTGGTGTCCAACCGTCGTTGGAGGTCTCTCGTATGCGCCCGTGTACTGTTTTCTCAGGCACAGTGTCCTCCATTTGTAAAAACCATGATGTGTGACTACGGCGCATTGCACCACTGGGGATCCTAAAATCCCGAGTAGAGCAAAGGCCAGGCAAATTCGTTTTAACGCTTGGAAGGAACTGAATAGTCTGAAGTGTGTATATAACAAACTGCGGAGAAAATGTATGGTGACAAGCCCCAAAAACCGAAAGAAAAGGGTAGCGTCCGCTTTTTCTCCACGTTTCCGCACGTTTCCCCGGGCGATGTCTTGTAGCACACCATCAGTAGCTGGCTTTTGAGAAAGAGTGTTTCCTGAGGCTGCATTTCGACTTGCGGGAAATGCAGTTCCGGAGGGGGGGACTAGAGTTTGTATGTAAGAGGTTTATTTTTGCTAACTTCCTATATTTGTTCGTGTTAGCCTCAAAGAGACGAACGTAAATTCAAGGGTAACTGTAGTCGTATTGAATATAATCGAGTTAGAACTGAGTGGTGGCGAGAACTCGTCATGCCTATGTTATTCGCCTCCGAATGAGTAAACACTCCGAACATTCAAGTTTCAGAGAAAAGCTGATCGAACATCTGTTCGTTGGTGAACTGCTTAAACTCTCATGGCAGAGAGGAGACTGTTCGTTGGAGATTGCATCACCGAAGGTAGATAATTCCGGGTATGACATTATTGCCGAGGATCGAGGAATCGCTCGACACATTCAGCTCAAGGCGACTTACATCGGCGCAAAGACCTCGCGACAAAAGATTCATACTCGGATCGCCAACAAAGCATCAGGGTGTATAGTTTGGATCTACTTTGATGAGACAACACTTAGTCTCGGTCCATTCTTGTTCTTTGGAGGTCCCCCCGGCGGGGAGTTACCGTGTCTCGACCACGCGAAGTCGGCACGCCACACCAAAGGTGATCGACACGGATTCAAAGCTGAACGTCCGAATATCCGCGAGTTGAACAAGGGGCAGTTCACTGAATACAAAACCATTGAGCAGATTTACGCCACGTTATTTGGCGACGGCTCATAACAATCGGCTGCACCGGAACTGGGGCCGTGTTACACTCCAGTAAAGTTGAACGGCTTGCTTGGTCCCAAGCCCGGTGAGCCTGGCCGTTACTCTTCTAAAGGTATTTTCTGAATAGAGTCGTCGTAATATGAGTGATGTTTTTCTTAAACTTGCTGTGACGGTCGCCGTTTTGTGCTGTATTACCTTGGTCATCGCTTCTTCGATATTTCTTGGAATTTCTGTCCTAGATCTGATATCTCAAGAATGCATCCTACCATTCTCACCTCGATCCCCGAACCATATATTGCTAGACAATCGTTTAGTGTGTCCTGAATCTAGTTGGTACTATGCTGCCATTGCGTGGAACGCTGGGTGTTGTTTATTTATAATTATTGGATGTTCCCGCATTCTCTGGAAATCTAGGGCTATGATAACTACGCTTCTTAGTGACTAGAGTCACTAAGAAGCGTAGCAAAGCTATCCGATAGTGGTAAGCTACGAAGAGAAACCATCAGGTTGCATTGAGCCGACAAGTCGGCCAATTCCCCTAAACCGTCCCACCACGAAGCCCTCAAAAGCTCCCATGAAAGTGAAAAGCAACAATCGGAAGCCCAATAGAAAGCAGGAAAAGAAGAACGCCACTAGTCCAGCGCTTGTTGAATATGGCGACTGCTCCGATAAAAAACGAGACGACACCGAAGAGACGAGCTGTCATCATCGCGATTGCCCACCAGTTTGAAGATTCAGCTCCGGCAAAAAATCTGATGCTCAGAAAAAGGAAAAATGTCGATAAGAGCGCACACACCCAACCGACGATAATCGCCCGCGAAAGAAAGGATGAAAAATCCTCTGATGAATTATCTGTGTCCACCATTCGAGAAGAATAGCATACTTTTAAATGAAAACGGCAACGTTTCTGATACATAGGTATCAGCTACTTTCCCGCACACTAATACAGCACAAAGCCAAAACCCAAATGCCCAACAAACAACAGAAACGCGCAGCCCTACGAAACAAAGTATCCGCCATCCTCCTAAACGAATGGGATCCAATAGGCGTAAAAAACATCAAAGGTGCCGAAGACGAATACGACCGCTGGGCTATCAAGATTCTTGATTTTATTCTCGAGGGTGCTGATGCGAACAAAATTGCGCATCATCTGGCAAAATTGCAGTCCGGGATTACTGCAATGAAGGTGAGCCCCAAAACGCTTTTTCCAGTCGCTGAAAAGCTGCTTGCTGCTGTTGAGTAATTCTTTCGCTGGTTGCATTCAGCATCACTCAATCCCAAAATACTTCCCCCGCAGGGCCTCAAGTGTTCCATCCTCCTCAAAGCTCAATAGCGCAAGATTAACCTTCTCCGTCCACGGGGAGTTATCCGGCAGCGCAATTCCATAGTACTCCTTAACCAGGGGATCCCCAATCAGCGCCAGCCCACTCTCTGGCCTTGAAGCCAGATAGTTTCGCAGCACCGGCAGATCAAATAAAACGGCCTTCACCCGGCCTGCTTCAAGATTAAGCACCGCCTCATCAAAGTTCTTCACCGCAAAGCCGGACATGCCGAGATTCCGGGCTATCCTCTCGCTGGTAGACCCCTGAACGACAGCAACGCTTTGTCCAATCAAGTCAGAAGTAGAAACCACCTGGGAGGTCAGGCGCTCGGCAGTCATAATTGAGGCAACGTGGCCGGCAATCAGACCGAAATACGCGATGCCTACAAAACCGGCGACAGATACCACGACGCGGCCCCTCCAGGTTGCGGGAGTTTTGTCCCCAAAGCCAACCGTCGTTGCGGTTGCCCAGGTGAGCCAGGCAGCTTCGAACAATCCGGGAAAGGCCTTGTCGTTTATTTCCGGCTGCCCGCGCTCGACCATATAAAGCAGAACTCCGAAGAAAAATGTCATCAGCACAAAACCGGCGAGTAGTCGAAATGTCGTTGGTGTCATTAAACCTGAGAGAAACTGCCGCGCGCTGGTTTCAATGTTGCTGCGAATCAGTATCCCCAAGCCCGAGTCCAGGTAGCGCTGTGAAAAATCCAGTCGCTCCTCGCGCTCGGCGGTGATGCTGAGTCCCGCGATGCCGAAGCCCACTTTCCTGGAAGCGACGGAATCGAGGAGGCCCCGCAGGTCATGTGTGACAAACACCGGAGTGAAGGAAAGCTTCTTTCCCAGTAACTTCACAAGCTCTATATCAAATCCGGAGTACGTCCCATCCGGCTGCTTCTTTACAAATGGCTCTATCTCGTTCACCGCGACCCTGAGTTCGGGAGACTCAGCAAAGGATGTGCAGGTGATGGCAGGCAGGACGAATAGTCCTGTGGTAGATATGATAAGAAATCGCAGTAAAAAGCCCATAGTGTCCTCCGCAGCAATCGTAACGAAACATGAATATCTCATGCAAGGAGTAAAGGGGTCGCTTTTGGAAGCGCCGTAACGTTCTATTCGTGGTAAGCTTGGCTCCGAGCAGCCGTCGTGAAAGATTCAAATCCATTGTACCTTTGTGAAAACTGAAACCCTGAAGCTGGACACGCCCCTGGGGGCGCTACTCTTTACCGCAGTTGCCGCCGAGTCAGCGGAGCTGTCCCTGTACCTCTGTGAAGCGGAGCGAGTATTGCCGAATGGGATGGAGGTTCAGCAGCGATATACGTGCTTAGTGAAGTACTATTGTGAGGAGTCTGCCGGTAGCCTTCTCTTTCGATGTCGTTGGGAGAGCCCCTTCGCAAAAGGTTCGCCAGAGCCCGGTGAGTGCCTGGATGCGCAAACATGGACAAGCGATAATCATATTGTAGCCATCGGCACCGAGGATTTAGAGCAACTGAAACTCAGATTGCCGAACTGCGGACTTTCTGAGGATGCATGGCCTGCGCTTCCTGAGCACGGTCTGGAAATCACATTGCCACAGGTGCCCAGCGGGTCGGGTATAAGCCTTCATTATGTGGTCGCTTGGAACGAATTACCGGAGCAGCGAGAGTCCTCATCCTGGTTTGCCGTAGATATGGAGCACAGAGATGTACTTGTTTGCCACGGTCAGAGTCTAGCCGAATAGATGATACACGTGTCTGTGCGGGTTAGTAGACGCCACCTGGAACTGCGAGTACCAATTAGAGGATGACATGGCTTTAGTCAGACAAGTGCCGGTTGTGGATCCAAATATCAGGCACTGGGATCCGAAGGGTCGTTATGCAGACTCCTTTATTAAATGCTACGAGCACTGGTGCCTCGAGGTTAGTTACATGCAGCACACCCTGGGGTGCTTTGCTTTGTTCTCTCGCCATAAAGTCGAGAGGCTTTCAGAGCTTTCCGGGGCTGCTCTGGCAGAATTGGCCGATGTGAACCGCGAGATAGAAACGGCACTTGGCAGCGGTCAGACGTTTCAGCCGGACAGGTATAACTATCTGCAATTGGGGAATGTGCTTCATCACCTACACATTCACGGAGTGCCGCGATATGTCGCCCCTAGATTTGCCTTTGGCAGAGAGTGGAAAGACAATTCATTCGGCGCTCCACCAATGTGGCTGAGCGACGATGTAGAGGTCGAACTAGTAGTTAGTATCAGAGATGAAATCATTTCGCTGTTCAAGCAGTTAAATTACCTCGATTGATTTCGGACTACGTCGCTATGCTTTTGCATTGATAATTTTTCGTTTCACTCAGGACAAAATCATGACCTTCTCCAAATGGCTCAACCGCACCACCAAACAAATTCGAGGCATCAGCCCTTTTACGGGATCCTTCCTGCCGGGCCGTGTTCCCGTTTTTGCCGGCGGCCGCCCGTCTATGCCCTTTCCGCACTTTTGGAACTATCATGAGCCGCTAAAAATTCTCGAGACCTATTTTTGGGGCGTCGATGATGAGGTTGGTTCGAAGAAGCACAATCGCTATCTGGACGTTCCCGGATTGGATCATGTGCTGGTGACCAGAGATCCCCTGGTTATTCGCACGGTACTCTCGGCGACCGGTGATAAGGACGGGCAGTTTGATCGCGATACCCGGCCTTCTGCGGGCATAGCCCGGGCAACGGGTACTGACTCCTTGCTGTATGCCAACGGGCCGCTCTGGCGACGACAGAAAAAACTCTCCGCTCCTCCGATGAGCCGCTCAAACCTGTTTCAGCCGGAGACATTTCACGAGTTTGAGAAGACATTTCGCAACACGGCGATTGAGCGGCTCGAAATACTGCGACAGCGGCAGGAGGAAAGTGGGGAGTCGGCGACTGAACTCGAGATGGAGTCTGAGGTGGAAATCGTCATGCTGGAGATGCTGGTGAACAATTTTTTTGGTGCCAGCGTTTCGTATGAGGATTTGCGCGATCGTTATGCGCCTGCGATCGCATTTCTCATTGACCACATGGTGAGTGACACGGTGGGACATTCAATACGCGGTTTGAGAAACGCTGTGTTGGGAGAACCGGAAGCGATTGCAAAGGCGAAGGCGGATTTCGAAGAACTGACTGACATTGCCTTGTCGGGGCGCAAAGAAGGACGCGGACTCTGGGGGCAGTTCAAATCCGATGCGGGTGACGATAAACTCCGCAGCAACATTCGCGTCTTTCTTGCCGGTGCTCTGGAGGCCACGACCTCATTTACCTCCTGGACACTTTCTCATCTGGCGCAAAGACCGGACTTGCAGGAGGTAATCTATCAGGAAGTTCAGGATGTGGAAGTATACGATCCCGAGAATCTGAAACAGGCGGTGATGCTCAATCGATGCCTTCAGGAGACCTTACGACTTACGCCTTCGCTCTACTTTCTTCCACGTTGGACCTCGCAGGAGATAGAGCTGGATCTCGGGGAGGAGCGCAGTCTGCGTATTCCTGCAAACACCCACGTGATGCTGGATGTCTGGCACTCAAATCGCTGTGAGGATTTTTGGGGCGAAGAAGAAACGGGGTACTCTGCGACGGCCTTTGCGCCGGAGCGTTGGGAGGTCCTCGAGAAGAAGGGTCGCTCTCCCAAAGAAATGCTGCACTTTGGCTTCGGCCACGGGCCGCGAGTCTGTCCCGGTAAGTTTCTCGGTCAGCTGGAAGTGGGGCTTGCCGTGGGGGCCTTTGTGAAGTTGTTTACCTTTAGCAATGTGCAGTCATTGATAGAGGCTCGGGCAGCGGTCTCGACAAAGCCAGCGGATCATCTATTCCTTCGGATTACACGGAGAAAGTAGGGGTGCTGCACTTTCGATTTTCCGGCGTGAATTCAAAACCTGAGACAGGGTACATTTATGGCGTATCGACTGGAACAAGTACTGAGCCTCTGCACGAAGCTAAATCTGGATGCCGTTGCTGTTGATGAGCATTGTGTTGAGCTTACCCTGGGCGCGGATGGGACGTTGGTGATTATGAATATTCCTGAAGATGGAGATACCCTGATTGGTTTTAAAGGAACGCCCTGGCATGCACATGATACGCTGGTCTTTAACACGGGAGATTCGGCGTATGTTGAGCTTGATGAGTTGCAGCTTGTTCAGGAGATACATGATGGCAACCTGCTTATCGCCAGTCGCTTTGTGGAGGGGCAGCTAGCAGATCGCTGGCTACACCATAAGCGTGAGAAAGTGAGTGTTCGCTATATCGAAGCCGGTGAGGAGATTCGCATACGGCGCTGGAAGTTGCGCAGCCGGTAGTCACGCAAGCATCGCCGGTCTCGTATCGTCATATGGAACGCGAGGGTGTTTCAGTATCTTACACGTAGAGCGTAGGGGATGTCTCGGAGTCCTGCGTGGTCGTATTCGGGCTGTCCTGCTCGTCAATAAGGACCGGAAGAGTCACAGTAAATTTGGTGCCCTTGCCAAAGATCGATTCGACTTCAATTCTACCCTTGTGCAAGTGAACCAGTTCCTGCGTCAGATGTAGCCCGAGGCCGGTGCCTGCATCAACACATGTCCTGGTCGATGATAACTCGGAGAAACGAGCGAAGAGTTTTCGCTGATCCTCGTCTTTGATTCCCGTCCCGGTATCTTCCACTGAAATGCGGAGATCTTGCCTGCTTTCACCTTGCTCAACTGCCATGGAAACCAGGCCATTGTCGGTGAACTTCACGGCGTTCGAGAGTAGGTTCGAAAGAATCTGACGGAGTTTTGTTTTGTCGGCTCGTACGCGGATGGCGTTTGCACTCATGCGGAGATCGAGTTCTATGCCTTTGTCTTCAGCGAGCGGGGTAAAAACATCGATCGTGTCGCGAATGAGTTCCGCTGCATCGAAGTCATCATGGTAGGCGCGCATCTCACCGGCTTCTATCTTTGAGACATCCAGAATCTGATTGATGAGCTGCAGGAGGTGAGACGCATTGCGCTCAACGGTCTGTAGTGCATCAATTGCTCGTTCCTTATTGTTCATTCCTTCTGGTTTCAATAGCCTGCGGCAAAAACCCAGAATGGAATTCATCGGTGTTCGAAGCTCATGCGACACATTTGCCAGAAAGGTGCTCTTTGCCTCTGACGCCTCGTCTGCCTGCTGCCTGGCTTTATTTAGTTCAAGGTTGCTTTGCTGCAGGTCTGCGGTCATCTGGTTTGCGTACTCAATGGCCCTCTGGTTTGAGCGGGTCATGGAAATGAACAGAAATAGCAGCAGGGTATCGATAAGAATACCGCCGATAAGAATGAAAATTGACTGATTGTTACTCGCGACTTTTCGAAAAACGAGGGAACTCCATATTTCGAATCTCCATACCCTCCCGTAGAGAGGTATCTCTACCGTCTTGCGGAACAGCGGGTTAGGGTCAAACTGATCAACTGCGTCATTGTGCTCGTCGAAAATGACGTTGTCCGATGTCGTTCCGGCATCACTGATGGTCAGTGTGACGTGCCGGGTCTCTGCTCTCAGAGTTCCCTCCATCAGCTTTTTTACGATAAAGGGGGCGTACACGACGCCGTAGAAAGTCCTCTGCCGCCCGCCGATTGTTTTTGGAACTACCGGACCGTAGATAGGCGCGAAAAAGAGAAATCCGGCGGTTTTAGTTTTATCCTGCACCAGAGTAATGGGGCCGGTTATTTGTGCGGTGCCGCTGTCTCTGGATTTTCTCACCGCAGTGAGCCTGTTGCTCTCATGCGCCATATCGAGACCGAGGGCTTTTGCGTTATCGCGTATCGGCTCGATGTAGACGATAGGATAAAGGGTGTTCAAATCATGTTCAGGATACACCTTGTAGTGCGGAACGAACTTCTGTTCCTCCTGTAGATGGCTTTGCAGATTCTCTCTTGGAACCTTTTTAATCACTCCGATACCATTGATTCCCGGATACTTAACTTCGAGTCTGATATGGTCGGTGTAGGTTTTCCAATCATGGTAGGAGATTTGGTTTTCTTTTACGCTGTGAAGGGCTACTCCGGCCCAGAGGGCGTCTTCGTATTTGTTCATGCGTTCACGGATAAGTTCTATCACGCGTTCTGATTCGCGCTCGAACTCTGCGGCAAGTTTTGCTTCGCTCTGTTGGTCTGAATAACGCCAGGCGAGAAGGGTAAGCACCAGGGACATGCCAAGTATTGCCCAGTGGATCCAATGGAGCGCAAGTGAGTGCTTCAAGCTTTGACTTTCTTGTCCCGATTTTTCTTCGTCTGCCATGTACATTCTGTGACGTTGAGGGGCCTGCGCAGAAGTGCCCCCGACCTGCGTTAAAACAATACTCTGTTTATCGGCAGATAAGCGGCAGGACTGAAGCGAGACGGCGTCTGGCTGCGATTGATTTTCATGAGACTAACGGCCTGGTAATACAAAAGAATTTCCTGTCGCTTCTCGTGGCTGCTCCGTAGGAGGGAATCCGTCTTGTGCCCATTGCTTAGGAGATACCGTGGCAGGGGGGGAAGAGAGTGGATTTTTGACAGATTCCGAGTAAATTGGTAGCAATAGCGCCCGGGTAGAACTGACATTTCCTAAGGTTTGGCCATCTTCTTTGCCATCAGCCGGAACTCCGTAGCTGTCTGGGTGCAGACATTCTCGGAGTTCGAACTGCTGCGTAGAATGAGAAGGAGGATGGAGATGATTTTTGAAACGCCGTTGAGCGACTTTCGCTTGTCTTCGCGGGCGCGAGAGATGGTTACCGATCTGCAGAAGCGTTTTCCCAGGTCGAGAAAGAAGTTCAGCGTGACCTATCGCTGGATTCTGGATCTTGCGGGAGATCGCGTTGCTTCTATCGAAGACAAAGGTTCGGCATACGATCTTACCTGGGTCGACAAGAACGGAGCGTTTTTTCCCTTTGACATCGATAAGAAGGAGCATATCCTGACGCCAATGTGGCTTATGCACGGCACCACGCTTACACGAGCCTGGGGCGGAGATACACACTGTGGCCGAGGCAATATTCGGCAGGAAGTGCTCGAACTGATTCACCGAGAACTCGACGCGCCGATTGACTCGCTCGAGCTTCCCGAGGAACTGATCGAACTACCCACGCCGAAGTGGGCTAAGCGAGTGCCAATGCTGTTGACGGCATCTGAGGCTGTTGAGCTTTCTCAAGATTTTCGAACGGAGCTTGCGGCACTTGCAGTGAGCGCCTAAGAGGCTTGCGGAAGGCTGTTTACATTTCATGCGTGACGAACGTTAGGGTTTTGGGTGAACATGTCAGTTTGCCCAATTCCTTGTGATTTCAACGATAAACAGACAAAAAGCTCCCCTTAGTCGCCCGGTGCCGGAATATGCAATTCGCAGGTATCTATGGTAGTGTTGCTTCAACAGAACTTCAGGGTAACCAATGATACGCCTTCTCTGCAGCACAATCATCTTTTGCTCGATTTTTGCCGTCGCTTTCCCCTCGCCACTTGTTGCCGAAGAGCGAATACTCTGGAGCAATCTGACCAGCGCCAGCCTGAAGAGTGATCTCCCGGGAACCGGCACGAACGACACGACGACGATAATCAGCAGCGATTTCAATGCAGTTACTGGTCTGGATTACGACAGCATCAATCAGAAAATCTACTGGGGAGATAATGGATCTTCCATTAGACGTGCAAATCCCGATGGTAGCGATCCCGAAGAGATTGTAAGCGGACTCGGAGACCCTCGGGATGTTGCGCTCGATGTCGCAAACAACAAGGTCTACTGGACCGATACCAGCACCGACAAGATTTCACGTTCCGACCTCGATGGGAGCAACGTTGTCGACATACTTGGTCCCGGCGACGGTTTGATGAATGTGCTCAGCATCGCGCTTGATCTCACGAATGGAAAGATCTACTGGGCCGACAATGACGCTGACACT